>NZ_CP040244.1:7042996-7344646 GCF_005517195.1 Streptomyces vilmorinianum | reverse complement strand
CCGCAGCCCGTCGTCGAGGACGAGGTCCACCGCCGCCCGGGCCATCGCCGGACGGTCCGAGGAGACCGTCGTGAGCGGCGGGTCCGTGAGCGCCGCTTCCTTCACGTCGTCGAAGCCCGCCACCGCCAGCTCGCCCGGCACGTCGATGCGCAGCTCGCGCGCCGCACGCAGCACGCCGAACGCCTGGTCGTCGGTGGAGCAGAAGATCGCCGGCGGCCGGTCCGGCCCGGAGAGCAGCTTCAGCGCCACCTGGTAGGCGTCGTAGCGGTTGTACGGAGCCTGGAACAGCCGGCCCTCGATCGGGATGCCGGCCTCCAGCATGGCCCGCCGCCAGCCCTCCTCGTGGTCGGCGACCGGGTCGCCGACGGCGGGGGTGTTCGGGATGCCGCCCATGCACGCCACGTACGGATGGCCGTGCTCCAGCAGGTGCCGGGTGGCGAGCTGCGCGCCGCCGATGTCGTCCGTGACGACGGCGACGTCGTCCAGCGCCTCGGGCCGCTCGTGCAGCAGCACCACGCGCGCGTCCCAGGCCTCGATCTCGCTCGCGGCCCGCTCGCTCATGCCCTGGCTGACCAGGATCAGCCCGGAGACCCGCATCCCGAGGAAGGCGCGCAGGTAGTGGACCTCGCGCTCGTCCCGGTAGTCCGAATTGCCGACGAGGACCATCTTCCCGCGCTCGGCGGCGGCCTGCTCGACCGCGTGCGCCATCTCCGCGAAGAACGGCTGCCGCGCGTCCGGGACGATCATGCCTATGAGGTCCGTGCGCCGCGACGCCATGGCCTGGGCCACCCGGTCGGGCCGGTAGCTCAGCTCCTTGATCGCGGCGAGTACACGCTCGCGCGTGGCCGGGGCGACCGGCCGGGGTCCGTTGTTGATGACGTAACTCACGACCGCGGTCGAAGTCCCCGCCAGTCGCGCTACGTCATCCCGCGTCACCTTGGCCACGCGCGGCAGTCTACGCGGGGGGACCTACCTACCGGCAGGTCGCACTGTGGCTTCCGCCACGTTCACGTCCTCCGTCGGGGTGACATCCCGCGCGGCGTCCTTGACCCGGGCCTCTTCCTTGACCCGAGCCTCTTCCTTGGCCCGCGCCTCCTCGGCCGCCCGCTCCACCTTCTCCGGGGTGACGAAGCGGTAGCCGACGTTGCGGACGGTGCCGATCAGCGACTCGTGCTCGGGGCCGAGCTTGGCCCGCAGACGCCGTACGTGGACATCGACCGTTCGGGTGCCACCGAAGTAGTCGTACCCCCAGACCTCCTGCAGGAGCTGGGCGCGCGTGAAGACCCGGCCCGGGTGCTGGGCGAGGTACTTCAGGAGCTCGAACTCCTTGAAGGTCAGGTCCAGGACCCGGCCCTTGAGCTTGGCGCTGTACGTCGCCTCGTCCACCGACAGATCGCCGTTGCGGATCTCCATCGGGGAGTCGTCGGAGACGATCTGCTGGCGGCCCATCGCGAGCCGCAGCCGCGCCTCGACCTCGGCCGGCCCCGCGGTGTCGAGGAGGACGTCGTCGATGCCCCAGTCGGCGGTGACGGCCGCCAGGCCGCCCTCCGTGACGACGAGGATCAGCGGACAGCCCGGCCCGGTGGAGCGCAGCAGCTGACAGAGGCTGCGCACCTGGGGCAGGTCACGGCGGCCGTCGATCAGGATCACGTCCGCGCCGGGGGTGTCCACCAGCGCGGGGCCCTCGGCGGGGGCCACCCGCACGTTGTGCAGCAGCAGGCCGAGTGCGGGGAGCACTTCGGTCGACGGCTGGAGGGCGTTGGTCAGGAGCAGCAGTGAGCTCATCGCGCCCCACCTGCCTGGGTCGACTGGATCGTCGGTCGGTCGTGCTCGGTTCGCTCGTCCATGACGTCGGTTTCCTCCTCGGTCCCTGCGAGGACTACGGCACTGCTTCGTACACATCACTGCTGCTCTCGCGCCCTGAGAGCTTTTGTTCATCCGCCCGTAACAACGGTCGGAAAACACAAAAGGACCCGGGGGCTGCGTTGCCCGGATCCTCTGGCTAGCAGAATAGCCCACATGAGTTCCGAGGCAGAGGGCCGATTTCACATCGTGGATGTTTCCTCGATCTCCCCCTACGCCCCAGGGGGCGTGGAGGGACCCCCACCTGGTCCCCAGCGTGCCACTTTGCTCACCGATGACGGGGTCCGTATCGACGCTGTTTACGAATCGTGTACGCGGAGTGTCCCCGGTACGGCCGCCCCGGCCGTCGTCCTCGCCCACGGCTTCACCGGCTCGGCCGACCGGCCCGCCGTCCGCCGCGCCGCCCGGGTCCTGGCCGAGCACGCGGCCGTCGTCACGTTCTCCTTCCGGGGCCACGGCAGGTCCGGGGGCCGCTCCACCGTCGGCGACCGGGAGGTCCTCGACCTCGCGGCCGCGGTGCGCTGGGCCCGGCAGCTGGGGCACGCGCGCGTGGCGACGGTCGGCTTCTCCATGGGCGGGTCCGTGGTGCTGCGCCACGCGGCCCTGGAGCGGGAATCGGGCGGTCACACCGACGCGGTCGCGGCCGTCAGCGCGCCCGCCCGCTGGTACTACCGGGGTACGCCCGCGATGCGACGGGTCCACTGGGTGATCACCCGCCCGACGGGCCGCCTGGTCGGCCGCTACGGGCTCCGTACGCGGATCCACAACCGGGACTGGGATCCCGTACCGCTGTCGCCCGTGGAGGCGGTGCCGCTCATCGCGCCGACCCCGCTGCTGATCGTGCACGGCGACCGCGACCCGTACTTCCCCCTCGACCACCCGCGCATGCTGGCGGAGGCCGGCGCGTCCGAGCTGTGGCTGGAGCGCGGGATGGGCCACGCCGAGAACGCGGCGGACGAGGAGCTCCTCGCCCGACTGGGGGACTGGCTCACCCGCACCTAGATCGTCCGCGCATGGCCCATCATGGACAGCGGCGCGCACACGAACGAAGGGAGCGCCGCTATGGCAGCGGGAACCATCCGCTACTGGGCCGCGGCCAAGGCCGCCGCCGGTGTCGCCGAGGAGCCGTACACCGCCGAGAACCTGGCGGAGGCGCTGGAGGCCGCCCGCGCGAAGCACCCGGGTGAGCTCGTCCGCGTACTCCAGCGGTGTTCGTTCCTCATCGACGGCAACCCCGTCGGGACCCGCGCGCATGAGACCGTACGCCTTGCCGAGGGCGGCACGGTCGAGGTGCTCCCGCCGTTCGCAGGAGGGTGAACCGCACAGCATGAGCAGTGATCAGCAGCAGCCGTACGATCCGTACGGCGACCGGTACAGCGATCCGTACGCCGGGCAGCAGCAGCACGGGTACCAGTACCAGGACCCGCACGTCACACAGACGTGGGAGGGCCAGACCTGGGACACCCAGTACCAGCCCGTGGCCCAGCCCGCCGTCCAGCCCCTGGCCCAGGAGGAGCCGCAGCCGGTGGCGTACGACACGGCCTACCTGCCGCCGCAGGCCGCGTACCCCCTGCCGCCCGAGAGCACGGCCGAGCACGCGCCCGAGCCCACACCTGAGCCCGTGCCCGCGTTCTCCGCCCCCACCACCTCCGGCAACCTCCGGATCACCGACGCCCAGCGCGCCAGGGCCGAAGGCCGCTCACCGGTCATCGAGCCCGGGATGCAGCCCGCCGCGCTCACCGCGGTCCTCGGCATCCTGCTCGCCGCCGGCGCCGCCATCGGCTCGTACGGGCTGCTCGTACCGCTCGTGCTGCTCCAGGCCGTCACCGCCGCCGGCTGGTTCCGGCTCAACGGCATGTGGCCGGCCCGGCAGGGCATCGCCCTCGCCTTCGCCGGCGGCCTGACCGCCGACATCGCCCTGCTCGCCGCCGGCCGTGAGAACGCCCCGGCCGCGATCATGGGCACCCTCGGCGTCTGGGTGCTGCTCACGCTCGTCCTCCAGCTGCGCAGCCACGCCGACCCGGACGAGCGGATGTACGGGCTGATGGCGACCGTCGCCTCGGCCGCGCTCACCATCGTGGCCGCCGGACACCTCGGCGCCGCCCCCGACGCCGTCGTCGTCGGCGGGATCGCGGTCGCCGCCGCCGTCCTGGCCCGCGCGCTCCCGCTGCCGGGCCCGGCCTCCGTCGTCGTGGCGCTCCTCGCCGCCGCGGGCGCGGGCATCGCGGCCGGCGGGCTCACCGACCTGGGCGCCTCCGGGGCTCTCCTCGGCCTCGCGGCCGGGGTGTGCGCGCTGGTCGGACTGCGGGTCGCGAGCTACGACTACCCCTCGCGGTTCGTCCACATGACCGCCGGCGTCGCCCTCCCGCTGACCGCCGCCGCCCCCGCCGTCTACCTGCTGGGCCGCGCGCTGGCGTAGCGCTCCTCACAGGCTCCCCGGGAACCATCCGGCCTCCCGACACGTCGATCTTCGTGTCGGGGGGCCGGAGACTTTCCAGGGGGGCGTGCGGGCCATGCGAGCACTGCGCATACTGCTGATCGTGGCCGTCGTGCTCGGCGGGATCTTCGTCGGGATCGACCGCCTCGCGGTCTCCTACGCCGAATCGGAGGCCGCCGACCGCGTCAGGCTCGGCCCCGCCCGGGCCGGCTCGACGGACATCGACATCAAGGGCTTCCCCTTCCTGACGCAGGTCATGGACAAGCGTTTCGACGAGGTCGACGTGACCCTGACCGGCGTCGAGGCCACGGCGGGCGGCAAGAAGATCCGTATCAGCGAGATGACCGCCGCGCTCCACGACGTCACCCTGAACGGCGACTACACGAGCGCCCGCGCCGGCACCGCGACCGGCACCGCGCTGATCTCGTACGAGGACCTGATGGCCGCCGCCGACCGCGACGTGAAGATCTCCTACGGCGGCAACGGCAAGGTGAAGGTCACCGGCGGGTTCGAGATCCTGGGCCGCACGCTCACCCGCAGCGTCCTGTCCTCGGTGACCCTCGTCGACGGGGACACGATCCGCGTCCGCGCCGACAAGGTGCCGGGCGAGGGCATCCCCGGCCTGGAGTCCCTGGTCCGGCAGCGGACCGACTTCGACCGCGGGATCGGCGGACTGCCCGAGGGCATGAAGCTGACGAAGGTCGAGGCCCGCGAGGACGGCGTGGCCATCGCCGTGACCGGCACGGACGTCGTCCTGGCCGGCTGAGCGGCCCCTTCCGGCCCCCTTCTCGGCGCCTTCCCGGCCCCTCCCCGGCCCCTCCCCGGCCCCTCCCCGGCCTCTCCTCCCACATCCTGAGACGGTGCCGTCCGACCTGTAGAAACAGAGCCCGGAGGTCCTGGTCCGCGGGCAGGCCGGAGCCCCTTCCCGCGTGATCACGTCCCACATCTCGGACGTTCGCGTCTCAAAATACGACACACCGGTGACACGGCCGCCTGTCCGTCCCTACGATCGTGGGCATGAAGCGACAGGCGGATCTCACGAAGCGGCGGGCAGTAGACCTGTGCCGCATCGCCGCCATGCTCTGTCGCCCCGTCTGAGCGGGACACCCAACTCCCGTATTCCTCAGGCCCTTTGACTGTCCGGTCGGGGCCACCCCGTGTAGCCGTACGCATGCACTGACGCGTACCCGCACCACCCCGCGCCACACCGCCGAACACTGCCCCGGAGGAGAAAAGCATGAGCCGCAGCGACGTCCTGGTAGACGCCGACTGGGTCGAGGCGAACCTCGACAACCCGCAGGTCGCCATCGTCGAGGTCGACGAGGACACCTCGGCGTACGAGAAGAACCACATCCGCAACGCGATCCGGATCGACTGGACCAAGGACCTGCAGGACCCGGTCCGCCGCGACTTCATCGACCAGGAGGGCTTCGAGAAGCTCCTCTCGGCCAAGGGCATCGCGAACGACACCACGGTCGTTCTCTACGGCGGCAACAACAACTGGTTCGCCTCCTACGCCTACTGGTACTTCAAGCTCTACGGCCACCAGGACGTCAAGCTCCTCGACGGCGGCCGCAAGAAGTGGGAGCTCGACTCCCGCGACCTCGTCGACGGTTCCCAGGTACCCGCCCGCCCGGCCACCGAGTACAAGGCTCAGGCCCAGGACACCTCGATCCGCGCCTTCCGCGACGACGTCGTGGCCGCGATCGGCGCCCAGAACCTGGTCGACGTCCGCTCGCCCGACGAGTTCTCCGGCAAGCTGCTCGCCCCGGCCCACCTCCCGCAGGAGCAGTCGCAGCGCCCCGGCCACGTGCCGAGCGCCCGCAACATCCCGTGGTCGAAGAACGCCAACGACGACGGCACGTTCAAGTCGGACGACGAGCTCAAGGCCCTCTACGAGGACGAGCGGGTCGACCTGGCGAAGGACACCATCGCCTACTGCCGCATCGGCGAGCGCTCCGCGCTGACCTGGTTCGTCCTGCACGAGCTGCTCGGCGTCGAGAACGTCAAGAACTACGACGGCTCGTGGACCGAGTACGGCTCCCTCGTCGGCGTGCCGATCGAGCTCGGCGCCAACAAGTAAGACCCCCGGACCCTCTCCTCCTCCGGACCCCTCGACCGTAAGGACAGAAAACATGTGTGGAGCGCAGCCCGGCGGCCCCGACGCCTCGACGATCAAGCCCGGTGAGACCACCATCCAGGGCTTCGTGACCAAGGACGGCCAGCCCGTCACCGGTTACGTCCGCCTCCTGGACTCGACCGGCGAGTTCACGGCCGAGGTCCCGACCTCCGCCACCGGCCAGTTCCGCTTCTACGCGGCCGAGGGCACCTGGACCGTCCGCGCCCTGGTCCCCGGCGGCACCGCCGACCGCCAGGTCGTGGCGCAGAAGGGTGGCCTCGCAGAGGTCGCCATCGCCGTCTGACGGCACCGCTGAACCGGCCGAGGGGCCGCACCTTTCTGGGGGTTGGACGCCATTCCAGGATTTGAGGTGCGGCCCTTCGGTCTACGCTGAAGGTATGTACGCGCGACGGCGTCGTGTCTACTTCTGGATGATGGGCATCTGCCTGGTGCTTTTCGTGGGTGCCTGGGCTGTCGTGCGGCTCTTCTCGATGCCGGTCGCCATCGGGATGTGCGTGGTCGCCATGCTCATGCCGCCGGTCGCCGCGATGATCGCGAACCGGCGGGGACCCGAGGACCGGTGGTGGGACGACCCTTCGGGGGACCCGCAGTCGGACGAGTGGTGGGACGAGCTCGACGGCAAGAAGCGCCGGGAGCGTTGAACCGCCGCGCGGCCACGAGCCGCCTGGCGGAGTCAGGCGCAGCGGCTCGAAGCCTGTGAGGCCCCCCGGGGGCCGAGCAGTGCGGGAGGCGCGTCGAGGGCGGGGCCGGTGGTGGGACGACCGTCAGTAGACGAGGGCCTGGGTGCCGTCCGTCATGGCCTCCTGGACGAAGACCTGGGCGCCGGCGATGCGGACGCCCTCCAGGACGTCCTTCTCCGTGATCTCGCGGCGGGCCGCGCACTGCGTGCAGAGCGTGATGCGGCCGGCGGCCAGGATCGAGTCGATCAGGTCCGGCAGGGGCGCGGCGTGCGGGAGCTCGAACTCGGCCGCGCGGCCCGGGAGCGCGAACCAGGACGACTCTCCGGTCAGCCAGAGCGAGACCTCGACACCGCTGGCCACGGCGACCGCGGCCACGGTGAAGGCCTGGGAGCAGCGTTCGGGGGCGTCGGCCCCGGCGGTCACCTTGATCACGAGCTTCTTCGCCATATACCGAACTGTAATGCGGACCCGTGCAACCCCATGCACCACTCACCTGTCAGTGGGGTGCGCGGGTTACGGAATCTGCGCTTCAGGTCTCGTGGGGGGACCCCTTGGAAGCCACAGAAACCGCGCCGAACGCGGACAGCAATGACAACGACGTGCCCGTGACGGAGCCGGCGGCCGAGGCCGCGCCCGCAGCGGAGCCCGTGCAGGAGGAGCCCGTACAGGAGGAGCCCGTACAGGAGGAGCCCGTGCCGGCGCGCCGTCGGCGGGGCGGCCGTGCCGTCGCGCTGATCGCCGCCGCCGCCGTCCTCGGCATCGTCGGCGGTACGGCGGTGGGCTACGGCATCCAGGCCGAGCGCGAGCCGACCCCGCTGCCCGCCCTGAACCAGCCCGCTCTCGCCTACCCGAAGCCGCTCCCGGAGGGGCAGGCGCCGAAGCCCTTGCCGGCGTCCGAGGACCGGAAGGCCAAGACGGACGGCGACCTGCGCAAGCTGCTGCTGCCGAAGCCGGCGGGAGCGCAGAAGCCAGAGTTCGCGGACGCCGACGGCTGGATGACCGTGCCGCAGTACGTCGGGTATTTCAACCACCCGCGTCGGGCGCTGAACTATCAGCTGGAGAGCCGTATTCGGCGCGTCGCGACCACCTCGTGGCGGACGGGCACATACCGGACGACCTCGATCCGCCTGGTCCAGTACCGCCCCAGCGACATGCTCGGCGCGCAGGATCACGCCGAGAACCAGATGGATTACATGCCCGACGAGGACTACGCCCGGTCCGAGGGCGACCCGATCAAGGGCTCCGCCAACGGCCGCTACTACGTGTTCCCGGTGAAACGGGAGGCCGGTTACCTGGACCACTACCAGGCCCGTGCGTACTTCTACCGCGGCGACATCATGGTCGAGATCTTCATCAGCGACACCAAGAAGATCTCCAAGAAGGACATCAGTTCGGTGGCCGAGCGGCAGCTGGGGCGCCTGTGAGCGAGGACCGGAACACCGTGACCGATGTGGACGACGTGGATGTGGACGACGTGTTCGCCGCGACTGTTCCCCCGGAGGAGCCGAAGAAGCGTGGGCGGGGGCGCAAGCTGCTGACCGTCGCCCTACCCGCCGTCCTCGTCCTCGGCGTGATCGGCGGTGGCGTCACGTACACGGCCGTCATCGTCGCCTCCGCGGACCGCAGCGCGCCGACGGTCCCCTGGGAGCAGACGGACATGACAGCGCGGGACGAGGACCCGGCGCTGCGCGCCCTGCGCGGCAAGGCGTCGACGCCGCTCAGCAAGCTGCTGCTGCCCGCGCCGGAGGGGTACGAGCTCGGTCCTGACGTCGAGTCGTACGGGAACGACAGCGAGCTGGGCGAGAAGGAGGCCCTCGCGCTGCTCAAGCAGGAGGGCAAGGGGCTCTCCGGCAAGAAGCGCCGCGCGTACGAGAAGCGGGTCGAGAAGGTCGGGATCAAGGGCATCGCGGTCCGGTCCTTCGCGTCGCAGGACGGCGACACCGTGGTGTACATCCGCGTCACGCAGATGAAGGACAAGAAGCGGATCCGCGAGATGTTCGAGCTCAGGAAGGAACTCTTCGAGCTCTTCGAGTTCCCCAAGGGGCCGAAGATCGGCGGGCACAAGAACTCCGCCTGCTACATGGCTCCCGAGGCCAAGGACCTGGACAAGGAGGAGAAGGCCGATCAGCTGGAGGAGATGCGCTGCACGGCGTACGACTCCGAGGTCGAGGTCACGGTCACGGTCGCCGGCTCCAAGCCGTTCGACAGGTCCGCGGTGGCGGATCTGGTGAAGAAGCAGCTGGACCACATCGAGTCCCCGGGGGAGTACGTATGACCGAGCAGACGGACGTGACACTGCCGGAGCAGTCCCCTGCTCCGGCAGCCGAGTCGGTGCCCGCCGCCTCGGCCGTTCCTCCCGTGATGCCGGATCAGCCGGATCAGCCGGATCAGCCGGATCAGCCGGATCAGGCGGATCAGGCGGTGCGGCAGACGGTGGACCCCGAGCAGCCCAAACCCAAGCGCTCCCGGCGGCCGCTCCTGTGGGCCGTCGCCCGCTGGACCGCCGCTGTGCTCGTGTGCGGCGGAATCGGAACCGGGACCGCGCTCCAGATCACCTCCATGGAGCGCACCGACGTGCCCGGTCTCGCGACGGAGAGCGACGGCCGCTGGGCGTACCCGAAGCTCAGCCTCCCCGCGCTCCCGGCCGGCGTGCCCCGCCCCTACACCGAGGGCAACGACGGCGAGATCCACCACGCCGACCTGCGCAAGCTCCTCCTGCCCGCCCCGGCCGGTGCCACGCCCGACCCCAAGCTGGACGGCGGCTGGGTCGACGTGGAGCAGTTCCTGTCCCAGTACCGCAAGGACGATCGGACCGAGCTGTCGGATCCGCTGGCCGAGTCAGCGCTGCGGCACATCGCGGCCAGGGGGTGGACCATGCCGGACGGCACGACGACCCGGATCCACCTGCTCCGGTTCAACTCGGTGGCCTTCGCGGAGGCCTTCAAGGACGACGCGGTGCAGGCCGACTCGACCGACGGACCTGTCCTCGACGGGGTGGAGGGGGCCGAGGCGGACGGCGAGTTCCCGACTGCCATCAGAGTGCCGTTCACCGTGTCGTACCCCTTCGTCGAGCTGCCGCACGACGACGAGCAGACCCGCTGGGCCTACATCCAGGCCGGTGACACGCTCGCGCTCGTCACCCAGTCCCGTAAGGGAGAGGCGCTCACGGTCCCGTTCCAGCAGACCGTCGCCCTGCAGAACCAGCTCCTGGGCTGACCGGACAGCGCCTTGACCCACCTCACAGAACGGGTCGGGCCCCAGCCCATTAAGCTGGGGTCCGGCCCGTTCTGCCTTCACCGCTCATTCGAGGAGCACCTGTGATCATCTTCTTCGAAGCCCTCCTGGCCCTGGTCTGCGTCGGCGTGCTCGCCTTCACCGGTCTGGCCGTGAAGAAGCTGTACCAGGGCCAGCGCTAATCCCCTCTACAGATCGACAGAGCTGCTCATGATCGAGATCCCGTCCGACCTCAACCCGGACCTCGTCCCGCTCGCGTTCCTCCTCGGAACGTGGGAAGGCGCGGGCGTGGCCGACTTTCCCGGCGCCGAGAAGTGCAACTTCGGCCAGTCCGTGACCTTCAGCCACGACGGCCGTGACTTCATCGAGTACCGCTCCCACTCCTGGGTCCTCGACAACGACGGCAACCAGATCCGCCCGCTGGAGAGCGAGAGCGGCTACTGGCGGATCGACAAGGACCGCAAGGTCGAGACCGTCATGGTCCGTGACCAGGGCATCGTGGAGATCTGGTACGGCGAGCTCGCCGACAAGAAGCCGCAGATCGACCTGGTGACCGACGCCGTGGCCCGTACCGCGGCCTCCGGTCCGTACAGCGGCGGCAAGCGGCTCTACGGGTACGTCAAGGGTGACCTGATGTGGGTGGGCGAGAAGGCCACCCCCGAGGTCCCGCTGCGCCCGTACATGTCGGCGCACCTGAAGAAGGTCGTGACGCCGGAGGAGGTCGCGGAGATGGCGCGTGGCCTCGGCGACCTGCCGGACGACGGCATCGCGTTCTTCAAGTGAAGTGTTCTCCCGGCCGTGGCCGGGAGATTCCCTCCTACCTTGCGGTGGTGGGCTTGACGCGGCGGGCGCGCCTTGCGACTGCCCTTCCGGCAGCCGGGATGAGCGCGAGGCCCATCCGGTAGAGGTGCAGGATGTTCCGGCCTGCGTTGTGGTCGGCGTTGCCGGTCCAGCCGCAGTCGGGGTTCTTGCACACGAACAGGGCCTGGGATTCCCGGCTGCCCGGGGTGGTGTGCCCGCAGGCCGAGCATCGCCGGGAGGTTCCGGGAGCAGGCACCTTCACCAGGGTCCCGCCGTGGCGGGAGGTCTTGTACGTCAGCAGTTCGACAGTGCGGCCCCACGCCTCGGCGTGGATGGAGCGGTTGAGGCCGGACTTCTGCGCGACTTTCTTCCCTGGGGAATCCACGGTGCCCTTGGCGGACCTGGTCGTGTTCGTGATCTTCAATGCCTCCACCACGACGGTGCTGTACTTCCTGGCGATGTCGGTGGTGGTTTTGTGCTGCCAGTCCAGGTGCCTGCGCTTGGCTCTCGCACGAAGCTCTTGGATCCGGTCGTAGGTGCGCCGCAGGCGCCGTGAGGTCTTCTCCCCACGCCTGCGGTAGGTCTTGCGGCGGGCGGCCTTCTGCTCCAGGCGGAGCAGTGTCGCCCGTTCCTTTTCGGTCAGCCACTCGCGGTGGTCGTACGTGGTTCCGTCCGAGAGGGCGAGCGGGACGCTGATGCCGACGTCGATGCCGACCTCTGGGCCGGTGTGCGGCTCAGGGGCCGGTTCGTAGGTCTGGAGGCGGAAGGCGATGTGCCAGCCGAGCGCGTCCTTGGCCAGCCGAGCCCCGGTGATCCGGGTGTCGGCGTCGGCGCGCTTGCCGACGGGGAGGTCCTTCGTCCAGCGGAAGCGGACCCGGCCGATCTTGGGAAGGCCGACCATGCCCCACCGGCGGTGCACACGGGTGATGTGCAAGTCCCGTCCCTGCGGGACGTCCACCGACATCACCATGCGGCAGCGGGCCTTGAAGTTCGGTTCGTCCGCCCGGCCGGCCCAGCAGTTCTTCCACGCCTGGAAGTACGTCTTCAGCACGGCTTGCGCAGCCTGGGCGGGCAGGACGCTGAGCCAGTCGATCTCCTTGCGTGCCTGACGGATCGCCGCATCAGCGGCAGCCGGCGAACGACGCTCCTTGGGGAGCATGGCCCACCACTCGTGTAAGAGATTCCACATCGTGCGGGCCGCGTGCGCCTGCTCATCGACCAGCCGGACCTGCGCAGGGCTCAGCGCCAGCCGGGCACGGTGCCCGAACTGTCGCTTCGCATTCGCGCGCCCGCTCACAACCCGAAACCAGAGTCCCTCGGTCAGCCCGGGATGCGCATGGCAGAAACTGCCGCACATTGGACGTGATATGCACGTTCTGGCCCAAGAGATCCCGAGCGCGATCGCGTTCACCCGAGGCTCACGCCGCCACGCCCTCCTACACTGGGGGGCGTGGTGAGCACCGACTGGAAGAGCGACCTGCGGCAGCGCGGCTACCGGCTGACGCCTCAGCGTCAGCTTGTCCTGGAGGCCGTGGACGCGCTCGAGCACGCGACCCCCGACGACATCCTCGGTGAGGTCCGCAAGACCGCGTCCGGTGTGAACATCTCCACCGTGTACCGGACCCTGGAGCTCCTGGAGGAGCTCGGTCTCGTCTCCCACGCCCATCTGGGGCACGGGGCGCCGACGTACCACCTCGCCGATCGGCACCACCACCTCCACCTGGTCTGCCGGGACTGTTCGAACGTCATCGAGGCGGATGTCGACATCGCGTCCGAGTTCACCGGGAAGCTGCGCGAGACTTTCGGCTTCGAGACGGACATGAAGCACTTCGCGATCTTCGGGCGGTGTCAGGACTGCTCGAAGAAGGCCGACGGCACGCAGTCGTAGGCTTGCCCCTATGCAGCGACATTCAACGCACAGCCCTCTGTTGTCCCTGCCCGGCGCCGTCCCCGCCGAAGGCCGTGACGAAGGCGTTGCCGCGCACTACGGCGATCTCTTCCGCGAGCAGCGCACCCTCGCCGCGGGTGAGGGTTTCGTCGACCTCTCGCACCGCGGTGTCGTCACCGTCTCCGGCGACGACCGGCTGAGCTGGCTGCACCTGCTGCTCACCCAGCACGTCAGTGAGCTTCCGGCCGGCCAGGCCACCGAGGCGCTGATCCTCTCCGCAAACGGTCACATCGAGCACGCGCTGTATCTCGTCGACGACGGCGAGACGGTCTGGGCGCATGTCGAGCCCGGCACGCGGGAAGAGCTGATCGCCTATCTGGAGTCGATGAAGTTCTTCTACCGGGTCGAGGTGGCCGACCGTACGGACGACTTCGCCGTCGTCCATCTGCCGGCCGGTTCGATCGCCGAGGTGCCGAAGGGTGTGGTCGTACGGGAGACCCCGCACGGCCGTGACCTGTTCCTGCCGCGCGGCGACCTGGAGTCCTTCGCGGCCGACCACGGACCGGCGGCCGGGATGCTCGCGTACGAGGCGCTGCGGATCGAGGCGCACCGGCCGCGGCTCGGCTTCGAGACCGACCACCGGACCATCCCGCACGAGCTGGGCTGGATCGGCAGCGCGGTGCATCTGCAGAAGGGCTGCTACCGGGGGCAGGAGACCGTCGCGCGTGTCCACAACCTGGGGAAGCCGCCGCGCCGGCTCGTCTTCCTGCACCTGGACGGCAGCGAGGTCCACCTCCCGGGCCACGGCACCCCGATCCGGCTCGCGGCGGACGGGGCCGACGGGCGTCAGCTCGGGTTCATCACGACGTCCGGGCGCCACCACGAGCTGGGGCCGATCGCGCTGGCGCTGGTGAAGCGGAACGTGCCGGTGGACGCCGAGCTGATGGCCGGGGATACGGCCGCGGCGCAGGAGACGGTCGTCGAGCCGTAGCTCCTGAGCCTCTTGGGCCTCCTGCGCCTCCTGAGCCTCTTGGGTCTCTCGGACCCTCAGAGCCTCGCACCCTCAGAGCCTCAGAGCCTCGGACCCTCAGAGCGTCAGACCCTCAGACCTCGATCAGGACCGTGAACGGGCCGTGATTCGTGAGCGAGACGCGCATGGACGCTCCGAACCGGCCCGTCTCCACGTGCGCGCCCAGTGCGCGCAGCTGCGTCACGACCTCGTCGACGAGCGGTTCGGCGACGGGGCCGGGCGCGGCGGCGTTCCAGGTGGGCCTGCGGCCCTTGCGGGCGTCCCCGTAGAGGGTGAACTGCGAAATCACCAGCAAGGGCGCATTCACATCCGAACAGGATTTCTCTCCCTCAAGAATTCGGACGGACCACAGCTTTCTGGCCAGCTGGGCGGCCTTCTCCGGTGTGTCCTCGTGGGTGACTCCCACCAGCACACACAGCCCTTCGCCGACGATCTCGCCGACCGTCTCTCCCGCGACGACGACATTCGCGCCGTCCACCCTCTGTACCACTGCACGCATACGGACCAACCTACAGACCGACGCAACTGGGGCTGAACGGGTGCAGAGCGCCTGCACATGCACGTGCAGGAGTGGCACCATGCGTGTCAGGCGGTGCGGTTCCGCACCGGTCGAGGGGACGAATCACATGAGTGCACCTGGCGCTGGGCAGACGCCGTCCGGTCCCGTTCCGCTGACCCGGGTCGGCGCGACCGTACGTCCGCCCGTGCAGCGGCGGGCCGAGCCGGCGCTGCCGGCGCGGCCACAGCCGGACATCGCCGCCCTGCGGCTGCCGGAGCTGCGCGCGCTGCGCCGCGACGCGCAGGGCGACGAGGCGGACCTGAGCTATGTACGGCGGATGCTGCAGGGCCGGATCGACATCCTGCGGGCGGAGTTGGCCCGCCGTACGGATCCGGAGACGCCGGTCCTCGACCGGCTCTCGGAGATCCTCGCGGACGCGCCGTCGCGGCTGCGGACCTCGGCGCGGCACGTGACGCTGTCGACGCCGCGGAGCGAGGAGTACCGGCGGCTCGCGTCCGAGATGCTCTCGGAGGTCGAGCTCTCGGACCTCGGGGCGCGGACGGACGAGGAGCTGCACGCGGCGATGGGGCGGCTCGCGGGGTACGAGCAGCAGATGTCGCGGCGCCGGCAGGAGCTGCAGCGGACGGCCGACGACTGCAGTGCGGAGATCGCCCGCCGCTACCGCGAGGGCGAGGCCCAGGTCGACGACCTGCTCACCTGACGCGGCCCGGGGACTGCCGGAGCCACGGCCCCGGGCACCCCGGAGGCCCGGCTGGGCCCGGAGGCCCGGCGAGGCCCGGACACCCCGGCAGGGCTGGGAGGCCCGGCTGGGCCCGGAGGCTCGGCAGGCTGGGAGATCCCCGGCGAGGCCCGGAGGCTCGGCAACGCAGTGCTGGGAGATCCCCGGCGAGGCCCGGACAGCCCGGCAGGGCTGGGAGGCCCCGGCCATGCCTGGCCGCCTTGGCTTCGCCCGGCGCTTCGGCGTGCTCGGAAACTCGGGTGCGTGGGGGGTGGGGGGCGTCATAGCCTCGAGGGATGGGTCTTGAGGTGCGTGGTGTGGGGGAGTCCGAGTATCGCGAGTGGCTGCGGGCCATTCACGCAGGGTTTCTCCGGCCGCCCGTCGTCAGTGACGAGGAGGTCGCCGACCGGCTGCCGCACACCGATCTCTCCCGTCTTCTCGGCGTGTTCGACGAGGGCCGGTTCGTCGCCACCTTCCGGTCCTTCACGCAGGACGTGAGCACGGTCGGCGGCGGCTCGCTCGTCGCCGATGCCGTCTCCGGGGTCACCGTCGCTCCGACCCACCGCCGCCGCGGGCTGCTCAGCCGGATGATGGCGCGTGATCTCGGCGCCGCGAAGGAGCGGGGCGACGCCGTCGCCACGCTCATCGCCGCCGAGTACCCGATCTACGGCCGTTACGGCTTCGGCCCGGCGACCTGGACCTCCGAGTGGACCGTGGACGTCGCCCGCGCCGGGCTCGATCAGCGGCGCACCGGGCGGCCCGAGGACGGCGGCCGGATCGACTTCGCCGACGGCGAGGAGATCCGCAAGATCGGCCCCGGACTGCACCGCCGGCTGGCCGGCGAGCGCGCCGGAGTCGTTGGCCGGGACGCCCACCGCTGGGACGTCGGCACAGGTCTCGGCTACCAGAGCCACCCGTGGACCGAGCCCTTCTACGCCGTCTACCGCGACGAGGCCGGCCGACCCCAGGGCTTCGCCGCCTACACCTGCGACGACACGTGGGGGGACGGCAAGCAGCCGCTGAACACGGCCAAGGTCAGGGACCTGATCGCGGTCACGCCAGCCGCCGAGCGGGCGCTGTGGACCTTCCTCTGTTCCATCGACTGGGTCACCACGGTGAAGTCCGGCCACCGCGCCCCCGACGACCTCCTGCCGCTGCTGCTGCCCGACCCGCGCGCCGCGCGGATCACCTCGCACGCCGACATGCTCTGGGTCCGGGTCCTGGACGTCGTCAAGGTCCTGGAGAGCCGTACGTACGCCGCCTCCGGCAGTCTCGTCCTCGACGTGCGCGACGCGGACGGTCTGGCCGGCGGCCGGTACCGGCTCGACGCCTCCCCGGAGGGCGCCGCCTGTTCCCGTACCGCCACCGAGTCGGCCGATCTCGCCTTCGACATAGCCGAGTTGGGCACGCTCTCGCTCGGTGACGAGTCGGCGGTACGGCTCGCCGCCCTCGGCCGGGTCGAGGAGGTCACGGCGGGCGCCGCGGCCCGCGCGGACGCCCTGCTGCGGACCTCGCGCCGCCCGTGGTGCCCCGACATCTTCTGACGCGGGCGCGGGCGCGGGCGCGGACGCGGGCGCCGACGCCGACGCGGGCGCCGACGCGACGCCTCACGCCGTGCGCAGGCGGAAGAGCGTGCCGGACGCGGCCACGCCGACCGCCAGCAGGGCGGCGCACCAGGCCAGTGCGATCCACGGGGTGGTGCCGACCGGCTGGTCGAGGAGCAGTCCGCGCAACGACTCGATCAGCGGCGTCACCGGCTGGTTCTCGGCGAAGCCGTGGAGCCAGCCGGGCATGGTCTCGATCGGGACGAACGCGCTGCTGGGGTAGGGCAGGAACATCATGAAGAACGTGATCCCGCCTGCCGCCTCGGGGGTCCGGGTGAGCAGTCCGGCGGCCGCGGCCAGCCAGGAGATCGCCGTGATGAAGGCGACGAGCAGTCCGATCGCGGCGAGCCAGCCGAGCGGGGTCGCGGAGGGGCGGAAGCCGATGAGGAAGGCGACGCCGAAGACGAGCGCGGTGGCGACGAGGTTGCGGGCCACGCTGGCGCCGACATGGCCGGCGAGGATCGGCGTACCGCCGATGTCGAGCGAGCGGAACCGGTCGATGATCCCGCCCTTCATGTCCTCGCTGACGGCGACGGCGGTGCCGGCCGAGCCGAAGCCGGAGCAGAGGACGAGGACGCCGGGGACGACGTACGTCACGTAGCGGGTTCCGGTGTCGATGGCCCCGCCGAAGAAGTAGACGAAGACCAGCATCAGCATCACGGGCAGCATCATCGAGGTGATGACGGCGTCGACGTTGCGCCGGCCGAGCCGGATGCCGCGGCCGGTCATGGTGAGGGCGGCGCTAGACATGGGCGGGCTCCTTGTCGGTCAGGGCGAGGAAGACGTCGTCGAGGGTGGCGGTGTGCAGGGAGAAGCGGGCGATGTCGCGGCGCTCGGGGTCGAGTTCGTCGAGCAGGGCCCGTACGTGGACGGCGCTGCCGTCGGTGGGGATGCCGAGGGTGAGGCTCTCGGGGGAGTGGTGGACGGCCCGGTCCGACAGGCGCAGGTAGGCCTCCTGGTCGTGGAGGACGAGGTCGAGGCGGTGGCCGGCGACGCGTGACTTGAGGGCGTCGGCGGTGCCCTCGGCGACGATCCGGCCGGAGTCCATGACGGCGATCCGGTCGGCGAGCCGGTCGGCCTCCTCCAGGTACTGGGTGGTGAGGAAGACGCTCGTGCCGTTCTCCGCCAGGTGGCGGACGATCTGCCACAACTCCTGGCGGCTGCGCGGGTCGAGGCCGGTGGTCGGCTCGTCGAGGAAGATCACCTCGGCGTCGCGGACGAGTCCGGCGGCCAGGTCGAGGCGGCGGCGCATGCCGCCCGAGTAGGTCTTGGCGAGGCGCCGGCCGGCGTCGGTGAGGCCGAAGCGCTCCAGGAGTTCGGCGGCGCGCCGGGTGGCGGCCGCGCGGGGGAGGCCGGAGAGGCGGGCCATCATGCGCAGGTTCTCGGCGCCGGTCTGCATCTCGTCGACGGCGGCGAACTGGCCGGTGAGGCTGATGGCGCGGCGCACCCGGGATCGCTCGGTGACGATGTCGTGCCCGGCCACGCGCGCGTGGCCGGCGTCCGGTGCGGTGAGGGTGGCGAGGATGCGGACGGTGGTGGTCTTGCCGGCGCCGTTGGGACCGAGCAGGGCGAAGACGGTGCCCTGCTCGACGCGGAGGTCGAGGGAGTCGAGGACGGGGAGGTTGCCGTAGGCCTTGCGCAGGCCGGTGGCTTCGATGGCGGGTGGCACGGCGGCACTCCTTGGGCTGGGGCTGGGGCTGGGGCTCGACAGGATCGGCCCGGGGCTCGTACTGCGTATGCCTTACGCGTTATTGTGTAAGGGTTACGCATTACTAGGATGGCCGTCAAGCGAGGAAGGGCGGTCGGTCGTGGTGGACGGCAGGGAGAAGGGCGGCGGGTCGTTTCTGCCGCCGAGCATCGAGGCCGCCTGGGGCCTGCGCGAACGCCCCTCGAAGGGACCCAAGCCCGGCCTGACCCTCGACCGGATCGTCGACGCGGCCGTGGGCGTCGCCTCGGCGGAGGGCCTGGACGCCGTCTCCATGGGGCGGATCGCGAAGGAGCTCGGCGTCTCCACGATGTCGCTCTACCGCTATGTCGGCGCGAAGAGCGAGCTGTACGTCCTGATGCAGGACGCGGCCACCGGCGCCCCGCCCGAGCTGTTCCCGCCCGGCACCGGCTGGCGCGAGGCGATGGAGCGGTGGTCCTGGGCGCTGCGCGAGGTCTACCACCGCCACCTCTGGCTGGTGCGGGTCCCCATCTCCGGCCCGCCCGCGACCCCGCACGCCGTCGCCTGGTGGGAGAAGGCCATGGTCGCCCTCGCCGACACCGACCTCGACGAGGGCACCAAGATCTCGGTGACCCTGCTGGTGGGGGGCTTCGTCAAGAGCGACGCCATGATGAGCGCCGACCTCGCCGCCGCGATCGACGCGAGCGGCCAGGAGCCCGGGGTCGTCCTGGCCCGCTACAGCCACACCCTGCGCCGGCTCGCCGACCCGGCGCGCTTCCCGGCGGTGGCGCGGATGCTCGACTCGGGGGTGCTCGACCAGGCGGACGGGCCGGACGACGAGTTCCGCTTCGGCCTGGCGCGGATCCTCGACGGGGTCGCGCTGCTGGTGGAGGGCCGGAAGTGAGCGGGTGCGGCCCGGTCGCTCCCGCCTCCTGAAGCGCCGCGAGGAGACCCCGTACGGCGAGCAGGGCGCGCGAGGACTCCCGTACCGCCGCCTGGATCGAGCGGACCGGCTCCGGGCCGCGGACCTTGCGGACGACCACGTTCGGGTGAGGCAGGGGCCGGGGCGCTCGCTGCCCACCCAGGGTTCGTCGGCGAGCTCGGCGAGCTCGGCGAGCTCTGCGAGGTCGATCCGTCGCGGATTGTCAGGAAGCGGATGGCTGGTCGGGGGTGGCGGCGGGGCGAGGGCGGTAGGTGCAGACGTTCACGCCCGCGTCGCTGGTCACCGTCGAGATCAGGTCGAGCGTGTGCAGCCCGCCGTCCTGCGGGAAGATCGACTTGCCGCCGCCGAGGAGCACCGGCATGACGATCAGCCGCAGCTCGTCGACGAGGCCCTCGCTCAGCAGGGTGCGCACGAGCGTGGGGCTCCCCATGACGACCATGTCGCCGCCCGCGGCCTCCCGCAGCTCCCGGATGCGGGCGACGGCGTCCTCGCCCGGGATGCGCGTGGTGTTGTTCCAGGTCAGCTCGTCGCCGTCGCCGAGGGTCCGGGACACGACGTACTTCGGAAGCGCGTTCATCCGGTCGGCGAACGGGTCCCCGGCCCGCTCGGGCCACGCCCCGGCCATCGTCTGCCACGTACGCCGCCCGAAGAGCAGCGCGTCGGCCTTGCTCATCGCCTCGTCGAAGGCGCCGCCCACCACCTCCGGGTCGAAGAACGGGTGCGTCCAGCCGCCGTGCGCGAAGCCGCCGTCGGTGTCCTCCTCGGGGCCGCCGGGGGCCTGCACGATGCCGTCGAGGCTGATGAACTCACTGACGACGATGCGCATGGGAACCGCTCCTCTTGTCTCGTTCGCGATCTACGGCAATAAGACCGCCGCGCCGCCGTGAAGTCATCGCTCCTGATGATCTTGGGGGAGTGATCCGGGTCACAGCGGGACCGTGTGCGGGTCAGGCGCCGACGTACGCCGCGAGGTGCTCGCCCGTGAGGGTGTCGCGGGTCGCGACGAGGTCGGCGGGGGTGCCCTCGAAGACGATCCGGCCGCCGTCGTGGCCCGCGCCGGGGCCGAGGTCGATGATCCAGTCGGCGTGGGCCATGACCGCCTGGTGGTGCTCGACGACGATGACCGACTTGCCCGAGTCGACGAGCCGGTCGAGCAGGCCGAGGAGCTGCTCGACGTCGGCGAGGTGGAGGCCGGTGGTCGGCTCGTCGAGGACGTAGACGCCGCCCTTGTCGGCCATGTGGGTAGCCAGCTTGAGCCGTTGTCGCTCGCCGCCGGACAGAGTGGTGAGCGGCTGGCCGAGCGTGAGGTAGCCGAGCCCGACGTCGGCGAGCCGGTCGAGGATGCGGTGCGCGGCCGGCGTGTGGGCCTCGCCGGCGCCGAAGAACTTCTCCGCCTCGTTCACCGGCATCGCGAGCACCTCGCTGATGTCGCGGCCGCCCAGGTGGTATTCGAGGACCGAGGCCTGGAACCGCTTCCCCTCGCAGTCCTCGCAGGTCGTGGCGACACCGGCCATCATCGCCAGGTCGGTGTAGATGACGCCGGCGCCGTTGCAGGTGGGGCAGGCGCCCTCGGAGTTGGCGCTGAACAGCGCCGGCTTCACGCCGTTGACCTTCGCGAACGCCTTGCGGATCGGGTCGAGCAGTCCGGTGTACGTCGCCGGGTTGCTCCGTCGCGAGCCCTTGATGGCCCCCTGGTCGACCGACACCACGCCCGCGCCGGAAGGGATCGAGCCGTGGACGAGGGAGCTCTTGCCGGAGCCCGCCACGCCGGTGACCACGCACAGGACGCCGAGCGGGATGTCGACGTCGACGCTTCGCAGGTTGTGCTCCGTCGCGCCGCGGATCTCCAGCGTGCCGGTGGGCTTGCGTACCGTCTCCTTGAGTGCGGCCCGGTCGTCGAAGTGGCGGCCGGTGACGGTGCCGCTGGCCCGCAGCTCCTCGACGGTGCCCTCGAAGCAGACGGTGCCGCCCGCCGTACCGGCGCCGGGGCCGAGGTCGACGACGTGGTCGGCGATCGTGATCGCCTCCGGCTTGTGCTCGACGACGAGGACCGTGTTGCCCTTGTCCCGCAGCCGCAGCAGCAGGTCGTTCATCCGCTGGATGTCGTGCGGGTGCAGGCCGATGGTGGGCTCGTCGAAGACGTACGTGACGTCGGTGAGCGAGGAGCCGAGGTGGCGGATCATCTTGACGCGCTGCGCCTCGCCGCCCGACAGGGTGCCCGACGGCCGGTCGAGCGAGAGGTAGCCGAGACCGATCTCCACGAACGAGTCGAGGGTCTGCCCCAGCGCGGTGAGCAGCGGCGCCACCGACGGCTCGTCGAGACCGCGGACCCATGTGGCCAGGTCGCTGATCTGCATCGCGCAGGCGTCGGCGATGCTGATCCGCTTGATCTTCGACGCCCGGGCCCCCTCGCTGAGCCGGGTGCCGTCGCACTCGGGGCAGGTGGTGAAGGTGACCGCGCGCTCCACGAACTCCCGGATGTGCGGCTGCATCCCCTCCTTGTCCTTGGAGAGCATCGACTTCTGGATCCGCGGGATCAGACCCTCGTAGGTCATGTTGATGCCCGCGATCTTCATCCTGGTCGGCTCGCGGTGGAGGAAGTCGTGCAGTTCCTTCTTCGTGTACTTGGCGATCGGCTTGTCAGGGTCGACGAATCCCGACTCGCTGTAGAGCCGGGAGTTCCAGCCGCCGCCCTTGTAGCCGGGGACGGTGATCGCGCCCTCGTTGAGCGACTTGGAGTCGTCGTAGAGCTGGGCGAGGTCGAGGTAGGAGACCGTGCCCCGGCCCTCGCAGCGCGCACACATGCCGCCGGTACGGGAGAAGGTCGCCTTCACCGTCTTCTTGGCGCCGCGCTCGACGGTGATCGCACCGCTCGCCCGGACCGAGGGGACGTTGAAGGCGTACGCGCTGGGCGGCCCGATGTGCGGCTTGCCGAGCCGGCTGAAGAGGATGCGCAGCATCGCGTTGGCGTCGGTGGCGGTGCCGACCGTGGAGCGGGGGTCGGCACCCAGCCGCTGCTGGTCGACGCTGATCGCGGTGGTCAGCCCGTCGAGCACGTCGACGTCGGGCCGGGCGAGGGTCGGCATGAAGCCCTGCACGAAGGCGCTGTACGTCTCGTTGATCAGCCGTTGCGACTCCGCGGCGATCGTGTCGAACACCAGCGAGCTCTTGCCCGAGCCGGAGACGCCGGTGAACACCGTCAGCCGGCGCTTCGGGATCTCGAGGGTGATGTCCTTGAGATTGTTCACGCGCGCGCCGTGGACGCGGATCAGATCATGGCTGTCGGCACTGTGCGGCGCAGGCGACCCCGACCCGGACCCGGACCCGGACCCGGACCCGGACCCGGACCCGGACCCGGACCGTGACTGCGACCCCGACCCTGATCCCGACCGTGACTGCGAACGCGTCTTCGTCTGCGTCTGCGTCTGCGCCTTGGTCCTCTTGGCCGTGCTCATCGTGTC
Source organism: Streptomyces vilmorinianum (assembly GCF_005517195.1). Lineage (NCBI taxonomy): Bacteria > Bacillati > Actinomycetota > Actinomycetes > Kitasatosporales > Streptomycetaceae > Streptomyces > Streptomyces vilmorinianum. The sequence goes on along the minus strand of NZ_CP040244.1, from coordinate 7,321,661 downwards.
TCCATCCGTTGCGCGGGCCGCCTTCCGATTCTGCTTCGCCTCGGCCCAGCGCGCCTGGGCCTGCCGGAACTCACTGGTCCTGAATCAGGCCGAGGACGTTGCCGTCGGGGTCCGTGACGGTGGCCACCAGGCGGCCGCCGCCGACGTCGTGCGGCTGCTCCTTCACGGTGGCACCCGCGGCGGTCACCTCGGCCAGCTTCGCCTCGATGTCGGGCACGTGCCAGTACGCCACCGGTGAGGTCATGCCCTGCGGTCCACCGCCCGGCACCAGCCCGATGTGCTGGCCGTCGGCCTCGAAGCCGACGTAGTAGGGACCCTCGGCCTGCGGCGCCACGCCGAGCAGGGCGGCGTACACCTCCGTGGCCTTCGCCAGGTCGGAGACGGGGTGCAGCACGGTCTTGATCATGATCGCTCCTGAAGTCTTGGGTGGGATTCGGTCGGGCGGTTGCCCATGGCCTTCACGCTAGGCGCGGCCCAGGGTCCTGCGCTTCTCGAATCCTGATCGGCTTCCGAACGGCTCGTGAGCGGCCTCGTCCTGCCTCGTTGTGCTTCGTCGTGCCTCGTCGTCCGCCAAGGCGACCCTGGTTCCAGGGCACTGAAACCAGCGTGAAACCGCGCTGAACGCGCCCTGCCGCACTCTCTGCGGCATGACGACAACGACATCGCACTCACTCGCCATCGCGGCCAAGGGGCTGCGTAAGTCCTACGGGGACAAGACAGTCCTCGACGGCATCGATCTGGCGGTGCCGGCCGGCACGGTCTTCTCCCTGCTCGGCCCGAACGGGGCCGGCAAGACCACCGCCGTCAAGATCCTCTCCACCCTGATCACCGCCGACGCCGGCGATCTGCACGTCGGCGGCCACGACCTGGCCACCGCCCCGCAGGCGGTGCGGGCCGCGATCGGTGTCACCGGCCAGTTCTCCGCCGTCGACGGCCTGATCACCGGTCAGGAGAACATGCTCCTGATGGCGGACCTGCACCTGCTCCCCCGCGGCGAGGGCCGCCGCAGGGCCGCCGAACTCCTCGAACGCTTCGACCTGACGGAAGCCGCGTCGAAGCCCGTCTCCACCTACTCCGGCGGCATGAAGCGCCGCCTGGACATCGCCATGACGCTGGTCGGCAACCCGCGGATCATCTTCCTTGACGAGCCGACCACCGGCCTCGACCCGCGCAGCCGCCACAACATGTGGCAGATCATCCGCGAACTCGTCACCGGCGGCGTCACCGTCTTCCTCACCACCCAGTACCTGGAGGAGGCCGACGAACTCGCCGACCGCATCGCCGTCCTCAACGACGGCAAGATCGCCGCCGAGGGCACCGCCGAGGAGCTCAAGCGGCTCATCCCCGGCGGACACGTCCGGCTCCGCTTCACCGACCCCAACGACTACCAGCGCGCCGCCGTCGCCCTGCGCGAGGCCACCCGCGACGACGAGGCGCTGGCGCTGCAGATCCCCAGCGACGGCAGCCAGCGCGAGCTGCGCTCCATCCTCGACTGGCTCGACACCGCCGGCATCGAGGCCGACGAGCTGACCGTGCACACCCCCGACCTCGACGACGTGTTCTTCGCCCTGACCGGCTCCACCCACGTCCCCAGCCAGTCCAAGGAGACCGCCCGATGAACGCCTTCTCCCTCGCCGTCCGCAACTCGAACACCATGCTGCGCCGCAACCTGCTGCACGCCCGGCGCTACCCGTCCATGACGCTGAACCTGCTGCTCACTCCGATCATGCTGCTGCTGCTCTTCGTCTACATCTTCGGAGACGTGATGAGCGCGGGCATCGGCGGCGGCGGCGTCGCCGACCGCTCCGCCTATATCGCCTACATCGTCCCGGGCCTGCTGATGATGACCATCGGCTCCACCGTGATCGGGGCCGCGATCTCCGTCTCCATGGACATGACCGAGGGCTTGATCGCCCGCTTCCGCACCATGGCGCTCCACCGCGGCTCGGTGCTCATCGGACACGTCGCCGGCAGCGTGCTGCAGGTGCTCGCCAGCCTGGTCCTGGTCAGTGCCGTCGCCGTGGCCATGGGCTTTCGCTCCACCGACGCCACCGCCCTGGAGTGGCTGGCGGCGTTCGGGCTGCTCGCGCTGTTCACCCTGGCGCTCACCTGGATCGCGGTCGGGATGGGCATGGCCAGCCCGAACCCCGAGGCCGCCAGCAACATGGCCATGCCGCTGATTCTCCTGCCGCTCATCTCCAGCGCCTTCATCCCCGCCGACACCATGCCCGGCTGGTTCCAGCCCATCGCCGAGTACCAGCCCTTCACCCCCGCCATCGAGACCCTGCGCGGACTGCTGCTCGGCACCGAGATCGGCAACAACGGGTGGATCGCCATCGCCTGGTGCGTCGGCCTCACCGCGCTCGGCTACCGCTGGTCGACAGCACTGTTCAACCGCGACCCGAAGTAACCGCCATGACAGCGCGGGCCGCCTCCCGCAGCTCGTCCCGCTCCAGGGCGGCGTACTCCGACACCGCGTCGGCGTACGCCGCCCTGGCAGCGTTCCCGGCGGCCCCGACCGCCTGCCGGGCGCGGTCCGCCGACATCGTCGGCTGGAAATCGCGCAGCACCCGCAGCCGTTCGGCCAGCGCGATCATCCGTACGGCACCGGTGTCGCCGGACGCGAGCCCCGCCATGCCGAGCGCGTGCAGCACCGTCCCGAACACCGGGAACTCCATGGGCGAGCCGGACGGACCGGAGAGCAGGGTTCGCAGCCCCTGCCGCAGTCGGTCGACCGGCTCCGCGACGAGCTCGAGACGGCCGGCGTGCGCGTGCGCCGTCACCGCCACCGCCAGGATCTGCAGTACCCACCGGTCGAGGAAGGGGTCGCCGCCGTGTGTCGAGTCGGCTGCGGGCAGCGGCTGCACGGCGGAGCGCCACAAGCCGAGCCCGACCTCCGTCAGTCCGCGGGCGAGCGCGATCTCGGCGCGCCCGAGGAGGTCCATGCTGTGGTCGTCCTGCTGCGAGGTGTTGGCGCCCGCGGCCTGCCGCAGCCAGTACTCGGCCTCGTCGGGGTCGCCGCGCTGCAGGCAGGCGAGGACGAGACTCCAGCGGACGCCGATGAAGTCGTGCTCGTCGCCGAGCCGCGGCAGCGCCTGGAGCGCTTGGAGCGCCGCCTTGAGGTGTCCGTACGCGGCCTCGCCCTGCTCCGTCTGCAAGTACAGCTCGCTCAGCCGGGCGTGGCCCATGACCTGCAGGAACGGGTTGTCGACCGGCGCCAGTGCGGCGATGATCCGCCGAGCCGAGGCGAGCGCGCGGTCGATGTCGTGCTCCGACTCCCAGACGTAGGTGGCGACGCACTCCGCGATGCCGGCGAGCAGCGGCTGCTCGCTGTCGCAGAGCCCCCGCAGCACGTCGTAGTCGGGAGGCAGCATCTCGGGGACCGCGCTCAGCACTGTCGCGATGGCGCGCAGCAGCGTGTCCGGCGGGGCCGGGGGCAGCCGCCGGAGGGTGACGAGCTGGCGTACGACGTGCGGGCCGTAGCCCATGAACAGGCTCGCCGTGCACAACACCGCGGCGGCGCGGGCGACTTCGACGTGTTCGGGCTCGGGGTGGTAGTGCGACAGCGGCGGGCCGGTCTCCGCGGCGAGGGCGACGAGGCGGGGGTAGTTGGAGCCGGTGGACCACAGGGCGGCGAGGACGGCGGTGAGGGCGGCGGTGGTGGGGCCGTCCGTACGGGCCAGGGCGTGCCGCAGGGCCAGCACGAGGTTGTCCTGCTCGGCCCTGATCCGCTCCCAGGCGGACAGCGGTCCCGAGCCGAAGAACCAGTCGTGGTGCGCGATCCCGAAGTCCCGCGCCCAGGCGAGGAACCGGCCCACGGCCTCCTCGTCCTCGCCCGCCTCCGCACGCCGGGCCGCGCTGAACTCCCGTATGGTCTCCAGCATCCTGAACCGCATACCGGCCGGGGTGTCGGCGACAGTGATCAGCGACTGACCGGCCAACTGCTCAAGCAGGAACAGCGCGTCCTCGCCGAGCACCTGCTCCGCCGCCTCGCCGGAGAAGCCGCCGGGAAAGACGGACAGCATGCGCAGCGCGGCCCTGGCGTCCTCGTCCAGCAGGTTCCAGCTCCAGTCCACGACCGCGTGCAGCGTGCGGTGGCGCTCCGGCACGTCCCGCACCCCGCCGCGAAGGAGCGCGAACCGGTCGCCGAGGCGGCGGGCGATCTCCGGCACCGAGAGCACCCGCACCCGCGCCGCGGCCAGCTCCAGGGCGAGCGGCAGCCCGTCGAGGTGGCGGCACAGCTCGGCCACCGCGTCCGGCGGCAGCTCCACGCCGGGCCTGGCGGCCCGGGCGCGCTGGGTGAACAGCTCGGCCGAGGTGGCGGGACCGAGCTCAGGCAGCGCGTACACCGCCTCCGACGTGAGGCCGAGCGGGGCCCGGCTGGTGGTGAGCACCCGCAGGTCCCTCGAGGACGAGACCAGGGCCTGTACGAGGTCGGCGGCGCCCCGGACGACCTGCTCGCAGTTGTCCAGGGCCAGCAGAGCGGGCCCGGAGCCGAGCACGCCGAGGATGCCGGACACCGGGTCGGCCGCGGCGTGACCGCTCACGGCGGAGGGCCGCCCCTCGCCCGCGCCGAGCGCCGAGGCCACCTCCGCGGCCACGTCCTCGTCCGCGGTGACGCCGGCGAGCGGCACGAAATACACCACGCGCTGCTCGGCCCGGCGGCTGACGGCGTGCGCGAGCCGGGTCTTGCCGAGGCCGCCGGGTCCTACGAGGGTGACGGCGCGGGAGGCGCGCAGCAGCCGCTCCACCGCCGCGATGTCCTCGTCCCGGCCGAGCAGCGGGTTCGGCTCGTGCGGCACGCCGTGCCTGACCGCAGGCGCCTCGCCGCGCAGCAGCTCCCGCTGTACGGCCTTGAGCGCGGCGCCCGGATCCGTACCGAGCTCGTCGCGCAGCTCACGGCGGTACGCCTCGTACCGCATCAGCGCGGCGGACGGGCCCGTCGTCGCCGCCTCGCCGCGCAGCAGCTCGGCGAGCACCTCCTCGTCGCGCGGATGCTCCGAGGCGGCCGCGGCCAGCGGCCCGGCCGCCTCCGCGTGCCGTCCGAGGCGGGCGAGCGCGAGCGCCCGCGCGCGGGCGAGCGTGCCGCGGACGGGGGCGCGCTCGGTGCGCAACGCGGCTACGGGGTCTGTGGTTCCGCCGGGTCCGCCGGGTCCGCCGGGCCCGTCAGGGGTGCCCTCCCACAGCGCGAGCCCGGCCTCGGCCGCCGCCAGCGATCCCGCGTGGTCCCCGGCCCTGGCCCGGTCCGCGCTGGTGGCGGCGTGCAGCAGCAGGGCGGAGCTGTCGACCTGGTCCTCGGCGAGGGCGAGCCGGTAGCCGGTCGGCGTACTGGCGATGACGTCGGCGCCCAGCAGCGCCCGCGCCCTGGACACGAGGACCTGTACCGCCTTTCCCGGCCGCTCCGGCAACGCGTCCGGCCACAGCCCTGCCACGAGCCGCTCGCTGCCGCAGCCCGTGCGCAGGTCGCTCGCGAGCAGCGCGAGGAGGCCGCGGAGCCGGGGCGCGGTGACCTCCTGTCCGCGGTAGGCGACACGCGGCAGCAGGGTCAGGTCGGTGGTCACCCGAGCAGACTAGCCAAGGCCCGGCCCGCCGGAACCTCGCCGCGGCCCGAACTCCCGCTGCGCGGGAGGCCCTTGGCTCGGCCCCGCCGCCGTCGCTGTCGCCGTCGCCGTCGTCGTCACGAGGTGAGGTGCGACACTATTGCAAGCACGTGCTTGCAATAGTTAGCGCGCGGTGGCATGGTCGGAGCATGGCATCACTCAACGTCGGCAATCTTGGCGAGTACCTGCGCGAGCAGCGGCGCACCGCGCAGCTGTCGTTGCGGCAGCTCGCGGAGGCCGCCGGGGTGTCCAATCCGTATCTGAGCCAGATCGAGCGAGGCCTGCGCAAGCCCAGCGCCGAGGTGCTGCAGCAGGTCGCCAAGGCTCTGCGGATCTCCGCCGAGACGCTCTACGTGCGGGCCGGGATCCTCGACGAGAAGGAGCGGGAGGAGCTGGAGACGCGCGCCGTCATCCTGGCCGATCCCTCGATCAACGAGCGGCAGAAGCAGGTGCTGCTCCAGATCTACGACTCCTTCCGCAAGGAGAACGCCGCCGAGGCCGCCGAGGCCACGGAGGGCGACCGCCGCGCGGAGGGCGACGACACCCCCGATGCCGAACGACGACCTGCGAGCTAGCCCGTACGTACACATCCGGGAGGACCACCAGCATGGCCATCATCGAAGAACTGCGTACCCCTCTCTACTTCGCCGCCGGCACCGCCGACCTCGCCGTCCAGCAGGCCAAGAAGGTCCCCGGTCTGATCGAGCAGATCGCCGCCGAGGCGCCCGCGCGGATCGACGCCGTACGCCGGACGGACCCCAAGGCCGTGCAGGAGAAGGTCGCGGACCGGGCCAAGGAGGCCCAGGTCACCGTGCAGTCGAAGCTCGCGGAGGTCGTCGGCACCCTCGACACGGACCTGAAGAAGCTGGGCGAGACCGCCCAGGACCTGGCCCTGCGGGGTGTCGGCGTCGCCGCCGAGTACGCCGTCAAGGCGCGCGAGAAGTACGAGGAGGTCGCCGCCCACGGCGAGGAGGCCGTCAAGGCGTGGCGTGGTGAGGCGGCCGAGGAGCTCACCGAGATCGCCGTCGTCGTCGAGCCGGAGCCCGAGGCAGAGGCAGAGGCAGAGGCCAAGACGGAGACCAAGGCAGAGACCAAGGCAGAGGCCAAGGCGGACGAGCCGGAGGCGAAGAAGACTCCCGCCGCCCGCAAGCCCGCTGCCCGCAAGGCCCCCGCCAAGAGGACCGCGGCCGCGACCGAGAAGTAAGCAGGGGCCAGGCGGGGCACCAATCAAGGTGCACGGTGCGTTGTACCGGGTACCTTGGCCGCGAGGCGCTCCATCCACTCACGAGGCGGTTCAGACATGTTGCGCGAGGGTTTCGACTCCATCATCTGGCTGGTGATCGGCCTGGTCTTCATCGGCTTCGCCGTCGCCGCGCTCGTCTTCGCCGTCATGGCACGCGAGGACGCGTACCGCGCGGCCGACAAGCAGACGAAGAAGTTCTGGCTGATCATCCTGGGCATCAACCTCGCCCTGAACCTGCTGCTGCCGATGCTCTTCCTGCAGATCGCCGGCCTTATCGCGGCCATCGTCTTCATGGTCGACGTCCGGCCCGCCATCCGGCAGGTCTCGGGCGGGGGCGGCGGCCGTCGCGGCGGATCCAGCAGCGACGGGCCGTACGGTCCGTACAACGGCGGACGCTGAGCGGACGACAGGCGAGGGCCCGGGGGCTAACCCCGGGCCCTTTCCAGTGCCAGGACCGCCACGTCGTCCGTCAGCTCGCCGCCGTTGAGCGCGCGTACCTCCGCCACCGCCGCCTCCAGGAGCTCCTCGCCCCGCAGGCCCTCCGCCAGCTGCCGGTTGATCATCTCGACCATCCCGTCCTGGCCGAGCCGCGGCGAGCCCGGACCCGCCGAGCGGCCCTCGATCAGGCCGTCCGTGTACATCAGCAGGCTCCACGCCCCGCCCAGCTCCACCTGGCGCCGCGGCCAGCGGGCGCGCGGCAGCAGGCCGAGGGCCGGGCCGCCGTCGTCGTACGGCAGCAGCCGCGCCGTGCGGCCCTGCCGGGCGATCAGCGGGGAGGGGTGTCCGGCCAGGCACAGGCCCGCCCGGCGCCCGTCCGGGGCGATGTCGACCGTGCAGAGGGTCGCGAAGATCTCCTCGCTCTCCCGCTCGTGCTCCAGGACCCGCTGCAGGGTCGAGAGGAGCTCGTCCCCGCACAGGCCCGCGAAGGTCAGCGCCCGCCAGGCGATCCGCAGCTCCACGCCCAGCGCCGCCTCGTCCGGGCCGTGCCCGCAGACGTCGCCGATCATGGCGTGGACCGTGCCGTCGGGCGTACGGACGGTGTCGTAGAAGTCGCCGCCGAGCAGGGCGCGCGAGCGGCCGGGCCGGTAGCGGGCCGCGAACCGCAGGTCGGAGCCCTCGAGCAGCGGCGTGGGCAGCAGTCCGCGCTCCAGGCGGGCGTTCTCCTGGGCCCGCAGCCGCGACTCGGTCAGCTTCACCTGCACGGCGTCGGCCCGCTTGCGCTCGACGGCGTAGCGGATCGCCCGGCTCAGCAGCCGGCCGTCGAGCTCCTCGCGGAAGAGATGGTCCTGGGCCCCGACGCGTACCGCCTCGGCCGCCAGCTCCGCGTCGGCCGAGGCCGCGAGCGCCAGGACGGCGTGGCGCGGCGCGAGCCGCAGGACGTGGCGCAGGGGCGCGAGCGGGTCGTCGCCGGCGGCCCGAGGGCCGGGCAGGGCGAGGTCGACCAGGACGCAGTGCACGTCGTCGGTGAGCAGCCGCTCCGCCTCGGTGAGGTTACGGGCGGTGCGGATACGGACGCGGGTGCCGTCCGCGTCGAGCATTTCGGGTACGGCGAGGGCACCCGCCGGGTCGTCCTCGACGACCAGGAGGGTGAGATCGGTGCCTGTGGCAGCGCCGGGCGCCGCAGCAGAGACGATTCTCTGTCGCGGTACGGGTACGGGCATCGGTCGTGGTTTCCTTCCCTCCCCCCGAGGGCGCGGCAGGACGACGAACGACGTCCCGCCAGACGGGGACCATAGCGGTACCCCGCGGGGCAACGGAATGGTGATCACGACACGAGTGCCGAAGAGTCACTGGCATATGCCGCGCATGGGGAGGTTGTTGCCTTCCAGGCCATGACGAACATCACGCCGACAGGGCCGGCGGCTCACTCCGGGCGGACGACTCCGAGGATCTCCATCGAGCCCGCCCCCGCGATCGTCACGTCACGGCCCGGCCGCGGCGCGTGCACGATCGCCCCGTTTCCGACGTACATCCCGATATGGCTGGCGTCCTTGTAGTAGACGATCAGGTCGCCTGGCCGCATGTCCTTGATGTCCACCCGGGGCAGCAGCCGCCACTGCTCCTGCGAGGTGCGGGGGATGGACCGGCCGGCCGAGCCCCAGGCGCTCTGGGTCAGACCCGAGCAGTCGAACGAGTCCGGGCCCTCCGCGCCCCAGACGTACGGCTTGCCGATCTGCGCCGTGGCGAACTCCACGGCCCGCTTGCCCTGCGCGGTCGCCTTGCCGTCGAGGCCCTTGAGGATGCCGGTGCTCAGCCAGGCGGTCTGCGCCCGGTACCGCTCCTGCTCCTCAAGGCGCAGCAGCCGCTCCCGCTCCTCGGCCGCCAGCTCGGACTCGAGCTTCTTGGCCGCTTCGATCTTGGCGGTGATGTCCTTCTTCGCCTCGGCCTGCTTGACGCGGTTGGCCTCCAGCTTGGTCCAGTTGGCGCCCGCCTCCTTGGCGTACGTGGCCAACTCGGTCTGGGTCCGGTCCATTTCGGCGAGCAGGTCCTTGGTGGCCTTCGCGCCCTGCTGCAGCCGGCCGGCGTTGTCCAGGAAGAGCTGCGGGTCGGAGGTGAGGACCAACTGGGCGCCGTCGGGCAGTCCGCCGTTGCGGTACTGGGCGCGGGCCGCCGCGCCCGCCTGGGCCTTGAGCAGGTCGATCTTCTCGCGGCCGGCCACGATCATCCGGGCCAGCTTCACGATCTCGGCGGACTGCTCCTTGGTCTGCTCCTCGGCGAGGTTGTACGCGTCGGTGGCGGCGGCGGCCTGCCGGTACAGACCGTCTATCTCCTTGCGGACCTCGTCGAGGGTCTTCTTGGGCGCGACGGGCGGGGGCGGGGGCGGCAGCGGGGCGTTCGGCGCCGCCGGGGCGCCCAAGGGGGCCGCGGGGGTCGACGGGGCCGCGGCGGCCGAGAGGGTCAGGGCGGGTGAGGCGAGGACCGTCAGGGCGCAGACCACGGTGATCGCGGCGGTGGCGCAGCGGCGTCGGTTCACGGACTCCCCCTTGGACGGTTCAGGCATCCCGTATCTGATTTACCGTCAGTAACTTGTTGGTGGCCTTGGCGATAGTGCCATGCGAAACGTGAAAGCAACAGGGATACCGGGGCTTGTCGGGCCGTTGTCCCCCACAGGGGGACGAGAGAGGGCCGCCTGGCGTTCCCGACGTACCGCGAATTGCGAATTCACCGCGTTCAGCGGGGAGCCAGCGCCTCCCAGCGGACCGTCACCTCGCCCTGACGCCACCGCCGGTGCCCGTCCGTCAACGGCCAGTCCGCCGCCAGATCGTGTACGGCCCGGATCCAGCGCTGCCGCGCGCCGAGTGAGGCGTACGGAGCGGCCGCCGCCCACGCCCGGTCGAAGTCCCGCAGGAAGGCGTGCACCGGTTCGCCCGGGACGTTCCGGTGGATCAGCGCCTTCGGCAGCCGCTCGGCCAGGTCGGAGGGGCGCTCCAGCGAGCCGAGCCGGGTGGCGAAGGTGACCGTCCGCGGCCCGGACCGGTCGAGCGCGACCCATACGTGCCGGCGCCCGATCTCGTCGCACGTCCCCTCCACCAGCAGCCCGTCCGGCGCGAGCCGCGCGCACAGCCGCGCCCACACGGCGGCGACCTCGCCCTCGTCGTACTGCCGCAGCACGTTCGCGGCCCGGATCAGCGCGACCTCGCCCTGCACCGGGACCTCGAAGCCGCCGTGCAGGAAGGTGAGGCCCTCGCGCTCGTACGGCCGGGCGGCGGCGACCCGGGCGGGCTCGATCTCGATGCCCACGACCTCGGTGCGCGGATCGGCCGTACGGAGCCGGGTCAGGAGCTCCACGGCGGTCCAGGGGGCGGCCCCGTAGCCCAGGTCCACGGCGACGGGCGGCTCGGCCGAGCGGCGCAGGGCGGGGCCGTGGACGGCGGCGATCCAGCGGTCCATGCGGCGCAGCCGGTTGGGGTTGGTGGTCCCGCGGGTCGTCGTGCCGACGGGGCGGGTCCCGGCGAGCGGAGCGGCATGGGGGTGCCCCTGGGGGTACCTCCCAGGCGAAGCTCTGGGGGAGGAGCTCTGGGGGAGGGTGGTGCGCGGGGCCATGGAGCGAGGGTACGCGCCGTGGGCAGTGGCAATGAATTGGCAAAACGGAAATGGATGGCGTCGTTCCGGTGTTGTGCGGCGTGGAGGGCCCCGTACGCCGTCCCGTTTGCCGTGCCTGCACGGCCCCGCAGTACGCCGAAAACCAGCAGTGCCCCGCAGTACGCAGTGCCCGCTACGCCCCCACTCAGCGGAAGGACCGTCGACGTGAGCCAGTACGTGTCCCGACTGGCCGGATCCCGGCTCGCCGGTTCCCTGGTGACGCCGCCCAGGCTCCGGCTCCCCGGACGCCACCGGACCCCGCGCCGGGTGGCCATGCTCAGCGTCCACACCTCGCCGCTCCACCAGCCGGGCACCGGCGACGCCGGCGGCATGAACGTCTACATCGTCGAGCTGGCCAAGCGCCTCGCCGCGATCAACGTCGAGGTCGAGATCTTCACCCGGGCCACCACCGGCGGCCTCGCCCCGGTCGTCGAGCTCGCGCCGGGTGTGCTCGTACGGCATGTGGACGCCGGTCCTTACGAGGGACTGGCCAAGGAGGAGCTGCCGGCCCAGCTCTGCGCCTTCACCCACGGCGTGATGCAGGCCTGGGCGGGCCACCGCCCCGGCCACTACGACCTGGTCCACTCCCACTACTGGCTCTCCGGCCACGTCGGCTGGCTGGCCGCCGAGCGCTGGGGCGTCCCGCTCGTCCACGCCATGCACACCATGGCCAAGGTCAAGAACGCGGCGCTCGCGGAGGGCGACACCCCCGAGCCCGCGGCCCGGGTGATCGGCGAGACGCAGATCGTCCGCGCCGCCGACCGGCTGATCGCCAACACCGCCGAGGAGGCCGACGAGCTCGTCCGCTTCTACGAGGCCGAGCCCGGCAAGGTCGCCGTCGTGCACCCCGGGGTCAACCTCGACCACTTCCGCCCGGCCGACGGCCGTGCCGCCGCCCGGGCCCGCCTCGGGCTGCCGCAGGACGCCTTCGTCCCCGTCTTCGCGGGCCGTATCCAGCCGCTGAAGGCCCCCGACATCCTGCTGCGGGCCGCGGCCCAGCTCCTCGACCGCGACCCCTCCCTGCGCGCGCGCATGGTCGTGCCGGTCGTCGGCGGACCGAGCGGCAGCGGCCTGGCGAAGCCGGAGGGGCTGCAGAAGCTGGCCGCCCGGCTCGGCATCGCGGACGTCGTCCGCTTTCACCCGCCGGTGGGCCAGGACCGGCTCGCGGACTGGTTCCGGGCGGCGTCGGTGCTGGTCATGCCCTCGTACAGCGAGTCCTTCGGCCTGGTCGCCATCGAGGCCCAGGCGGCCGGCACTCCGGTCGTCGCCGCGGCGGTGGGCGGCCTGCCGGTCGCGGTACGGGACGACGTCACCGGCTTCCTCGTCCAGGGGCACGACCCGGCCGACTACGCCAGGGCGCTCGAACGGTTCGTGACCGACCCGGCCCTGTCCGCCCGTATGGGCGCGGCGGCGGCCCGGCACGCCGAGTCCTTCGGCTGGGACACGGCGGCCTCGGGCACGGCGGACGTGTACACGGCCGCGATGCACGATCACCGCCGTCGCGTACGCTCGCACCATGGCTGAGGACGTACGGCAGGTCATCGAAGACACGTTCAAGGACGCCGAGCTGGAGTGGGAGTCCCCCGAGCCCGGCTCGTACGTCGTGAAACTGCCGGGCACGCGCAAGCTGTTCACCACGCTCTCGCTGCGCGTCGGCCGCCACTCGCTGTCGCTGAACGCCTTCGTCATCCGCCACCCCGACGAGAACGAGGCGGGCGTCCACCGCTGGCTCCTTGAGCGCAATCTCAAGCTGTACGGAGTGAGTTACGCGGTCGACGGCCTCGGCGACATCTATCTGACCGGCAAGCTGCCGCTGTCCGCCGTCACCCCGGAGGAGCTGGACCGGCTGCTCGGCTCCGTCCTGGAGGCGGCGGACGGTTCCTTCAACACGCTCCTCGAACTGGGCTTCGCGAGTGCGATCCGGCGTGAGTACGAGTGGCGGGTCTCGCGCGGCGAGTCGACCCGGAACCTCGACGCGTTCACGAATCTGACCCAGAAGCCCGCGAACTGACCACCGTTCGACGGTAGCCGCACGACCCCTTCCGTACCTGCCGTGGCCGTGCCATGCTCGCCCGCGACTCAGATCTGAACACTGTTCATATCCGTGAAAGGTCGGGCTCATGGGAATCAGCAGAAGGCAGTTCGTGAGCGGTGCGGTGGCGGTCGGGGCGGCGGCGACGACGACCGGCTTCACCCCGCCGACCACCACCCCTGTCTGGCAGGAGTTCGCCGGCGCCCCCTACACCCACCCGCAGATCCCCTACGTCGGCCGCGCGGGTGCCCGCGCGGGCGCGACCCGGCTGCCCCACCCGCCCGTCGTCGCGAACGTCCTCTCCTACGGGGCCACCCCCGACGGCTCCACGGACTCCGCCCCCGCCATCAACCGGGCCCTCGCCGAGGCGGGGGAGCGGGGCGGCGGGACGGTGCTCGTCCCGCCCGGCACGTACCGGATCGACGGCTTCCTCCACATCGGCCACAGCGACGTCGTCCTGCGCGGCGCGGGCTCGGGCCGGACCACCCTCCTCGCGACGAAGCACCTCACGGAGCTGATCGGCCCGTACGGCTCGCGCTACGGCGGTGACAAGTCCGCCTGGTCCTGGGCCGGCGGTCTCATTTGGCTCGCCCCGCACGCCCGGCACGCCTCCCTCCTCGCCGCGATCCGCGCCCGGGCCTGGCCCTTCGAGGGCTGGACCGGCAACGGCCGCGACGAGTGGACCTCCCTCACGGCCGTCCGCCCCGCCCGCCGCGGCGACTGGAGCGTGACGGTCGACGACCCGTCAGGGCTGCGCCGGGGGCAGGTGGTTCTGCTCCGGCTCGCCGACGACGCCGACCACACGCTCCTGGAGCACATGGCGGGCGGCGGCCCGGGCGCGCAGGCGTATGCGTGGGACGACAAGACGAAGCTGACGTCGTACGTCCCGTACGAGTGGCCGGTCCGCGTGATGTCCGTACGCGGCCGCACGGTCACGCTGGAACGCCCGCTGCCCCTCGACGTACGCCCGGAGTGGGACCCGCGGATCACCACCCTCGCCGAACCGCTCACGGGATCGGGCGTCGCGGGCCTCACCCTCGAAGCAGTCGAGACCCCCCAGTCCCCGCACCTGCTCGACAAGGGCTACAACGGCGTCGCCTTCCAGTGCGCGTACGACTGCTGGGCCGAGGACGTCGTCGTACGCCATGTCGACAACGGCTTCGGTCTGGTCGCCGCCTCCGCCTGCACCCTGCGCCACACGCGCGTGGAGGGCCGGGGCTCCCATCACCCGTACTTCTGCCGCGAGGGCTCCCACGACAACCTGATCGAGGGCTTCCACATCGCGGCCGTCGCGGTGACGCACGGCATCAACGTGGAGGGGCTCTCCAGCCACAACGTCTGGTCGCGCGGGGTGATGGAGAGGGGCACCTTCGACACCCACCGGGGCATGCCCTTCGCCGACGTACGGACGGAGATCACGGTGGAGAACAACGGCCGGCACGGCGGCGACGCCTCGGCCGGGCCGCTGTACGGCGCCCGTTTCGCGCACTGGAACGTGACGGTCACCAACGGCCGGGCGGGACTCGTCAAGATCGACACGATCGCGCCGTACAGCGCGACGGTCGGCATCAGCGAGGTCCGGGAGTTCGACCAGATCGACGTCCCGGACTTCACGGGCGAGCTCCACGCGCGCCTGGAGGCGTACGGGGCTCCTGGGGCGGTCCGCCCCCGGAACCTGTACGAGGCGCAGCGGCTGCTCAGGCGGTGACGGAGGAGGAGGCCGGGGTGTCGGCGTCCTTGGTGTCGGCGTCCTTGGTGTCGGCGGTGGCCGGCGTGTCCGGTTCGCCCAGGTCCAGGTCCAGGTCCAGGGCCTTGCGCAGACGGGTCGTGTACCCGAGGGCGGCGATGCAGCCGATGACCGCGCAGGAGATCCACAGGACGTCCGGGCCGGGACCGTCCACGACCCAGCCCGCCAGGATCGGGGCGACGAACCCGGCCACCGCCCAGGACATGCCCATCACGCCCTGGTAGCGGCCGCGGGCGTGCTCGGGGGCGAGCTTGGCGGTGGCGGCGGCGTTGGTCGGGACGTGGACCATCTCGCCGATCGTCCACACGACCACGGTCGCGGCGAACGCCACCGGGGAGCCGGCGAGCGCGGTCGCGCCCGTACCGAAGGCGAACAGCAGGGAGGAGACGGTGAGGAGCATGGCCGGTGAGCGCTTGTCGGTCACCTTGTTGACCAGGAGCTGGAAGCCGACGATCACCACGCCGTTGACGGCGATGACCGCGCCGTACGCCCCGGTGGACAGGCCCTCCGCCGCCATGGTGAGCGGGAGGCCGACCCAGGGGGCGGTGAAGACCAGGCAGACGAGGAGGTTGAGCAGGACGAGGGTGCGGAAGGGCGCGTCGCGCAGCACGTCGATGACGCTGACGCGGTCCTCCTCGACGACCTTGCCGGTGGCCGTGTCGCGCCGGGCCTCGGGGCGGGTCTCGGGGAGCCGGAGGAAGACGATGAGGGCACAGAGGGTCGTGGCGACGGCGTCGACGACGAACAGGGTCCGGTAGCCGAGGAAGATCGCGGCGCCGCCACCGAAGGCGGCGACGGCGAAGCCGAGGTTGAGGGCCCAGTAGTTGAGCGCGTAGGCCCGGCGGAGGTCGGACTCGGGGACCATGTCGGCGATCGTGGCGTTGATGGACGGCCGGACCGCCTGCATGGCGACGCCCATCAGCAGGACGACGACGGCGATGCCCCAGGCGCTGCTCACCAGGGCCAGGGCGGCGGCACACGCGGCCCCGGCCAGATGCATCGTGACCATGGTGGGGCGCCGGCCCCACTTGTCGGTGAGCATGCCGCCGAGCGGGGATCCGGCGACGCCGCCGAGGCCGTGGAGGGCGACGACGAGACCGGCGTACCAGGCCGAGTAGCCGAGCTCCTGGGTCAGGAAGAGGGAGAGGAAGGTGAGGACGAAGGCGCCGGTGCGGTTGACCAGAGTGGAGAGCCAGAGCCACCAGAAGCCGCCGGGGAGGCCGGAGACCGTCGCGCGGGCTGATCGTCTGAGCGAGGCGATGGACATGTGTGGCTGGGCCCCCTGCGGTGTAAGCGTCTCTATCGGCCTCCGTAACTTACGAGGATCGGCTTCCCGGGCGCCAGTGAATTGACGGGGAGCGTCAAGCGTCGGGCGTCGTTTAGGCTCGGACGCATGGCCGACGCACCGTACAAGCTGATCCTCCTCCGCCACGGCGAGAGCGACTGGAACGCGAAGAACCTGTTCACCGGCTGGGTGGACGTCAACCTCACCGAGAAGGGCGAGAAGGAGGCGGTCCGCGGCGGTGAGCTGCTCAAGGACGCCGGTCTGCTGCCCGACGTACTGCACACCTCCCTCCAGAAGCGCGCCATCCGCACGGCGCAGCTCGCGCTGGAGTCCGCCGACCGCCACTGGATCCCGGTCCACCGCTCCTGGCGTCTGAACGAGCGCCACTACGGTGCGCTGCAGGGCAAGGACAAGGCGCAGACGCTCGCGGAGTTCGGCGAGGAGCAGTTCATGCTCTGGCGCCGCTCGTACGACACCCCGCCGCCGGCGCTCGCCGACGACAACGAGTTCTCCCAGGCCCACGACCCGCGCTACGCCTCCATCCCGCCGGAGCTGCGCCCGCGCACGGAGTGCCTGAAGGACGTCGTCGTCCGCATGCTGCCGTACTGGTACGACGGCATCGTCCCGGACCTCCTGGCCGGCCGCACGGTCCTGGTCGCCGCCCACGGCAACAGCCTGCGCGCCCTGGTCAAGCACCTGGACGGCATCTCGGACGCGGACATCGCGGGCCTGAACATCCCGACGGGCATCCCGCTCGCCTACGAGCTCGACGAGAACTTCAAGCCCCTCAAGCCGGGCGGCACGTACCTGGACCCGGACGCGGCGGCGGCGGCGATCGAGGCCGTGAAGAACCAGGGCAAGAAGTAACCCTGACGCATGGAGAAGGGCCCCCTGCCTGCCGCTTTCCGGCGGGGAGGGGGCTTCTTCATGCCGTGGGGCCGCCTGTGGCCCGTCGACCCCTCGACCCCTCGGCCCCTCGACCCCTCGGCCCGTCGCCCCGTCACGGCGAAGGGGCCGCGCGATGTCGGGTCACGGCTCCGGTGTTCGACCTGATGAGGATGGGGCCAGACTGTCACCATGCGAGAGCACTGCTGCGAAGCCATGGGACGTCACGTCGAATGGGACTGCGACGTCCACAGCGATCCGTTCGCGTGCCCTGACGCGCTGGTTCACTTCATGCCCAGGTACCAGGAGTACGGGCTGCTCATCCATGACGGAGGCTCCTCCTATGTGGAGCTACTGTTCTGCCCTTGGTGCGGCGTGCGTCTGCCGGAGTCGCAGCGCGACCGGTGGTTCGACGAGCTGGAACAGCTCGGGATCGACCCTTGGGAGGACGACATCCCAGAGGCGTTTCTCAGTGATCGATGGCTCCACGGCCACGCGGAACAGGGCGGAGCCACGGCCGGGAGGTAAGAGAGGTGGCGTCCAAGCTCAGGGCGCCGGCCGCTCCGTGTGTGGCGCGACCTCTGAGAAGGTCCTTTCACTGATCACCGCCGCACGCTGACGCCGACCAGGGCGTGCCGCCAACGGACTTGGAGCGTGTGCGCCCCCAAGCACATCCAGGGAGGCCGACGTGCACCGGTTCGTCAGGGCGTGCGCCTTCCGCTCGGGGCTGCTGCCTCGCGACCCTGGGGCGGTCCGCACGTCAGTCGAGACCAGGGGTGGGAGTCGTGGCTCGTACGCAGTCCAGGTGTGGAGCGATAACGCAGAAGGGCACCCCGTGTCGGCGCCTCGCCATGATGGGGGCATCGAGGTGCGATCGTCATCGGGGCGACTGGTCCTCCTACACCGTCCAGAGGCGCAAGGAGGCCGAGCGCAAGGCCAGGGCGAGCAAGCGGCGGAGGTGACACGCCTCGGAGAGGCGGCTCCGACGCATGGAGAAGAGAGCCCCCTGCCTGCCGCTCTCCGGCGGGGAGGGGGCTTCTTCACACCCTGGGGATGCCCTGGGGCGCCCGTCAGTCAGGCCCGTCCCCGAGCGTGAGCGTCAGCGCCAACTGCTGGGCCTCGTCCGGAGTGAGGTCCGTGCGGGTGCGGAGTGCCTCGAGGATCGGGGCGGCCTTGTCCGTGCCGGCGTGGTGGGTGAGCCAGGTGAGGGCGAGGGTGATCGTGCGGCGGGTGGCCTCCGGTGTGAGGGGGGTGCGGGTGAGGAGGGGGTCGAGGACGAAGCGGGCACGGGCGGACGTGCCGTGGGCGGTGAGCCAGGTGAAGGCGACGGTGAGCGTCTTCGCGGCGTCCTCGGGGGTGAGGTCCGTGCGGGAGAGGAGGGGCTTCAGGAGCAGGGGCGCGCCGGGGGTGAAGGCGTAGTGGTCGAGCCAGGCGAGCGTCAGCGAGAGGGTTCGGCGGGCCTGGTCGGGGGTGAGGTCCGTACGGGTGAGGAGAGGGTTGAGGACGAACCGGGCCCGCGCGGTGGCCGCGTAGTCGTCGAGCCAGGCGAACGCGGCGGCGGCCGCCCGCTCCGCGTCCTCGGGGGTGAGGTCGGTGCGGGCGAGGAGCGGGTCGAAGACGTGGCCGGCGCCCGGGGCGGCGACGGGGCGGCTGACCCAGGCGACGGCGGCCGGAGCCGCCCGCGCCACGTCGCCGGGGGAGAGGTCCGTGCGCATGAGCAGCGGCTTGAGGACGTGCCCCGCGTTGGAGGTCGTGGCGTGGCGGTCCAGCCAGGCGAGGCTCGCGGCGACCGCACGCCGGGCGTGGTCGGCGCTCAGGTCGGGGCGGGCGAGCAGCGGTTTGAGGACGCGCCCCACGGTGGGGGTCACGGTCTGGCGGTCGAGCCAGGCGAGGGCCGCGGTGGCCGCCCGCGCCGCGTCCTCGGGGCTGAGGTCGGCGCGGACGAGCAGCGGGTCGATGACGAAGCGCGCCTCCGCCGTGGACCCGTGCAGGTCGAGCCAGTCGTGGGTGCGGGAGATCGCCCGCTCCGCGTCCTCGGGGGTGAGGTCGGTGCGGGCGAGCAGCGGGTCGATGACGAAGCGGGCCTCCGCCGTGGCCGCGTGCAGGTCGAGCCAGGCGAGCGTGAGGGAGATCGCCCGCTCCGCGTCCTCGGGGGTGAGGTCGGTACGGGCGAGCAGCGGGTCGAGGGCGAACCGCGCCTCGGCCGTGGCCGCGTGCAGGCCGAGCCAGGTGAAGGTGTGGCCGAGCGCCTGCCGGGCGTGGTCGGCGGTGAGATCGCCGCGGGAGACCAGCGGTTTGAGGACGAACTGGGCCTTCGGGGCGGTGGCCTGGCCGTCGAGCCAGGCGAGGGCCGCGGTGGCCGCCCGCCCCGCGTCCTGAGGGCCGAGGTCGGTGCGGGTGAGCAGCGGGTCGAGGACGAATCCGGCGTTGGGCGTGGACCCGTGGTGCTCGAGCCAGACGTGCGTGACGCCGAGCGCCTGCCGCAGATGCTCCGCGCTGAGATTGCCGCGGGAGAGCAGCGGTTTGAGGACGTGCCCGGCGATGCCGGCGGTGGCGTTGTGGTCGAGCCAGGCGAGGGCCGCGGCGGCGCTCTTCTGCGTGTCGCCGGGGCTGAAGCCGCTACGGGAGTCCAGGGCGTCCAGGACGAACCGGGCCTCCGGAAGGGTGCCGTACTCGCCCAGCCAGGCGAGGGCGGCGGGCATGACCCGCTGGGCGTCGGCGGGCGGGAGGTCGGTGCGGGCGAGCAGCCGCCCGTAGACGTATCCCGCGTCGGCCGTGGTGGCGTGGTGGTCGAGCCACGCGAAGGCCTCGGAGAGCGCCCGCTGTACGTGCTCGGGGGACAGGTCGGTGCGGGACAGCAGGATGTTGAGGACGTATCCGGCGTCGAGCGTGGTGGCGTAGTGACCGAGCCAGCCGAGCGTGGCGCCGAGGGCCTGCTCGACGTCCGCGGCCGGCAGATCGGTCCGTACGAGGAGCGGCTTGAGGACGAACCCGGCGTCGGCGATGGGGTGTCCGGCGAGCCAGGCATGGGTGGTACGGAGTACCTGCCGCAGGTCGTCGGGGCCGAGGTCGACGCGGGCGAGCAGGGGCTTGAGGACGTGGCCGGCGTCGGCGATGGGGTGTTCGGCGAGCCAGACAAGGGCGGCGGACACCACCCGCCGGGCGTCGCCCTCCGCGAGGTCGGCCAGGGTGAGCAGGCGGCCGAGGATGAACGAGGCCTTCTCGTTGGCGGCGTGGTGGTCGAGCCAGGTGAGGGCGGCACGGCGCACGCGCTGGACGTCGTCGTCGGTCAGATCCGTACGGGGAACCAGCTTGCCGAGGGCGAACTCGGCCTCCACGTGGGTGGCGTGGTCGGCGAGCCAGATGAGGGCGAGCGAGATCGCCCGCCGGGTGTCCTCGGGGCCGAGGTCGGTGCGGCCCAGCAGCGGGTCGAGGATGAAGCGGGCTTCCTCCGTGGGCGCGTGCAGGTCGAGCCAGGCGAGGCTGGCCTGACGCACGCGCGGGACGTCGTCGCCGGCCACATCGGGGTGCGCGATCAGGGGGCCGAGGACGAACTGCGCCTTGTCGGAGGTGGCGTAGTGCTCCAGCCAGGCCAGCGCGGCACGCAGGACCCGCCCGACCACGGCGGGGCTCAGGTCGGTGCGCGAGACGAGCGGCCTGAGGATGTGTCCCGCGCCGAGGGTGACGGTGTGGTGGTCGAGCCAGTCGAGGGCGGGAGCGGAGATCCGTTCGGCGTCGTCGGGGGTGAGGTCGGCGCGCGAGAGGAGCGTGCTGAGGACGAATCCGGCCCCGGGGGTGGTGGAGTGGCGGTCGAGCCAGATGCGCGCCGCGGAGATGACCCGCCGGGCGTCGTACGGGTTGAGGTCGGTCCGGGCGAGCAGCGGCCGCAGGACGTACCCGGCACCGGGGTGCGTGGTGTGGCGGTTGAGCCAGGCGAGCGTGGTGGTGATGGCCTGCTGGACGGCCTCGGCCGGCAGGTCCGTACGCGAGAGCAGCGGGCCCGCGACGTAGTTGGCCTCCTTCGACATGCCGTGGACCTTGAGCCAGTCGAGGGCGGCGGGTACGAGGAGCAGCGCGCCGTCGCCGGGGAGATGGCGCAGGCCCCGGTGCAGAAGGTGGCGGGCGTCGAAGCCGACGCCGAAGTCCGTGAGCCAGGGGCTGACGACGGCGTCCCAGCACTGGACTGCCGGGGCGGACCAGGGCGGCCCCGAGCAGATCGCGCCGAGGGCGTAGCTGCCCACATCGGAGTCGTGGCGCATGAGCCCGCCTATGGTGGCGGCCTGCTCGGTGAACCAGTCGTGGAGCACGGAGGTGATCGCCGCCGCCCGGTCGGCGAGCGCGAGGTCGTTGACGAGGCGGCCGATGTTGAGGGAGAAGCGGCCGACGGTGCGCGCGCCGGTGAGGCTGCCGGCGAGCATGGCATGGGTCTTGGTGACGTCCGGTGTGGCGACCGGATCGGGCAGCATGACCGATTCCATGAGCTGGTCGGCGACGATGTCGTGGGCGACCGACAGCACACCGTCCTTGGTCTCCAGCCAGCCCAGCGAGACCAGGGTGGCCACGATGTCCTCGGCCTCCGGCACGTCGCCGGTCGCTCCGGCCAGTGAGGCGTGCGCGGCCGCCACCACCTCGGACTGGTCCTGCGGGCAGGCCGCCGCGGCGGCACCGGCGGCCACAAGTCCGTGCGAGGCGCGGGCGCGGGTGAGGCTGTTCTCGCGGCCGGGAACGGTCAGACCGTCCTCGCTCAGCCGCTTCAGGAGCCACGCGGGCAGTTCGCCGCCGGACCGCAGGCCGGCCGCCTCGGGCATGGAGAGGCCCGCCTTGACGCGGCGTTCGATTTCCCGGGCGACCAGCAGCGCGACGATGGGGCGGTTGCCGCTGACCGCGAGCATGCGGTCCATGCCCAGTCGACGGATGGCGGTGGGGGCCAGCGTCTCCAGCGCGTTACGGGTGATGAGCCGCTGGAACTCGTCGTCCTGCCGCAGCTTCACCTCGTCGAACAGCTCGTACACCAGCGCGCGTTCGGCCTTCAGGAGCCACCCGGGGCGTGCGGAGGCGAGCACGGTCATGGTGACGCGCTTACGGCGGGCCTCGGGGAGGAGCTGGGTCCGCACCGCCTGCAGGTCGATGTTCGTCTCGTTGAGGTCGATCACCACCAGTACGGAACCGGGCTCGGCGAACGCCTGCTCCGCGATCTGCTCGACGATCGTGTCGCCGCGGGTCTGGGACAGGTCGGCGCGGGTCTGGGGCAGGACGTGCAGGACGCGCCAGCCCTCCGCCAGCGCGAGCCGTCCCACCTCGAGGCCGGTACGGGTCTTTCCCGTACCGGCCGCGCCCACGAGGAGCACGCCGCGGTCCACCGACATCAGCAGCCTGGTGAGCAACTGCTCCGGGTCGGCGTCGTGTTCGCTGCCCGGGGACACGAACGGCAGGCGCTCGGGGGTGAAGTTCTTCTCGAAGTCGCCGAAGCCCTCGATGAGTTCTTCTTGGGAGATCACCACGCGCAGCCGGTGCCCCGGCTCGCGACCGGGCGGATCCAGCGGTACCGCGTGGGGATTCACGCGGTGTTCGGCGAGGAGTCTGACGAGTTCCGGGTCCTTCAAGGCCTCGGCCAGGGGTTCGGCCTGGGCGCTGCCGGTTCCGGCGGCGGGCAGCCGGTGGGCCTGCACCCCGACGAGGCGGCCGTGGGCGAACAGGGCCGTCCCCGAGACGCCCTTCCACGGATCCTGCCCGTCGGGTCCTCTCTCGGCAGGTGAATGGGTGTCGACGGTGAGATCGAGCAGCCCGGACTTCATGTTGGAGCCGAGGTGGATGAATCCGTCGAACCCGACGCTGTCCCGCCGGTCCAGCCCCTGGAACCTCTCCGAGGCGGCTCGTTTCGCGAACGCCGGGAAGCCGATACCGGCGAACGGCACTCTGCCCACCGCGTCCGGCAGGCTGCCGAGGGCGACACCCGGCGCCGGCTCCAGGTCCGGCGGCGGAGCGTCGAGGGCCAGCAGCGCCAGATCCTGCCCGTTCGCCCGCCACACGGGTGTGGCGGGAAACGCGTCCTTACGACGGCCGAGCATCACCGTGCAGTCGTGGTCACGGGAGTCGAGGAGATGAGCCACCGTCAGGATCAGCCTCGTACTGATCCGGTAGCCCGATCCGAACTCGATCCCGTTCGCGTGCCTGACGAAGACCTGGGCCACCCGGTTCTTGTCCATCGGGCTCACCCAGCGGTCAGTTCGAGGAGAAGAGGTCCGAGACGTCATCGCCGGTGAGGACCGGCGCACCGGTGTCCGTCTCGGCAGTCAGGCTGATCTTGACCGTGTGGGTCTCCGCCGACTTGGCGGCGCCCTTGGCGCCGAGCGAGACCACCCAGAAGCGCATACCGGCGTTGGCCTCGGCCGTCTTCTCGACCGCGACCTGAAGCTCCAGGTCGATGGAGTCGATCCGGAAGCGCACGTCCTGGCCGGCTGCTTCGAGGCGGGCCCGGCCGATTTCCGAGCGCAGCGACGTGAGCAGATCGGCGAGTTGGATTTCCATGGAGTCCCCCCGGATGAAGTGGAGCAACCACTCGCTGTGGTGCGGGTGTCAGCGGGTGTGAAGTCTCTCAGAAGAGCGCGCATCCGTAAGGGGATCGGGGCATATGCGATCACGTACGGACGAGATCCGGCCAACGTGCTGCGCAGTTACCGCGTACGGCGAGGCGTACGCCTCGGGGCGGCTCGGGGCGGCTTGGGGGCGGCTCGGGGACGGCTCGCGTACGGCTCCCGCGCGGAGCCCCCAGCCCTTGGGACTCCTGGGAGGGGGCTCGACTGTGCTGGGAGATTGACGGGCGTCTCGTCAGCTCACCTCACTTGTTCTGTCCAGGCGGAGCGTGGCCCGGCTTGTTCTGGTTCTCGGTCTCCTGCGTGTGTGCCTTGCCCTTACATTCCGGCTGCTGGCCGCCAGGCTCATTGCCGCCCTCGTTCGTGCAGCTGACAGGCACCGGGTTGATCCCACCGGCGACGGCGGTTCCGGCCGTGCCGAGACCCAGTGCGCAGGCCGCGGCCGCCGCGGCCACTGCCGCGCCGATCCTCTTCGTCGTCAGTTTTCTGGTCATCACTGCCTCGAATCCTCGAGTGCAACACTCGCAAACCAGGCTTCTCGTGCTAAACCTCACTGTCAAGAAAATCCGGCAATTGTGGTGGAGTTGACGAACCGGCCGGTAGCGCCGGGAAAATCGCGAGCGGAGATCGCACGCGATCACTAGCCTCCGCCGCATGCCTTCGACGCTCCGACTGGAGAAGATCACCCCCGAGAACGTGGACGCCGCGCTCGCGCTGAACGTCCATCCCCACCAGGAGAAGAACGTCGCCCCGGTCGCGACGTCGCTGGCGGAGGCGTACGCCTACGGCGACACCGCCTGGCCGCGGCTGATCCTCGACGGGGACGAGCCGGTCGGTTTCCTGATGGCCTTCCTCGACATCCGGTGGGGCACCGGGAACGACCCCGAGGGCCGGCGCAGCGGACTGTGGCGGCTGAACATCGCCGCAGGCCACCAGGGGCGCGGGTACGGGCGCTTCGCCGTCGACGCCGTACGGGACGAGTTGCGCGGGCGCGGGAAGAACCGGATGTACGTGAGCTGGGAGCCCGGCGAGAACGGCCCCGGCGACTTCTACCGCAGGCTCGGCTTCTTCGAGACGGGCGAGACGAGCGGCCGCCAGACGGTCGGCGTGCTCGACCTGTGACGTGATGTGACGTGATGTGACCTGTGGGCCCGTGACCTGCGGCGCCTGCGGCGGGTGATGTGAGACGAGAGGGCCCCGCCCGGAAACCGGGCGGGGCCCACCGATCGCGCGGCTAGCCGGAGCAGCCCCCGCACTGGCACGGTCCGCCGGACTGGCAGCCGCAGCCGCAGCCCGAGCCGCACCCGCAGGCGCCGAGGACGGGCAGGAAGACCGCGTCGCGCGGAGTCTCCTGCAGGGGCTGGGGGTCGGTGGTGGCGGATTCGGCCATGGGGTCCCTCCTCGAAGGCGTACGTCGCCTCTCCCCATTGCATGCCCATCCCACCGGGCGCATCAACGGCGCACAGGAGTGCGAACGTCGCGACCACCGCCCGCCCATGCCCGGGGGCTACGCGCCCTCGACCGGCGCGTCCGCCTGCTGCAGCTCGTCCGCGTGCTCGCCCGTCACCAGGTACACGACGCGCTTGGCCACCGACACCGCGTGGTCCGCGAACCGCTCGTAGTAGCGGCCGAGCAGCGTCACGTCGACCGCCGTCTCGATGCCGTGCTTCCAGCGGTCGTCCATCAGGTGCTGGAACAGCGTCCGGTGCAGCAGGTCCATCTCGTCGTCGTCCTGCTCCAGCTGCAGCGCCAGATCGACGTCCTTCGTGATGATGACCTCCGCCGCCTTCGCCATCAGGCGCTGCGCCAGCTGACCCATCTCCAGGATCGTCGCGTGCAGGTCCCGCGGCACCGCGGTGTCGGGGAACCGCAGCCGCGCCAGCTTCGCCACGTGCTGCGCCAGGTCGCCGGAGCGCTCCAGGTCGGCCGACATCCGCAGCGAGGTCACCACGATCCGCAGGTCCGTCGCCACCGGCTGCTGGCGCGCGAGCAGCGCTATCGCACGGGCCTCCAGGTCGTGCTGCAGATCGTCGACCTTCTGATCCGCGGCGATCACACTCTCCGCGAGCTTCAGATCGGCGTCGAGCATCGCCGTCGTGGCGCGCCCGATCGCCGACCCGACAAGGCGGGCCATCTCGACCAGGCCCTCGCCGATCGAGTCAAGTTCCTCGTGGTACGCGTCCCGCATCGATGTCCCTCTCTCACAGACGTCCGGGGTCCAGGTGGGGCTCGGACCCCCCACGCTCCCACGTTCGGCCCCCTACAAGTCAGGCGCCTCCACCCCACATGAATCAACCCTTTCCCCTGAGTGAACTCTGGGCGACACGCGTCAGCCCTGCGAACAGGCCAAATGAACCACCACCGTCCCCACGGTGAACTCTGGGCGACGACTGTTCGAGCAGCCACTCGGACGGCTGGGAGAGTGTCCGTCGCCCCGCATAACCTGGATGGCATGGACGTGAACGCGGCGGTCGCCGCATTGGCCGCGATCGCCGGGGTGTGCACCGGCGTGATCGCCATGCTGGCGTTCCGCTGGAGCGAGCGCGACCAGGCGCGACCCACCCGGACCTCCCTGCACACCGACGCCGTGCTCCCGCCCGGCGTCGACACCGTGCTGTCCGTGCTGCGCTCCTCCGCGGTCGTCCTCGACGAGAGCGACTCGGTGGTCAAGGCCAGCTCGGCGGCGTACGCCCTCGGCCTGGTCCGCGGCGGAAAGCTGGCCGTCGAGCCCATGCTCAACATGGCCCGCGACACCCGCCGCGACGGAGAGATACGACAGGTCGAGCTGGACCTGCCCCGGCGCGGCACCGGACGCGGCGAGGCCCTCGCCGTCTCCGCCCGCGTGGCCCCGCTCGGCTCCCGCCTGGTGCTCCTCCTGGTCGAGGACCTGACCGAGGCCCGCCGTATCGAAGCGGTACGGCGCGACTTCGTCGCCAACGTGAGTCACGAGCTCAAGACGCCCGTGGGCGCGCTCTCCCTGCTCTCCGAAGCCGTCATGGACGCCTCGGACGACCCCGAGGCGGTCACCCGCTTCGCCGGCCGGATGCAGATTGAGGCGACCCGGCTGACCAATCTCGTCCAGGAGCTCATCGACCTCTCCCGGGTGCAGAACGACGACCCGCTGGAGGACTCCGAGCCCGTACGGGTGGACGAGCTGGTCGCCGAGGCGATCGACCGCTCCCGGCACACCGCGTCCACCAAGCAGATCACCATGGTCTCGAACGTATCCGCGCCCGAAGGGCTCGAGCAGGGCGATGCCGGGCGACGGGAGGGCGGGACCGCGGACCTGCGCGTCTGGGGCAGCCGGGGCCAGCTCGCCGCCGCGCTCGGCAACCTCGTCGAGAACGCCGTCAACTACTCACCCGCCCACACCCGCGTCGGCATCGCCGCCCGGAAGATCACCGCGCCCGGCGGCGATCTCATCGAGATAGCGGTCACCGACCAGGGCATCGGCATCCCCGACAAGGACAAGGAGCGCATCTTCGAGCGCTTCTACCGCGTCGACCCGGCCCGCTCCCGCGCCACCGGAGGTACGGGGCTCGGCCTGGCCATCGTCAAGCACGTGGCCGCCTCGCACGGCGGGGAGGTCACGGTCTGGAGCACCGAAGGCCAGGGCTCCACCTTCACCCTGCGGCTGCCCGAGGCGGGCGCCGCACGGGACCGGCGATCATCCGACTCCGACTCCACCTCCCCCACCCCCGATCTCATGACCGAACCGCTCACTGCCCCGGAGGTCCTTCCGTGACCCGAGTGCTCGTCGTCGAGGATGAGGAATCCTTCAGCGACGCCCTGTCGTACATGCTCCGCAAGGAAGGCTTCGAGGTCGCGGTCGCCGCGACCGGGCCCGACGGCCTCGACGAGTTCGAGCGCAACGGAGCGGATCTCGTCCTCCTCGACCTGATGCTGCCCGGCCTGCCCGGTACCGAGGTGTGCCGCCAGTTGCGCGGCCGCTCGAACGTTCCGGTGATCATGGTGACCGCCAAGGACAGCGAGATCGACAAGGTCGTCGGGCTGGAAATAGGAGCCGACGACTACGTGACGAAGCCCTTCTCCTCGCGGGAGCTGGTCGCCCGCATCCGCGCGGTCCTGCGCCGCCGCGGCGAGCCGGAGGAGGTCACCCCCGCGGCCCTGGAGGCCGGCCCGGTCCGCATGGACGTGGACCGCCACGTCGTCACGGTCTCCGGCGGCAAGGTCGACCTCCCCCTGAAGGAGTTCGACCTCCTGGAGATGCTGCTCAGGAACGCGGGCCGCGTCCTGACCCGTATGCAGCTGATCGACCGCGTCTGGGGCGCGGACTACGTGGGCGACACCAAGACCCTCGACGTCCACGTCAAGCGCCTGCGGGCGAAGATCGAGCCGGACCCGGGCGCGCCGCGGTACCTGGTGACCGTCCGGGGCCTGGGCTACAAGTTCGAGCCGTAAACCGGCCCGAGCTCGGTACGGCCGGCAGGCCGACCGTACCGGCCGTAGGACCGCACACACGCGAAGGGGCGCCCCCACCGGATCACTCCGGCGGGGGCGCCCCTTCGCATGGTGCGCGTGCGTCAGTGGCCGGCGTCGCCCGTCGGGGAGGCCGAGGAGCCGGCCTCGGCGCCGTGGCCCGCCGCCTCGGTCGCGGTCGCGGTGCCGGTCGGGGTCACCGTCGGCTTGGCGGACGGGGGCGCAGGGATCTCGGTCGGGCCGAAGTCCTTGAAGTAGCTGGCCGCCGGGACGACGAACGCCTGCAGGCTCACGTCGCCGGTCTTGCTCAGCTTGAAGACGAGCTCCTGGACCCCGCCGTTCTTCACGGCCTCGTGGCCGTTCTCGATCGTGGCGGTGGCGTTGCCCTGGCCGCCGATGACGACCGAGCCGCCCGCGGGGATGGTGATCGCACCCGAACCCTCGGCCGCCGTGAGCTTCACCGGCGCGGCGGAGCCGCCCAGGGTGATCGAGTCGAGCGTCTGCGGCGTGGTGCCGGTGTTGAACACCGTCGCGGAGACGACGGCCGGGCCGGGGGCGCCGGCGGTCGGCTGGGTGATCACGAGGGCGTTCTGGATCTTGACATCGTCCACGGTGACGGCGGCGTTGTCCGGCCGCACGCCGAGCGTCTGCGCGTCGTTGCCCGCGCCACAGGCGGACAGCGAGGCGATCGAGATCACGATGGCGGCGGCGGCGAGGGCGCCGCGTCGAAGGCTGCGGCTCACGGCGGCGGCAACTCCTAGGACGTACGGACGGGCTAAGGACGAGCCGGCTGCGGTCGAGCTCAGGAACAACCGGCTAAGGACGAGCTAAAGGTGCGTCAGCGCGCTTAGGTTACCGAGCCACCCTCTCCGTCCCGCACCCGACCCGCCCCTTCGCGCACCCGGCGCTCGCCGCCGTCTCCGTGACAGCCGCCCGGACGGCCTCCGCGACACGGACCGCGACACGGACCGCGACAAGCGCCGCGACATGCGCCGCGATCGGCTCAGGGATGGCCGGATCGCAGCGTATTGACCTGCCGTTCACATAACCGCCTTGATCAATTCGGCGGCCGTCCGCGCATTCCGCGGCCCGCCCCGCGGAAAAAACCGCTCCGAGCACCGGGTGATCAATTCGGGAATCGGTCCGGGATGCATCCGTACGAGTGAGCGATCCTCGAACGGAGTACGGTGGGATGCACGTCCTGAACCCGACAAAACGGGACATCGCCCCTCCTGTGGAGCCCTCCGGACGTGTGTAACGTGCGCGTTTCTCTCCGTCCGTGCAGCCGCTCCGACCTGCGGATACCGCCCCCCGGAAGCCTTCCGCAGCACGTTCGCGTCGCTGTTGTCAAGCCCCGAGATATGCCCTGACCTGCGAAAACGCCATTCAGAAGAAGCCGTATCCGTGTTACCCTGGATAGCCACGGAAGGGGTACCTGTCACATGACGTTCAAGGTTGGCGACACCGTGGTCTATCCCCATCACGGGGCCGCGCTGATCGAGGCCATCGAAACTCGCCAGATCAAAGGCGTGGACAAGACCTACTTGGTGCTCAAGGTCGCTCAGGGCGACCTGACGGTTCGTGTGCCGGCGGACAATGCAGAGTTCGTCGGTGTTCGCGATGTGGTCGGTCAGGATGGGCTGGACCGGGTCTTCGAGGTGCTGCGTGCGCCGTACGCCGAAGAGCCGACGAACTGGTCCCGGCGCTACAAGGCAAACCTCGAGAAGCTCGCCTCCGGCGATGTCATCAAGGTCGCCGAAGTGGTCCGTGACCTCTGGCGCCGGGAGCGCGAGCGCGGACTCTCCGCAGGTGAGAAGCGCATGCTCGCCAAGGCTCGGCAGATTCTGGTGAGCGAGCTCGCCCTCGCGGAGAACACGAACGAGGACAAGGCCGAGGCCCTCCTCGACGAGGTCCTCGCGTCCTGAAGCGAAGCGATGCCGCGGTGCCCGATGACGTGCTGTGAACCTACAGCGCTGTCGCCGGGCGCTGCGGCATGTCCGTCTCGTGATGTGCTGTCCGTCTCGTGACGCGTCCGTCCACGAAACTCCCGTACCTCTGCCCCCTCGCGTCCCTCGCGTACTCCTTGCGTCACATCACCTGTGCCGCGCGGAACGCCCCGACCGTCGTCACGGAAAGGGCCCGGTCAAGGCGTCGCGTCCGGCACGGTGAGGCCATACCCATGTCCGCCGAGGAAACAAACCTGCCGGAGTGCAACCGATGACAGACGAAACGCGTCCCGCGCGCACCGCCGCGGTGATCCCCGCGGCCGGCCGGGGCGTACGGCTCGGCCCGGGCGCCCCCAAGGCGCTCCGCGCGCTGAACGGCACCCCCATGCTCATCCACGCCGTCCGGGCGATGGCCGCCTCCCGTGCCGTCTCCCTCGTCGTCGTGGTCGCGCCCTCCGACGGCGCCGCCGAGGTCAAGAACCTCCTCGACGCGCACGCGCTGCCCGAGCGCACCGACTACCTCGTGGTCCCCGGCGGCGACACCCGCCAGGAGTCCGTACGGCTCGGCCTCGAAGCCCTGCCCGAGGGCGTCACCACCGTCCTCGTCCACGACGCGGCCCGCCCGCTCGTCCCCGTCGACACCGTCGACGCCGTCATCGAGGCGGTCCGGGACGGTGCCGTCGCCGTCGTCCCCGCCCTGCCGGTCGCCGACACCGTCAAGGAGGTCGAGCCCGCGGAGAAGAAGGGCGACCCCGAGAGCGTCGTCGCCACCCCCGAGCGCTCCCGGCTGCGCGCCGTCCAGACCCCGCAGGGCTTCGACTACGACACCCTCGTCAACGCGCACGCGACCGTCGCCCTCACCGGTGACGGCGCCACCGACGACGCCGGCATGGTCGAGCGCCTCGGCGCACCCGTCGTCGTCGTGCCCGGCCACGAGGAGGCGTTCAAGGTCACCCGCCCCCTCGATCTCGTCCTGGCCGAGGCCGTACTCGCCCGCAGGAGGGCCAACGATGGCTTCTGAGCCGCTGAACCCGAACCCGAACCTGAACCCGAACCCGAACCTGAACCTGCCCCGTACCGGCATCGGCACCGACGTCCACGCCTTCGAGCGCGGCCGCGAACTCTGGTGCGCGGGACTCCTCTGGGAGGACTCCGAGAGCGACGGGTACGGACTCGCCGGGCACTCCGACGGCGACGTCGCCGCCCACGCCGCCTGCGACGCCCTCTTCTCCGCCGCCGGAATCGGCGACCTCGGCGCCCACTTCGGCACCTCCCGCCCCGAGTGGTCCGGCGCCTCCGGCGTCACCCTGCTCGCCGAGGCCGCCCGGATCGTCCGGGCCGAGGGGTACGAGATCGGCAACGTCGCCGTGCAGGTCATCGGCGTCCGCCCCAAGGTCGGCAAGCGTCGCGACGAGGCACAGAAGGCGCTCAGCGCGGCCGTCGGAGCCCCCGTCTCCGTCTCCGGCACCACGACCGACGGACTCGGCCTCACCGGCCGCGCCGAGGGCCTCGCCGCGATCGCGACGGCGCTGGTCGTCCGCGTACAGCCGTAGAAGGCCCCGAAAAAGTGCCCCCGCGACCCGCAATCGGTCGCGGGGCACTACCACACGCCCACTACCCTGGAGTGGTGACTATTCGCCTGTACGACACCAGCGCCCGGCAGATCCGTGACTTCACCCCGCTCACGCCGGGCTGCGTCTCGATCTACCTGTGTGGTGCCACCGTGCAGGCCGCCCCGCACATCGGCCACATCCGCTCGGGGCTCAACTTCGACATCATGCGCCGCTGGTTCGAGTACCGCGGCTACGACGTCACGTTCATCCGCAACGTCACCGACATCGACGACAAGATCATCAGGAAGGGCGCCGAGCAGGGCCGCCCCTGGTGGTCCATCGGCTACGACAACGAGCGCGCCTTCAACGACGGCTACCACGCCCTCGGTTGCCTCCCGCCCACCTACGAGCCCCGCGCCACCGGCCATGTCACCGAGATGGTCGAGATGATGCGCGGCCTCATCGAGCGCGGCCACGCCTACGAGGCCGACGGCAGCGTCTACTTCGACGTGCGCTCCTTCCCCGGCTATCTGGCGCTGTCCAACCAGGACATCGACGACCTGCGCCAGCCCGCCGAGGAAGGCATCACCGGCAAGCGCGACCCGCGCGACTTCGCCATGTGGAAGGCGTCCAAGCCCGGCGAGCCCGACTGGGAGACCCCGTGGGGCCGCGGCCGACCCGGCTGGCACCTGGAGTGCTCGGCCATGGCCCACAAGTACCTGGGCGCCGCCTTCGACATCCACGGCGGCGGCCTCGACCTGATCTTCCCCCACCACGAGAACGAGATCGCCCAGGCCAAGGCCTACGGCGACGACTTCGCCTCGTACTGGGTGCACAACGCCTGGGTCACCATGAGCGGCGAGAAGATGTCCAAGTCGCTCGGCAACTCGGTGCTCGTCTCCGAGATGGTCAAGAACTGGCGCCCCATCGTCCTGCGCTACTACCTGGGCACCCCGCACTACCGCTCGATGATCGAGTACAGCGAGGAGTCCCTGCGCGAGGCCGAGTCCGCGTTCGCGCGCATCGAGGGCTTCGTCCAGCGCGTCACGGAGAAGGCCGGCAAGCCCGTCCCGCCCGCCCCCGAGGTGCCGCTCGCCTTCGCCGAGGCCATGGACGACGACCTGGGCGTCCCGCAGGCGCTCGCGATCATCCACACCGCCGTACGCCAGGGCAACAGCGCGCTGGCCGCCGACGACAAGGACGAGGCCATCGCCCGCCTCGCCGAGGTCCGCGCCATGCTCGGCGTCCTCGGCCTGGACCCCCTCGACCCGCACTGGGCCGAGGAGACCGACCGCGGCGAGGAACTCCACGGCGTCGTCGACACCCTCGTACGGCTCGTGCTCCAGCAGCGCGAGTCGGCGCGCGAGCGCAAGGACTGGGCGACCGCGGACGCGATCCGCGACCAGCTCACCCAGTCCGGCCTCGCCATCGAGGACGGCCCCGACGGCCCCCGCTGGACGCTGGGCGCGCGCTGAGGCGCCACTGATGTGCCGCTCGGGTGTGCCGCTCGGGCAGCCGGGCGGCACACTTCACTTACAGACCTATGTACGCAACACCGAGGATTAGGTAGTCATGGCCGGGAACAGCCAGCGCAGGAACCGCCGCACGTCCAACAAGAAGGGCGCGACGGTCGGCAGCGGTGGCCAGCGGCGCAAGGGCCTCGAGGGCAAGGGCCCCACGCCGCCCGCCTCCGCCCGCAAGGGCCACAAGAAGAACCGCATCGCCAACGCCCAGGCCAAGCACGCCGCCGCCCGCCGCCCCGCCCCGCGCCGCGGCGGCCCCAAGGGCACCTCGGAGATGGTCGTCGGCCGCAACCCGGTCTTCGAGGCCCTGCGCGACGGCGTCCCCGCGACCACGCTCTACGTCCAGCAGTTCATCGACAACGACGAGCGCGTCCGCGACGTCCTCAAGCTCGCCGGCGAGCGCGGCAACATCAACCTGATGGAAGCCCCGCGCCAGGAGCTCGACCGGATGACGAACGGCCTGAACCACCAGGGCCTCGTCCTCCAGGTCCCGCCGTACGAGTACGCGCACCCCGAGGACCTCACCGCGGCCGCCTACGACGCCCACGAGGACCCGCTGATCGTCGCCCTCGACGGCGTCACCGACCCCCGCAACCTCGGCGCGATCGTCCGCTCCGTCTCCGCCTTCGGCGGCCACGGCGTCGTCGTCCCCGAGCGCCGCGCGGCCGGCATGACCGCCGGCGCCTGGAAGTCCTCGGCCGGCACCGCCGCCCGCACCCCGGTCTCCCGCGTCACCAACCTGACCCGGGCCCTGGAGGGCTTCCAGAAGGAGGGCCTCACCGTCGTCGGCCTCGCCGCCGACGGCGAGCACACCGTCGAGGACCTCGAGGCGCTCGACGGCCCGGTCGTCATCGTCATCGGCAGCGAGGGCAAGGGCCTCGGCCGCCTCGTCGGCGAGACCTGCGACTACCGCGTGCGCATCTCGATGCCCGGTGGCGCCGAGTCGCTGAACGCCGGCGTCGCCGCCGGAATCGTCCTCTACGAGGTCGCCCGGCGCCGCGCCCACTGACCCACCGGCACCGCACCGGCACCGCACCGGCACCGCACCGGCACCGCCATGGAACAGGGCCCACCTCGCTGAGCTGGGCCCTTTCCCGTACCCCCGGCGATCTTGACGGGTCTCGGACATTTCGAGTCCTGTCAAGCAGTGTCCTAACCCCGCGTCACTCGGTTAGATGAGTGTGGACACCAGAACGCCCCGGCCGGGGTTCGACGATCAGCCCGCGCTGAGCATGGTCAAAGTGGATTCCGATCCCGCGCAGGTCATCGTGAACCACGCCAGCTTCCGTGTGCGGCTCGCGCCGGCGCAGCAGCCCAAGTTCGCCGCCCCCAGGCTCTCCCCCCTGGGGACACCGGCGGGCGCGGCAGCGGGCCGCCGCCGCCCCGTCGTCTGGACCGGACGGTCCGCGCCCGGCGACCCCGGCGCCACCGGACTGCTCCAGGCCGTACGCGAGTCCTCCGTCTCGACGCTGGAACCGCTGGACGCCGGAGTCACCCAGGCCATCCCGCGCATCGACGACACCATGCCGACCCCCGTCGTCGGCGACGGGCCCCCGCTCCTGCCCCCGATGCGGCGGGCCGAAGGCGCGTACGACCTCCCGGAGGAGGTGACGTACGACGACCTCGCCGCCCAGGACGGCGACGGGGACCACGCCCGCCCGCACCGCCACGGCGCCGACCCGGTCCGGCACGCCTACTATCCCGGCCGCCGGATGAACCTCGGCGTGGTGCTCCTCCCGCTCCGCGTCTTCCTCGGCTTCATCTCCATCTACGCCGGCATGGGCAAGCTCTGCGACCCCGTCTACTTCGACGGCGGCGAACGCGGCTCCATGGTCAAGTGGCTCAACTCGCTCCACCCCTGGGCGCTCGCCGAGCCGCTCCGCGACTTCGCCCTCCAGCACCCCGTCGGCGCCGGACTGACCGTCGCCTTCCTCCAGGTCGTCGTCGGCGTCCTCACCGTCTTCGGACTCTGGCAGCGCGTCGCCGCCGTCATCGGCGCCCTGCTCTCGGCCGCCCTGATCCTCACCGTCAGCTGGAAGACCGTCCCGGTCTACGACTCCGCCGACATCATCTTCCTCGCCGCCTGGTCCCCGCTGATCATCGCCGGCGCCCCCGTCTACTCCCTCGACAGCCGCCTCGCCGGCGAAGCCTGGCGCACCCTCGGACCCCGCTCCGAACTCTGGCAGCTCCGCCGCCGCGTCCTGCGCCGCGGGACGCTCCTCGCCTCCGTCGTCGTCGGCCTCACGCTCCTCACCGGCTCGGTGCTCGGCGGAGCCGTACGGTCCACGGAGATGGTCACCGTGCCCGGTCCGAACGACGACCCGATCAACCACCTGCCCGGCCGGCCGCTCCCGCAGGAGCCCGGCACGAGCAGCCCCTCCCGTACCGCCTCCAAGACCCCCAAGCCGTCGGAGACGGCCGGGGCGAGCGGCGAGCGCGAGGACGAGGAGACGGCCGAGCCGCGCGAGACCGCACGGGAGACCGGCCGGATCGAGGAGAGCCGGCCCACGGCGACCCAGGGCACGGGCAGCAGCCGCACCCCGACCCAGTCCCGGCCCGCGCCCCCGCCGACCACCAGCTCGGGACCGACCAGCACGGGCGGGACCAGTGGCTCCGACGCCCCCACGGACGAGTCGACGACGGGCGGCAACCGGAACCCGATCGGCGGCCTGCTGGGCTGACACCTGCTGGGCTGACGTACGGGCTCGTACGAGAAGGGCGGCACCGCGCGCATGCGGTGCCGCCCTTCTCTGTGCGTGAAGCGGTACGCGAGGCCGTACGTGAAACGGCTCTCAGGTCCCCTGAGAGGCCAGCTCCTTCGCGGCCTCGGTCAGGTCCTTCGCGGTGTCGATAGCCCGCCAGTAGGCCCCCTGGGGCAGCGGGAAGCCCGCCAGACGGCGCTCGCGGGCCAGCCGGGGGAACGTGGTGCGCTCGTGGTCGCCCCGGTCGGGGAGAAGCTCCGTGAACGCGGCGGAGAAGACGTACACGCCCGCGTTGATGAGATACGGCGACGGCGGCGACTCGATGAAGTCGGTGATGTGCCCGAAGGTGTCGGTCTCGACGGCGCCCCACGGGATCCGGGGGCGGGCGAGAGCGAGCGTGGCGGTGGCGTCCCGCTCGGCGTGGAACTCGGCCATCTCACGCAGGGAGAAGCGGGTCCAGATGTCGCCGTTGGTGGCGTACCAGGGCTGCCCGGGCTCAGGCAGATGCGCGGCGGCGTACTTGAGGCCGCCGCCACGGCCCAGCGGCTCCGACTCGACGACGGTCGTCACACGGAGCGGCAGATCGGCGTCCGCGAGCCACTCCTGGAGCACCTCGGCGAGATGGCCACAGGACACGACGGCATCCGTCACGCCCTCGGAGGCGAGCCAGGAAAGCTGATGGCCGATGATCGGGGTCCCGGTGCCCGGGATCTCGACCATCGGCTTGGGGCGGTCGTCGGTGTACGGGCGCAGGCGCGAGCCCTGGCCGCCCGCCAGGACCACGGCTTGCGTCGGAGAGGTATCCATACCGCGAACGATATGCGTACCCCGCGAGAGAGCTGATCGGCGTGGCGGGGGTCAGCTCGCGTACATGACACCGGTCGCGAACGAGGTGTCGCAGACCGGGCGGGAGTAGGACTGGGCGCGGGTGGGGCCGTAGTAGCGGACGGCGGCCTTGCCCAGCGCGCGGGCGATGGACATGCAGTGCTTGGCGAGCGACGGGCTGTTCTCGACCTCGCGCTGGAGGTGCGTCAGAGCCGTTCCGGGGTCCTTCTCCTGAAGTTCTGCGAGGAGCCGGTCGCGCAGAATATCCTGCGGGGCACGGGACTTGGCGGGGACGGAGACGTCCTCCGAGGATGCGGTGAGCATCTGGGTCCCGGAGCCCTGGCCGGCCCACGGAACGGCGGACACCGCGAGCGTTCCGGAGAGCACCAGGACGACGGGCAGGACGAGAGCGAGAGAGCGGCCGATTCGGCGGGCAGTGTGCGTCACGCAGGTGAGCGTAGCGGTCAGTGAAGATATGGCGACATTTAGTCACTCTCGCGAGGGATGGTTCGAGGCGGCTTTTCGAATCCCGTGTTGACGACACTGTCCGAATTGGCGGTTGTGCCGGGGTATTTATCGACATAGGCGAACGGCCCCGCATCTGCAACAGATGCGGGGCCGTATGGTCGCCGCGGGGTCAGCCGGAGAGACGCTCACCCGTCGAGGTCGAGAAGACGTGCAGCTCGTCCGGGCGCGGCACCACGTGCAGCGTGGAGCCCTTCTCCGGGACGGCACGGCCGCCGACACGGACGACCAGATCCTTGTCCGCGCCGCCGACGTGCGTGGAGCCGTAGACGTAACCGTCGGCGCCGAGCTCCTCGACGACGTTCACGGAGACGGCCAGGCCCTCCTTGCCGGTGGCGCCCGACACATCGAAGTGCTCGGGGCGGATACCGACCGTGACGGTCGTGTCGCCCTTGGCGGAGGCGGCGGAGAGCGCGTCACGGGAGACCGGGACCACGCTGTTGCCGAACCGCACGCCACCGTCGGTGATCGGCACCTCGACCAGGTTCATGGCCGGGGAGCCGATGAAGCCGGCGACGAAGAGGTTGGCCGGGCGGTCGTACATGTTGCGCGGCGAGTCGACCTGCTGGAGCAGACCGTCCTTCAGCACGGCGACGCGGTCGCCCATGGTGAGGGCCTCGACCTGGTCGTGGGTGACGTACACCGTCGTGATGCCGAGACGGCGCTGGAGGCTCGCGATCTGCGTACGCGTGGAGACACGGAGCTTGGCGTCGAGGTTCGACAGCGGCTCGTCCATGAGGAACACCTGGGGCTCACGCACGATCGCGCGCCCCATCGCGACACGCTGCCGCTGACCACCGGAGAGCGCCTTCGGCTTGCGGTCCAGGTACGGGGTGAGGTCGAGGATCTTCGCGGCCTCTTCGACCTTGGCCCGGATCTCGCTCTTGTTGACGCCGGCGATCTTGAGCGCGAAGCCCATGTTGTCGGCGACGGTCATGTGCGGGTACAGCGCGTAGTTCTGGAACACCATGGCGATGTCCCGGTCCTTCGGCGGCAGGTGCGTGACGTCGCGGTCACCGATGCGGATGGAGCCGCCGTTGACGTCCTCCAGACCGGCGAGCATGCGCAGGGAGGTCGACTTGCCGCAGCCGGACGGGCCGACGAGGACGAGGAACTCGCCGTCCTCGATCTCGATCTCGAGCTGGTCGACGGCGGGCTTGTCGGAACCCGGGTAGAGCCGGGTCGCCTTGTCGAACGTGACAGAAGCCATGGCGATGTGTCCCTTCACCGGCAGGAACGTGCCGGACGATCCGTTGTAAAGGAAGGATGGGTCTAGTCCACCGGAGCGAACTCCCCGTGACGCTACCTTGGCGATGTCCGATCTGTCAGCAGCTGGCGGCGGTGAGATTTTCGACGGGGCTCGGCGCGAGGCCGAGCGCCGCACTTTTGACCTGGCGCCCCGTGAGGCAGAGCGCGGGATTTTAGGCCCTGCCATGCACGTGACGCTTCCTGCTTCAACACCCATTGCCGATCCAGCACGACCCTGAGGGCCACACCAGGCCGGTCTTACGCGAGCTCCACAGGCATTCCGGCCGACGGCCCGTCGGTCCGTACAGCACGTCCGTCCTACGCGGCCAAGACGGCGTCGGGCAGCGCCGACGCGCGGATCATCGAAGGTGTCGGTTTGCCCGGTGGCAGCGCGGCCGCCACAAGCCAGTACAGCCGCATCCCCTCGTCTCGGAGGTTCACCGCCGCGTTCTTGTCCCTCCCGTGCACGACACCGCACTCACCACAGACCCACTCCCGGACTGATACATCCAGCCGAGGCCCCTTCGCATGGCAGGCCGAACATCGCCGCGTCGAGGCAAAGAACCGGTCCACGATCACAAGCGTCCGCCCGTACCACTCGCACTTGTAGCGCAACTGCCGCAGCAGCTCACCCCACGCCGCATCCCGGATCGTCTGATTCAGTTTCGCCTTCCGGCGGCGCCCTTTCCCGACGGCCGGACGCATCAGATTGGCGATGGGCAGGTCCTCCACCACGAGCACTTGGTTCTCGCGCACGAGGCGGGTGGTGAGCTGATCCAACAGATCCCTGCGGACATCGCCGATGAGTGCGTACAGACGCGCGATGCGCTCCCTGGCCTTCCCCCGGTTCTTCGACCCCTTCTTCTTCCGATGCATCGCCCGTTGGCGGCGGGCCAACTCCTCCCCGTACTTCTTCAACAGACGTGGATGCTCAAGCACCGAACCGTCGTCCAACGTCACCAGCGCCGCCAGACCGAGATCCAGTCCCACCGCCTTCGGCTCGCACCCGCCCGGAAGGAACACCGGCGGCAAAGGCTCGATCCGCTCCTCGACCAACACCGACAGGAAGAACCGCCCCGCCCGATCCCGCGTGACGTTCAACCGCACCGGCACCTGACCCGCCGGCAAAGGCCGCGACCACCGCACATCCAGCGGCGCGGACTGCTTCGCCAGCGTCACCAGACCCGTACCCGGCCGCTCCGGATCCTCGACCCACCGAAAACCGGTCCGCACGTACGTCGCCGAATCCCGCGACCGACCCTTCCTCTTCCGCTTCGGGTACTTCGCCGACTTCTTGAAGAACCGAGAGAACGCCC
Source organism: Streptomyces vilmorinianum (assembly GCF_005517195.1). NCBI lineage: Bacteria > Bacillati > Actinomycetota > Actinomycetes > Kitasatosporales > Streptomycetaceae > Streptomyces > Streptomyces vilmorinianum. The sequence continues at coordinate 7,282,115 of NZ_CP040244.1, read as the reverse complement.
CGTCCAGATGCCGCAACGCCTGCTGCAACACCGTCGACGACACCTCCCGTAACCACTCCCTCCCCTCGGCCCGCTTCCACCCGGTCAGAGCCCGGCATGTCTCCGCGAACCCGACCGAGACACGGTGCTGCTCCCAGGCACCGGACCGCAGAGCCAGCCCCTCGTTGTAGACCCATCGGCAGGCACCGAAGGTCTGGAGCAGCTGCTCGGCCTGGTCGGGCGTGGGGTAGAAGCGGTAGCGGTAGACCCGCTGCTGCGTGCCCGCCTCTTTCGCGCGGCGCTGCATCGGAAGCGCGGCGCGCGCCGGATGCTTGCGCCGATCGGCGATGCCCAGCGCCTCGCGCTTCACGCGCTTGGCCTCGGCACCGACGACACGTACCGGCTCCTCCTCCGACGGCTCCGCCATCGCCCCTCCCCTTGCTGTCCGATAGTCGGAACTGCACTTCAGTCCGATCAACGAACGTCTGGGCGGGTGGTTACGGCGGTCGTGAAGTTCTTGGCTGGCGGTTCGCAGTGCTGTGTAGAGTGGGAGAGCCTCGCGTCCGTGAGTGACGCGGGTAGTGCCGCCTTAGCTCAGTTGGCAGAGCGAAATACTTGTAATATTTAGGTCGTCGGTTCGATTCCGACAGGCGGCTCCACCAATCTCGTGTCCCGGACCCTTCAGGTCCGGGACACTTGTGCGTTACGGGGGTGTGCGTGTCAGTGGGGTGTTTCCGGAGAGGGATGCGGCGGGATGAGTCGGCGTCCCCATGGGTTGATCGGCGCGTGGGCAGAGGCCGGGACGGTCGCGCTGTCCCGGGGCTGTTCGTTTGCCCTGGAGTTGACCGTCCGGACCTGTCGTGGGTGAATCCGGGCGCGGTGGCGTGATCTTGTGGGGTACGTTGCGGACGCGCCCGGGGGGTGTTGTGCCTGGCGTGGCCGTGGCGGTGGACGACCGTGTGCGTGCCTACTTGTTTCGTTCGTTCACAGGGGACTGATTTCGTGCGAAGAATCGTTGCTCTCGGGGGGACGGCCGCCTTGCTGGTGGCCGGGATCGTCACCGGGGCGGCCGGGCCGGCCGTCGCCGCCGATGAGTTCTACGGGTTCACCATCGAGGACCAGGTGCTGCAGCCCGGTGAGGGCTGGGCCGAGCTGAGTCCGACCAGCATCGACGGGACCGCTGACGGAACCCTCGTCTATGCCCTGAGCAAGGCCCCGCTGACCGATCCGGCCTGGACGCAGGCGGGGCTGCCCGGTGGGATGACGCTGGACGTCTATGACTCGTGCGCGCCGCGGGCGGGTGTGGTCGGGGTGTACACGTGCCCCGTCAACGAGAACAACCCCTTCCCGGGGATCAACGTCGAGGCCGCCGCGTCGGCCGCGCACGGCACCACGCTGCACTACGGCGTCGTCTACGCCCCACGTGGTGCGGATCTGGCGCAGGCCGTGAAGCAGGCGCAGACGGTCGCCAATGTGGCCGAGGACGGTCGGCATGCCGCTCGTACGGTGACGGTGAAGTCGCTGGAGCACGTCGCGCAGAACACGCTGGCGCTGAACACCCCGGCGCTGCCGGCGGGTGGCCAGGTCACCCAGTCGGTCACCGTGCACGCGGTGGACAAGGGGCGGCTCGATGTCTTCTTCGCGCCGTCCGAGGGGCAGCGGTACTGGGAGGAGGGTGAGCTCCAGGTCGACATCACGGGGGTCACCACCGATTCGGGCATCGCCACGTGCGACCACAGCCTCGACATCGAGTACGGCGGTGTGTACTGCGACGTCGATCCGGGCGAGGGCGGGCCGGCCGACGTCACCGTCTCGTACACGCTGAAGGCGGGCGCCTCGGCGGCCGCGTGGAAGATCGACGCCCAGGCCGTGTACGAGGTGTACAGCTTCGGCACGGGCAACCCGGAGAAGAGCAGCACCTTCTCGATCCAGAGCTCGCGTCCGGTGCCGACCCATCACGCGATGCTCGCGCGGGACAAGAACGGCCTGCTGCAGTGGCACCACGGCACCGGCAACGCGGCCGCGCCGTTCCGTGACTGGGTCGAGACGGTCGGCGGCGGCTGGCAGATCTACAACGCGCTCGCCAAGCTGTCGCCGGTCACGGTCCAGGCGACGGGCAGTGGTGTGGTCGGCCGGGACGGTTCCGGTGTCCTCTGGTACTACCGGACGACCGGTGAGGAGTACGCGCCGCTGGCGCCGCGTACCAAGGTCGGTGCGGGCTGGGGGATCTACAACTCCCTGACGGGCGTCGTCGATGTGACGAACGACGGCAAGGCGGACCTGATCGCCCGTGACACGGCCGGTGTGCTGTGGCTGTACAAGGGCACGGGCAGCAACACGGCGCCGTTCGCGCCCCGTACGCGGATCGGTGCCGGCTGGCAGATCTACAACCAGCTGACCGGGACGGGTGACTTCACCGGTGACAAGAAGGCGGATCTCCTCGCCCGTGACACGTCCGGCGCGCTGTGGCTTTACAAGGGCACGGGCAACGCGGCGGCTCCGTTCGCGGCGCGTGTGAAGGTCGGTACCGGCTGGGGGATCTACCCGCTCCTGACGGCGCCGGGTGACCTCACGGACGACGGCCGTGCCGACCTGGTCGCGCGCGACGGTGCCGGGGTGTTCTGGCTGTACAAGGGCACCGGTAACGCGGCGGCGCCGTACTCCTCCCGTACCAAGCTCGGTACCGGCTGGGGCGGCGTCGCGGGCAGCACGTACAACAGCCTGCTCTGATCTGCGCTGACCTGCTGCGATCCGCTCTGACTCGCACGGCCCCGGACTTCGGTCCGGGGCCGTTGCGTTTCGGCGCGTACTGGCCCGTAACCGGCCATTTCTCTCGGCACGGGTGAGTGTTCGCCCGACTTCCTGGCACCATCGGGTGCGGGGAAGTGTGGATCACGCCATTCGGCGCGCCACGCGTTTGTGCTGTGTGGGGGTTGGTCGCGCTATGCGACGCGGTGGGCGGGCGTGGCGTTCAGTCGGTGGTGACGCGCACGATGCCCTTCTCGGTCAGGGGTGCGTAGTACTCGGTGAAGAGCTTGCCGACCAGTTCGCCTCGGCTGGAGACGCCGACCTTCTCGAAGACGGCCTTGATGTGGTCGCGGACCGTGTGCGGGGACAGGTGCAGCTGTTCGGCGATCTCGCCGGTGGGCAGGCCGCGGGCGATGCACTGGGTGACCTCGGTCTCGCGGTCGGTCAGTTCGTACGCGTCGACGATGAGGGGCACGATCTCGGAGGTCTTCGCCGGCTCGATCACCACGGCGGAGGCGCCGAGCGTGCCGTCGGCCTGGCGCAGGCAGGAGGCGTGGCACACCAGCCAGCGGCCGGTGCGGGTGCGGATGCGGACCCGGGCCTGGCCGCGGTCGCGTTCCTGGGCGATGGCGCGGGCGCGCATGGCGGTCGACTGGACCCAGGCGGGGATCCGCAGGCCCATGGGGGAGGGGACGGAGGGGCCCGGGGGGAGGTCCTCCAGGTGGGCGAGGGCGTCGTCGTTGGCCGAGAGCAGGGCGCCGGTGACGTCGAAGAGCAGCAGGCCGGGGCCGTGGGAGGCGTCGGGGACGGGCTGGGAGGGCGGTTCGGAGAAGGAGCGGAGCTTCCTGGCGAGCGGGGTGATCAGTCCGGAGATCAGGTTGGTCTCGGCCGTGCCGAACGCCTCGCGGCCCTTGGCGCGGAAGAGGCTGATGTGGCCCTGGGGGCGGCCGCCGACGCGCAGGACGGCGCGCAGTTCGTCCTGGAGGCCGCGGGGGCGCATGAAGTCCTGGTAGAGCGTGCTGCGGGCGGGGAGGTCGCCGGTGGCCTGGCGCAGTCCGGCGACGGGGACGGGGGCCTGGGTGAGGTCGCGGAAGAGGTTCACGTTCTCGGTGAACAGTTCGCTCTCCCAGTAGACGGCGCAGCCGCCCTCGTCGAGGTTCTCGGCGCGGATGGGGGCGGTCATCATGCCGGTGACGGGGTCGGTGACGCGCCAGACGGCGGCGTCGTACGGCAGCAGTCTGCGGAGCTGGGCGGACGCCTCGGCGAACATGCTCAGGGCGTCGGTCGCCTTCGCGGCGCGCGCGAGCAGTTCGTTGCGGCCGATCTCGGTGCGGGTGGCAGTCGAACTGGTCATCCAAGCATCGTGGCATCCGGGCGGTGGAGGTCCAACCCCTCAGTTGAGGGGGGTGGCCGGTTGTTCGAGTCCCCCTTGGTTGCGGGATGGGAAGTGGGGCGAATCCGCGCGAGGCTGGCGATCATGCGGATTGGAATCATCGGAGCGGGAGCCATGGGCCGGGCGGTCGCCAGGCGGTCGGCCCTCGCGGGAGCAGTGGCGCTGTTGGCCGATCGCAGCAGTGGAAAGGCCCGCAAGGCCGCCGCCGAGGCGTCCGAGGGTGCTTCGGGGCGGGTCATCGCGACCACGGTGGCCGCCGCCCTGAAGCCGGACGTGGTGGTGCTCGCACTCGACTGGACCGATGTGGTGCGGGTCGCGAGGAGCCGCGCGGCGCTGCTGGAGCGGAAGGTGGTGGTGGACATGAGTGTGCCCGGCTGCTCGGGCACGGTTCCGAACGGTCTCGAGCAGTTGGCGGACATCGCGCCGGGGGTGCGGTGGGTCAAGGCGTTCACGACCACGAACGCCGACGCTCTGTTCCGCGGTGAGATCGACGGGCAGCCGCTGGACGTGTTCGTGGCGTCGGACGACGACGGGGCGAAGGTCGCGGTGGTGGAGCTGGTGGACCGTTCGGGGCTGCGGGCGTTCGACGCCGGAGGCGTGGGCGGCGCCCGGGCCCTCGAGGAGATGGCACGACTGGGGCAGGCGGTCCATGACCGGCTGCTGATCGCCGGGAGTTGGGGCTTCAAGTTCCTGCCCGGCTGGTAGTCCGCGGGCCACGGGGCCTGTGGGGAGCGCTCGGTGCGGGGGGCACTGCATCGCGCGGGAGTTGCGTGAACGCATTCGACGTGAAGTGATCTGTGATGGGGGAAATCATGGTGACGCACCTTTCGTTCTTCGTACTCGGCGCGCTGGCCGTCCATGGCGAGCGCGGGGAGATCGCTCTCGGGGGCAACAGACAGCGCATCCTGCTGACCATGCTGTTGATCGAGGCCAACCGGGTGGTCGGGGTGGAGCGGCTGATCGAGGCGATCTGGGGTGAGAATCCGCCGGCCTCGGCGCGGAGCCAGGTGCGTATCTGCGTGTCCGGGCTGCGCCGGCAGCTGACGGCGGCCAGGGCGCCGGCCCGGATCGAGACCCAGGCGGCGGGCTATCGGCTGCGGGTTCCGCAGGATGCCGTGGACTTGCACCATTTCGAGAATCTGGTCGCCCGGATCAGGGCGGAGGACGGGGATTCACCGGGGGAATCGACGGCTTTGCGGTTCCAGGAGGCGTTGCGGCTGTGGCGGGGGCCGATCGGGGAGGGGCTGGACAGCCCGCTCCTGGAGACGGTGGCGCTGAAGTATCACGAGGACCGTTACGCCGCGATCGAGTGCCGTTTCGAACTCGAACTCCAGCTCGGGCACCACCGTCAGGTGCTGGGTGAGCTGGCGCTGAGCGTGGCGCAGTACCCGTTCAGGGAGACGCTGTGCGCGCAGTTGATGCTGGCGCTGTACCGGTCGGGTCGTACGGCCGAGGCGCTGGCGCTGTACCGGGACACGCATCGCCGGTTCACGGACGAGCTCGGGATAGAGCCGGGGGACCGGCTGCGCGAACTGGAGCAGCTCATTCTGGACGGGGAGGCGGGGCAGGAGCCGTTGGGCGATCTGCTGCACCGGGAGCCGACGGCTCCGGCGCCGCGCCGTCAGGAAGCGGCCGTGCCCGCCTGCGAGTTGAGTACGGAGGACCGGATCGCGCTTCTGGAGGAGGAGATCGCGTCGCTGCGCGAGGCGCACGCGCGCAGCCAGCGCTTGAGCAAGAGCGCTTGAGCAAGAGCGCTTGAGCAAGAGCGCTTGAGCAAGAGCGCCTGAGCGAAAACGCCTGAGCGAAAACGCCTGAGGCGAACGTTGTCTCCCCCTCAAGTGAGGGGGAGACGACGGCGCGAGTCCCTTGGCTGCGAGGGATGGGGCCGGACCGCCCGCAAAGAAAGACTGCTGAACGTTGCAGGTGCGGCGGAAAGGACGTGGGACAGTGGCAGAGAATCTGCGGATCCCCTCAGGCTCGGGCGAACAGACCTTCTCGGTCCCGGGCGAACTCGCTCCCTCACTCACCGAGGAGGCGATCGACCGGCTCGTGGCGCGGCTCAAGGGCGAGGTCCTGCTGCCCGGGGACGCGGCCTACGAGCGGGAGCTCGACGGGTTCAACCGGATCGCGCGGCACCGTCCCGCGCTGATCGTCGCGGCGGTCGGCGCCGAGGACGTACGTACGGCCGTGGAGTTCGCGGGCCGGCTGGATCTGCCCATCGGGGTCCAGGCCACCGGCCACGGCATCGCCGCGCCCGCCGAGGGCGGGGTGCTGGTCAGCACGCGGCGGATGAACACCGTGGCGGTGGATCCGATCGCGCGGATCGCCCGGGTGGAGGCCGGCGCGCAGTGGCACCAGGTCATCGCGACCGCCGGCTACCACGGGCTCGCTCCACTCAACGGCTCGTCCCCGCTGGTCGGTGTGGTTGGCTACACGCTCGGCGGCGGTCTGGGTCCGCTGGGCCGGCTGTACGGGTACGCCGCCGACCATGTCACCCGGATCGAGATCGTCACCGCCGACGGGGTGCCGCGCGTGGTCTCGGCCACCCAGCACAGCGAGCTGTTCTGGGCGCTGCGCGGCGGCAAGGGGAACTTCGGGATCGTCACCGCCCTGGAGTTCGGCCTGGTGCCGGTCGGGCAGTTGTACGGCGGCGGTCTGTACTTCCCCGGGGAGCTCGCCCCCGAGGTGCTGCGCACGTGGCGGGAGTGGACCCGCGAGGTGCCCGAGGCGATGACCTCCTCGCTCGCGCTGCTGCGGTTGCCCGACGTGCCGGTCGTGCCGGAGTTCCTCCGTGGCCGGCTCGCCGTACACGTCCGGATCGCGTTCGCCGGCTCGAAGGAGAACGGGGAGCGGCTGGTGCGTCCGCTGCGGGACGTCGGGCCGGCCCTCGTCGACTCCGTGCGGGAGATTCCGTACACCGATGTCGCGGAGATCCACCAGGATCCCACCGAGCCGATGCCGTACCACGAACGCAACATCGTGCTGCGCGATCTGAGCCCGGTGGCGGTCGAGGAGCTCCTCGCGCTGGCCGGGCCCGAGTCGGAGTGCGCGGACCTGATGGTGGAGCTGCGGCACCTCGGTGGGGCGCTGTCCCGTGCCGCGTCCGTTCCCAACGCGGTCGGGAACCGGGACGGGGCCTTCACCCTCTCCACGCTCTCGCCTCCCGGCGTGGCCGACAGCGTGCTGCACCCGATGGCGCGGTGGGGCACCGGCGGCAGGTACCTCAACTTCCTTGCCGGGCCGGACACGGCCGACGCCACGCCGGACTGCTTCGACCAGCCCACGTACGCGCGTCTCGCCCGGGTCAAGGCGGCCTACGACCCGCGGAACCTGTTCCGGCTCGGGCACACGGTCGCCCCGGGGCGGTAGACGCAGCCCGTCCCCGCGCACGCGTCCGCGCCTCCCCCGCGCCCGCGAGCAGCCCCCGCGTCCGCGCCTCCCCCGCGCCCGCGAGCAGCCCCCGCGTCCGCGTCCGCGCCTCCCCCGCGCCCGCGAGCAGCCCCCGCGTCCGCGTCCGCGCCTCCCCCGCGTCCGCGCCCCCCCCCGCGCTCGCCGCTTCTTCCTCGTTCCCCGTTGACAGCAAAGGACTTGTCATGGCCACCGACCCAGCCGTCTCGATCCCCGAGGCCGCTCCAGCCGCCCGGGCAGGCTCGGGCACCGCCCGCTCCGCCGGGCTGCGTTACGGGGCGCTGTTCGGACCCGCCGTGTTCGGTGTCACCGCGGCCGGTGTCGCGCTGCCCGACGTGGCGGCCGCCCTGCACGCCACCCCGTCCGCCGCGGCGTGGGTGCTGACCGCCCACGCCCTCGCGCTCGGGGTCGGCACCGCGCTGTTCGGCCGTCTCGCGGACTCCAGGGGCGTGCGCGCCTCCCTGCTGATCGGCTCGCTCGTCCTGGCCGTCGGCGCCGTGATCTGCCTCTTCGCCCCCAACCTCGGCGTCCTGGTCGCGGGCCGGTTCGTGCTCGCCGCCGGCTCCGGGGCCATGACCTCCGGCGCGCTGGCCCTCACGGCGTCGTCGGAGCCCGCCGCGCGGCCGAAGGTCCTGGCCGGGTTCGGCGCGACCATGGCGGTCTTCTCGGCCAGCGCGACCCTGGCCGGCGGTGTCTTCACCCAGTGGGTGACCTGGCGCATCACGCTCGTCCTGCCGGCGCTGTCGCTGCTCGTCGTTCCGCTCTGTCTGCAGGCGGCCTCCGTGCGGCCGGGTTCGGGCCGCAAGCTGGATCTGCCCGGTGCCGCGCTGCTGACGGCCGCGGCGACCTCGTTCCTGCTGCTCATCCAGGCCTCGGCGCTCAGCCTGTCCACCACCGTGGTGGTCGCGCTCGCCGCCGCCCTCGTGGTGGCCACGGCCGGACTGGTCTGGCGCGTCCGTACCGCCGCGGCCTCCTTCGTCCCGCGTCCGCTCGTGAAGGACAGCATGTTTCTGCGGGCCGCCGTCACCGGGATCGGTGTCTACGCGGGACTGTTCGCCGCCATGTACGCCGTCCCGCAGATCCTCGTGCGCGAACACCAGTGGAGCGTCCTCGCCATCGGTACGTGGCTGCTGCCGGGCGCGGTGGTCGGCGCGGTCCTGTCCCGCCTCGCGGGCCGGCTTCCGGCCGGGACCGGCGGCAGCAGGCTGCTGGCCGCCATCGCCGCCGCCACGGCGGGCGTCCTCGCGACGTCCCTGGCCGGGGCCCCGGCGCCCGCCCTGCTGATCGTCGGAGCCTCGCTCGGCTTCGCGGCCTTCGCCGTCACCCAGGTCGTCACGACGGCGCTGATGTCGGCGCGGGTCGAACCGGCCCTGCGCGGCGGTGCGATGGGGCTGCTCAACCTGACGTTCTTCGTCGGCGGCGGCGTGGGCAGCGCCACCGCGGGCGCCCTGGCCAAGTCGATGTCCCTGTCCACCGCGCTCGGCATCGTGGCGGCCTTCCCGCTGATCGCCTGCCTGGCGGCGCTCACCCTGACGCAGCGCGAGCGGTAGCCGCCGCCCCCGCCGTACGCCGTCTCCGGCTCGGAGATGAGGACGATACGGACCCGATGCGCGCCGGCCGGACGATGATCCGGCCGGCGCCCTTTTTTCTGCGACGAGGAGAACACGAGACGCCATGACACCTCATTCCGACACCGAATTCGACGCGCACATACGGAAGCTGATGGCCTGGCACTTCGGTGAGGACACCGGCTCCCCGTTCTGGCTCGGCAAGAAGGGCCGACTGGGCTTCGATCCGCTCACCGACATCACGGGCCTGGCGGATCTGGCCCGCTTCCCCGACGTCAGCGAGGAACTGCGCACCGTCCCGGCCCAGCGGCTCATCCCGCGCGGGCTTGCCGGCCGGCCGTTCCGCGTCTACGACTCGGGCGGTACGACGGGCGCCCCCAAGCGCATCGTCGACAGTGGCTACCGCTCCACGCTCCTGGAGTGGGCCAGGGAGCGGCTCATCGCGTCCGGAGTCCCGGGCGACGGCAACTGGCTGCACCTCGGCCCCAGCGGCCCGCACGTCATCGGCTTCGACGTCTCGCGCTACGCGGCGCTCGGCGGCGGGGTCTTCTACACCGTCGACCTCGACCCCCGCTGGGTCAAGCACCTGCTGGGCGCGGGGCGGACCGACGAGGCCGACGACTACGTACAGCACCTGCTGGACCAGGCCGAGACCATCCTGGAGTCGCAGGACATCGCGGTCCTCAACACGACCCCGCCGCTCCTGGAGGCCATCTGCGCCCGGCCGAAGCTGCACGCGCGGATCCGCGACGGCGTCCGGGCGATCATCTGGGCCGGTACCTCCATCAGCGCCGAGAGCCTGCGCCAGCTCGACGAGGTCTTCTTCCCCGGGCAGGCCGTCGTCGGCATCTACGGCAACAGCCTCATGGGCGTGGCCCCGCAGCGGCCCGCGGCGCCGGGTGACCCGTACCCCTGTGTCTTCGAGCCCTATCCGGTCACCACGCGCCTCGAACTCGTCGACGACGAGGGTGCGTTGGTGCCATACGGGGAGCGGGGGCGGGTGCGGCTGCATCTGGTCGCCGAGGAGATGTTCCTGCCGAACATCCTGGAGCGGGACAGCGCGGTACGCCTCGCGCCCGGTCCCGGCTCCGTCGTCGACGGGCTCGCCGACGTCCAGACGTACACCGCCCTCGACGGCGTGCGCATCATCGAGGGGGTCTACTGATGGGCACCCCCACCCCCACTCCGGCTCCGGCTCCGATCACGGTCGACCCGTACATCTGCGGGCGCACCACGGCCAGCGCCGACCGCACCCGGCTGCCCAGCGTCCTCGGCGGCGACCTCGCCGACATCGGCAACGCCCCCCGGCTGCTCGCCCTCGCGGCCCTCAACGAGATCCGTACGCACGCGGACGGCCGGGCGCCGGCGACGGAGATCTTCACCGAGGCGGCCCGGCTGTTCGCCACCGCCACCCTGGAGGGGGAGACCCCTCAGGAGTACGTGCTGCGGGTCTCCCACGCGACCGGGCTCACGGCGGCGGCCATGGACCAGGCGGTCAGGGACCTGGTCGCCGAGATCGGGGAGCTGCCCGAGACGACGGCCGCCGAGCTGCCCGGGACGCGGTTCGGTGAGGGCTTCGGCACCCGGTGGGTGCCGCGGGGCAGGGTGTTCGCCGCGGTGATGGCGAGCAACCACCCGGTGCCCAACGTCTCCTGGGTGCAGGCGCTGTTCCACGGCTACAGCGTGCTCGTGAAGCCGGGCAGCCGCGATCCGTTCACCCCGCGGCGGCTGATCGCGGCGCTCCTCGCGGCGGGCCTGGAACCGGCCAAGGTGGCGTTCCTGCCGTGCGCGCACGCCGTCGGCGACTTCCTGCTGCGGGAGGCCGACCGGGGGATCATCTACGGCGGGGCGCGGGCGGTGGCCCAGTGGCAGGACCGGGAGTCGGTGGCCGTGCGCGGGCCGGGCCGTACGAAGGCCCTTCTCGACCAGGACCTCGACGACTCGGTCGTCGACCACCTGGCGCTCTCCGCCTCCTTCGACGGGGGCACGCGCTGCACGAACCTGTCCGCGGTGCTGACCACGCGTCCGGTGGGCGAGGTCGCCGACCGGCTGGCCGAGCGGCTGGGCCGGCTGCCCTCCCTGCCGGCCACCGAGGACGAGGCGACGCTGCTGGTCGTGGACCGTGCGCGCGCCGAGCAGATCCGGGAGCAGGTCGCCGCCCTGCGCGCCCAACTGACCGATCACAGCGTCGGGTTCGACTCCGGGGACCCGGTCGTCGAACTCGACGACGGCTCGTTCCTGCCGCGGCCCGTCGTGCTGTCGGCCGACCGCGCCGACCATCCGGCGGTCGGCACCGAGCTGCCCTTCCCGTTCGTGATCGTCGCTCCCTGGACCGACGCGGACGGCGTCGCGCCGCTGCGCGAGTCCCTCGTCCTCAACGTCCTCACCGATCGCGAAGAGCTGGTCGACGAGGCGGTCCGTGAGCCGAGCGTGCGCAAGGTGACGCGCGGGACGGTGCTGCCGTGGACGGCCGTGCCGGGCATTCCCCACGACGACAACTACACGCAGTTCCTGCTGGAGCCCAAGGGCATGGTGGCCCAGCGGTGAGACCTCCTCGGTGAGGCCCCCCGGCGCCGGACAGCGGACACCCTCCGCTCGTCCGGCGCCTTCGTATCTCCGTCCGTCCCCTGGAGGTTGAAGTGCGCCCTGGCCTGCGCTCCCGTCCGCGCTCCCGTCCCCGCGTACGTTCCCGTCCCCGCGTACGTTCCCGTTCCCGCTTGTCGCCGCTGGGCGCGGCGACGCCCGTCGTCGCCCTGTGCTGGCTCGCCGTCTTCTTCGACGGCCTCGACGTCACGGTGTACGGCGCCGTCATGCCGTACATGCTCGACGACCCCCGCTTCGGCCTCGAACCGGGCATGGCGGGCACGATCGGCAGCTGGACCACGTTCGGCATGCTCATCGGCGCCCTCGGTGCCGGCAACACCACGGACTGGCTGGGCCGGCGCAACGTCCTGGTCGCGTGCGTCCTCGTCTTCTCGGCCGGCTCCGGGGTCTGCGCCCTGGCCACCGGCCCGGGGTCCTTCGCCGCGGGCCGGCTGCTCGCGGGTCTGGGGCTCGGCGGACTGATGCCCACCTGCCTGGCGATGGTCGCCGAGTTCGCGCCGCCCCGGCGCCTGGGGCTCGCCACCGGGATCCTGATGACCGCCTATCACGCGGGGGGCATGGCCGCGACGGGCCTCGGCCTCGCCCTCGCTCCGCAGGCGGGCTGGCGCTGGGTTTTCGCGGTCGGCGTCCTGCCCGCCGCGATCGCCGCCCCGCTGCTGCTCCGTGCGCTGCCGGAGTCCCCGTCCGTGCTGTTCGCCCGGGGCGACGCGGCACGGGCGCGGGCCGTGGCGGCGCGGTACGAGCTGCCGGCCCCGGCGCCCGGCGAGGCGCCGATCGGCGGGGCGGCCGAACGCCTGCGGGCCGCCCGTGCGCTGCTCGCGCCGGGCAGCCGGCTGACCACTCCGCTGCTGTGGGCGGCGTCCTTCTGCGGGCTGATGCTCGTGTACGGGGTGAGCACCTGGCTTCCGCAGATGATGCGCTCGGCCGGCTACGGCCTGAGCTCGTCGGTGAGCCTGCTCATGGTCGCCAACGCGGGCGGTGTGGTGGGGATGCTGATCGCGGGCCGGGTCGCCGACCGCTTCGGCGCGGGCCGGGTCGCGGGCCTCTGGTTCGCGCTCACGGCGGGGGCTCTGCTGCTGCTCTCGGCCCGGCTGCCGCTTTCGGTGACGTACGTGGTGGTCGCGCTCACCGGCGTCTGGCTGTTCAGCGCCTCCACCATGGTCTACGCCCTGGCCGGCCGGATCTACCCGACGGCCCTGCGCGCCCCCGGCATCGGCTGGGTCACCGGGATCGGCCGCCTGGGCGCGGTCGTCAGCCCCTGGCTGGGCGGCGTGCTCGTCGTCCGGGGAAGCCAGGGCTGGGGCTTCGCGGTCTTCGCTCTCGCGGGGGCGGCCGGCTGCGTGACGGTCCTGCTCGCCGCGTACGGATCTCGCCGCACGTCGCGGAGTTGAAGCCTGCGCCTCTTCGCCTCCGGGGCTCTACAAATGTAGAGTCCGGGGGTATGAGCGGACTCGCAGGCACGTTCGTCCCCCGCCCGGACTTCGGATCCCGGCACCAGACGGTCATCCCGGCTCCCGTCGACGCGGTGTGGGCGGCGTGGCAGGAGATGGAGCAGGCCGGCGGGGAGGGGTGGGGGCCGCTCGTACGGGTGCTGTTCGCCGTGCGGCGCCGGCTCGGGCGGCTGAAGCGCGGCGGCGGCGGGGTGCCGGGCCCGGAGAAGGAGCTGCGGGACAGCTTCCTGCTGCTGGCCGAGGACCCGCCGCGGGAGACCGTCCGGGGGATCGTGGGGCAGTGGTGGACCATGGGCGCGGCCGACGGGCGGCCGGACGTCACGGGGCCGAGCGAGTTCCTGGCCTTCGACGAACCCGGTTACGCGAAGGCGACGTTCAGCATGCGATTCGCCCCGGACACCGCCACAGGCGGCACGCGGGTCGTCACCGAGACGCGGGTCCTGTGCCTGGATCAGGCGGCGCGCCGGGCCATGGGGCGGTACTGGCGGTTCATCGAGCCGTTCAGCGGTCTCGTCCGCCGGATGATGCTCCGCAGGCTCAGGAAGCGGGCAGTCGCGTGAGCACCGCCAGGAGTCCCCGCGTACAGGCGCTGCTCACCGCGGCCGTGGAGGTCATCGCCGAGGAGGGCCTGCGCGGGCTCACCCACCGGGCGGTCGACGGGCGGGCGTCGGTGCCGGCCGGGTCGACCAGCTACTACTTCCGTACCCGGCAGGCCCTGCTCGCCGGCGTGATCGCGTTCATCGCCGAACAGGAAGTGGCGGACATCGAAGCGGCCACCGTCTCCGAGGAGTTGGCCGAGGCGCCGCCGGTACGCCGGATCGCCGACAGCTTCGCGGGCGTCCTGGCCCACTGGCTCGGCCCCCGGCGCGACCGCACCCGCGCCCGCCTGGAGATCGTCCTGCTGACCGCACGCCACCCGGAAGGGGAGCTGGGCACCGAACTGCTCCGCGCGCGGGAGAGCTTCGTCGGCCGGGCGCGGATGCTGGCGGCGGCGCTCGGCAGCCCGGATCCGGAGGAAGGCGGGCGGATCGTGGTCGCCTTCGCCGAGGGCCTCACGTACGACGGGGTGACACGGCCCGGCCCGGACACCACCGACCGGGCGGCCCTGCGGCAGATGCTGGAGCGGGTCCTTCGCACCCTGTCCGAGTGATGACGAAGGGAACGCCGGCCGTGCCGCCAGGGGGAGGGCGGCACGGCCGGCGTGGTCGTGGAGCGAGGTCTACTTCTCCAGGCAGAACTCGTTGATCGGGTAGCCGACGTGGCGGTCCTCGCTCGGCAGGTAGCCCAGCACCACGTCGCCCGGCTTCAGCTCCGTGCTGTTGAGGACCGTGCCGCCCGGGCCGAGCACCCGCACGTGCCAGTCGTCCTGCAGGATCAGGTTCACCCGCTGGCCGTTCGGCGCCTCGGCGTCGATCGAGATCAGCGGACGGGACTCGATCTTCACCCGGCCGACCGTCACCAGGCGCGTGTTGCCCTTGATGTCGACGGCGGTGACCTTGCTGCCCGCCTTGAGCTCGCTGAGGTAGTTGGTCCGCTCGTCCTTGCCGATCGTGTACGAGTGGATGGCACCCGCGTTGACGCGGAACGGCCGGGTCGGCATGTACGGCAGCGGGTGGGTCTCGCTGACGCACAGGATCATGCCCTTGGAGTGCGAACCGACCAGGATGCCCTCGTCCTCGCGGAAGTGGGTGCAGGTGTCCACGCAGGCCCGCTCGCCCATGCCGATGTGCGAGGTCTCGACGACCCGCAGCTCGACCAGGTCGAGGTTGGGGATCTCCGACTGGGCGGACTTCTTCAGGTCCGCCGCGTCGCCGACGGTCTTCGGCGCCATCATCACGCCGTCCGAACCGTGCTCGAGCACACCGAAGATGATCTCCGCCTCTTCGACGTCCTGGGCGATGGTGACCAGCGAGCCGTTCGAACGGGCGGCCGCGGCGATCACGATCTCCAGCGGGATCTTGGTCGGGTCGCGGAAGAGCAGCAGGCTCCACTGCTCGGTGCGGGCGGACTCGCAGGCGTCCTCCAGCGTCGGCGCGTCGATGATCTCGACGAAGCGGCCGAACTCCACCTCGGGGTGGCGCAGCGCCAGTTCGGCCGGCGTCACGCCGTGCCGCTCGGGCTCGACGATGACGACCGTGGCGTCGCCGAAGGACTCCGGCAGCTGCTTGCCCTGCGGGAAGAGGACCTTGGTGATGGTCGGCGGCAGGTCGCTCAAGTCCTCGACGGTGTCGGCGACGACGCCGTCGAGACGGTAGTGCAGCGCCTCCTGAACGATGGCGGCCTTCGCCTCGCCGAGCGAGCGGATGTCGAGCCAGCTGAGCTTCATGGTGGAACTCCTTGTCAGGGACTTACTCGGTGAAGGAAAGGGCGAGGGGAAGGTCAGGGGAGGGGCGGCGAGGAGAACCCGAGGCTCACGCCGCTCCTTTGGCCGGTACCGCCCCGGTGAGCAGCGGGCCGCGGGAGCGGTCGTGAATCAGGTCGGAGAGCTTGTCCGCCATGGCGCCCGGGTCCTGGGCCTGGAAGACGTTGCGCCCCATGGCGACGCCCGCGGCGCCCCCGCGCAGTGCCTCGTCGACGTACGCGAGGACGGACGCCTCGTCGTCGTTGCGCGGACCGCCGACCACGACCACCGGAACGGGCGCGGCGGCGGTGATCGCCGCCATCTCGTCCACCGACCCGGTGTAGAGCGTCTTGACGACATCGGCCCCGAGATCGGCCGCCAGTTGCACGGCGTGGGCGATCAGGGCGGGGTCCCGAGGGTTGTCGATCTTCGGGCCGCGGGGGTACATCATGGCCATCAGCGGCACGTTCCAGCGGTCGCAGGCCTCCGCCACCGTCGCCATGTCGGCGATCTGGGCGGCCTCCTCCAGCGAGCCGAGATTGACGTGCACGCTGACCGCGTCGGCGCCGAGCCGCAGGCTCTCCTCGACGCTCGCGACGAGGTACTTGGCGTTCGGGTCGGGCGCGTGGACCGTGCTGGCGCTGAGATGGACGATCAGCGAGGTACGGGTGAACCACTCCGGGTCGACGTACCGTACGGCGCCCTTGTGCAGCACCACGGCGTCCACGTGGTGCGAGGCGAGCTCGCCGACCAGGGCGTTGAGCCGGTTTCCGCCGGTCAGGGGGCCGTCGGTGATCGAGTGGTCGAGGGGGACGACGAGCAGTCGCTCCGGGTCGTGGCGGTGGAGCCGCTGGAGACGGAGCCTCCTGGCGAACGAGGTGTTGGCGAGCATCGGTTCTCCTGGGTTTCAGGTCTGGCGTGCGAAGGAGAGAGGTTCGTGGCCGTTCTCCGTACCGAGGTCGAATTCGCTGTGCAGCAGGCTCACCGCGCGGGCCGCCTCATGGCCCGGCACGGTGACCGACACCCGTAGCTGCGAGGCGGAGAGCGATCCGGCCGCGATGCCCGACCCGGTCAGGGAGGAGAGCATCCGGGCGGCGTACTCGGGGCGGCTCAGCAGCCCCTTGCCGATGATCGAGACCTTGGCGACGCGGTCGTCGACGGCGACCTGGTCCCTGGGGGACAGCGCCAGTTCGCCGAACGACCTGACCACGGCGGCCGAGTGGGAGCGGTGGACGGTCAGCGCGATGGCGAGCCCGCCGTCGGCTCCCTGCGAGACGCTGGTCATGTCGGTGGGAATCGCCTGGCCGGCAAGGAGGCGGAACGCCGCGGTCGCGGGGTCCTCGCCGGAATCGGTGGTGTTCAGGGTGACCCGGGCCACTTCAGGGTCATGGACGACCGCTGTCACGGCGGCCTTGGCCTCGAGCATGTCCACTCCGTCTCCGTTGGTGATACGCGTACCGATCGCCGAGCCGGCCGCATGGCCCACGTGGATGTCGACCCCGTACAGCGCGGCGAGTTCCACCGCCCGGGCGTGCATGACACGTGCTCCGGCGAAGGCCATCTCCGCCATGACGTCGATGTCGACGGTGGGCATCAGCCGCGCGCCCGGCACCACCCGGGGGTCCGCGGTGAGGATCCCGTCGACGTCCGTGTAGATCTCGCAGACCCGGGCGCCGAGTTCGGCGGCGACGGCCACGGCGGTGGTGTCCGAACCGCCCCGCCCCAGGGTGATCGTGTCGCCGTCGGCGGTGAGCCCCTGGAACCCGGCGAGGATCACCGTCTGCCCGGCGTCAAGGAGTCGCACCATGCGGTCGGTGTCGACCGCGACGATGACGCCCGAGCCGTGCGGACCGGTCGCGAGGACCCCGCCCGGCCCGCCGGCCAGCGCGGTGGCGGCGACCCCCATGTCCTGCAGGGCCATGGCCAGCAGGGCGGAGGAGGCCGTCTCGCCGGTGGAGAGGAGCTGGTCGAGCTCCCGGGCCGGCGGCCGGGCGTGGAAGGCCGTGGCCTGCCGGATCAGGTCGTCGGTGGTGTCTCCTTGCGCGGACACCACCGTGACCACCCGCCGGCCTTCCCGTACCGCCGCGGCGATACGCCGGGCGACATGCCGGACGTGGTCGTCCGTGGCCAGCGAGCTGCCCCCGTACTTCTGTACGACGACGTCCCCGGCAGGCCCACGGTCGTGTGCCGCCATGTCCCCTCCACCGCCTTTCGCACCAGAGTCTCTGGCTTGCGGTGAAGAGCTAACGGGACCCGCATATTGCGCCCGTTCCGCGCGCGCACCATCCCCGTATTGGCGGCGCATCCCTGCTCACAGGGGCCGGTCGGGGGTCGGTCGGGGGTCGGTCGGAGGCCGGTCGGAGGCTGGTCGGGGGCCGGCAATACGCAGACGAAAGCCGAACGACACAGGGTCTCGGCATCATTCCGCACGCCGCAGATCACCCGTGAAGGAAGGAACGTGCTGCGATGAAACGACGCGACATGGTCAAGCTGACGGCAGGGGCCGCCGTCGCCGCGGCCGTGCCGGTGGCCTTGGCCGTAAAGGTTGCGAACGACCCCTCCGACACCCCCGCCCCCGCGCAGGCCGCCGGGAACAGCGCCGATGAGCACGTGGAGACGTACAAGGGCCGCACGATCCGGATCGGCCAGGCGTCCGGCGACCACCACCCCGTGTACATAGACGACCGACCGCTGCACGTCATGAAGATGGGCGAGAACGCCTACATGAGCTCGATGTGCCACTACGGCCTCGAGGCGACGCCCCTGATCGCGGCCCGCCGGGCCGTCGACGAGCTGCGGGGCGCGAGCCTGCTGGCGCCCAAGGAGTCCGGCTCCGCCGGCGGACACCACCGCAGCGCATGAGCGAGAACACAGAGGAGAAGAGGCGACGCATGGGCGTCCGCAAGAACCACCTCCACATGACCGCCGAGGAGAAGCGCCGCTTCGTCGCCGCCGTCCTGGAGATCAAGCGCCGCGGCGTCTACGACCGCTTCGTCGAGCTGCACATCAAGGTGAACTCGCAGGACTACCTGGACAAGCTCGGCGGGGCGCGCCTCGGCCACGTCAACCCGGGGCTTCTTCCCTGGCACCGCCAGTACCTGCTCGACTTCGAGCGCGAGCTGCAGAAGGTCGACCCGCGCGTCACCCTGCCGTACTGGGACTGGACCACGGACCAGGGCGCCGACTCCCCCCTGTGGGACGAGAAGTTCATGGGCGGGAACGGCCGCCCCGGCGACAACCGCGTGATGACGGGCCCGTTCGCGCGGGACAACGGCTGGAAGCTCAACATCAGTGTGGTGTCGGACGGTTCGGAGCCGGCGCCGCTGAACGGCCACTACACGACGGACGACCGCGACTACCTGGTCCGGGACTTCGGCGTCCTGACGCCGAACCTGCCTACGCCCAAGGAGCTCGAGGACACCCTCGCGCTGCCCGTCTACGACTGCCCGCCGTGGAACCACACCTCGGGCGGCGAGGCTCCGTTCAACAGCTTCCGCAACCACCTGGAGGGGTACACCAAGTTCCCCTGGGAGGCGAGCCTGGGCAAGCTGCACGGCGCGGGGCACGTGTGGGTGGGCGGCCACATGATGTACATCGGGTCGCCCAACGACCCGGTCTTCTTCCTCCACCACTGCTTCATCGACAAGCTGTGGTCGGTGTGGCAGAAGCGCCACCCGAAGGTCCCGCACTACCTCCCGCTGGAGCCGACGCCGGATGTCCCGGACATCAACACCAAGCTGGCTCCGTGGTTCACGATGACGCCGCGCGATCTGATCGACCACCGGCGGTTCTACTTCTACGACAAGCCCGGTCACTGACGGGCGGTACGACGGCGGGGCCCGGGTACACGACCCGGGCCCTGTTCGTATGTATGTCTGTATGTCCTCGTGTGTCTCAGCGGCCGGCGAGGCGGTCGGCGATCCTGGCGATGGGGTCGGTCGTGGCCGTGTGGGCGGTGGTCTCGCGGCGGTCGGCGGTGCGGTAGGCCGCGTACATCGTCTGGACGCCGAGCCAGCGCAGGGGTTCGGGCTCCCACTTGCGGACCTTGTGGTTCACCCAGGGGAGCGTGGTCAGATCGGTCGGGCCGGACTGGCCCGAGTCCTGCTGGATCAGGTCGCGCAGGGTACGGGCGGCGAGGTTGGTGGTGGCGACGCCGGAGCCGACGTAGCCGCCGGCCCAGCCGAGGCCGGTGGAGCGGTCCAGGGTGACGGTGGCGCACCAGTCGCGGGGGACGCCGAGGACGCCGGACCAGGCGTGCGCGATCCCCACACCGGCGAGCTGCGGGAAGAAGCGGATCAGGATCTCGCGCAGGGCCTCGACGGTCTGCGGCTGGGTGCGCCCGTCGTTGTCGGTGCGGGAGCCGTAGCGGTACGGGACGCCCCGGCCGCCGAGCGCGATGCGGCCGTCGGCGGTGCGCTGGGCGTACATGTAGGCGTGGGCCATGTCGCCGAGGGTTTCGAGGCCGTTCCAGCCGATGGTCTCCCACTGGGCGTCGGTGAGGGGCTCGGTGGCGATCATGGAGGAGTTCATGGGGAGCCAGGTGCGGCGCTGACCGGTGAGGGAGGCGGTGAAGCCCTCGGTGCAGCGCAGGACGTACGGGGCGCGGACCGTGCCGTACGGGGTGATCGCGTGCTTGGGCTTGATCTCCGTGACGGGCGTCGACTCGTGGATGGTGACGCCGAGGGCCTCGACGGCCGCGGCCAGGCCCGTGACGAGCTTGACGGGGTGGAGGCGGGCGCCGTGGGGTGTCCAGCTGGAGCCGACGGCGCCGGAGACACGGATGCGCTCGGCGGTCTCGCGGGCGCCGTAGAGCTCGCGGTCCTTCTCGCCGAAGGCGATCTCGACGGAGTGGAAGTCCTTGAGGCGGGCGAGCTGGGCGGGGGAGTGGGCGATCTCGAGGACGCCGCCGCGGTGGATGTCGGCGTCGATGCTCTCGGCCGCGCAGACGTCGAGGACCTCGTCGACGGTGGCGTTCATGGCCTGCTGGAGGCGGACGGCCGCCTCGTGGCCGTGGAGCTTGGCGTAGCGGTCGCGGCCGGCGATGCCGTTGTAGAGCCAGCCGCCGTTGCGGCCGGAGGCGCCGTAGCCGCAGAACTTGGCCTCCAGGAGGGTGATGTTGAGGAAGGGGACGGCCTTCTTGAGGTAGTACGCCGTCCACAGGCCGGTGTAGCCGCCGCCGACGATGCAGACGTCGGCGGTGGTGTCCCCGGGCAGCGGCTCGCGGGGGGCGGGCGCGCCTTCCTGCGCGTACCAGAACGAGATACCGCCGTTGACCGTGCTGCTCATGGTGTCCTTCTCCCTGGGGTGTGGGCGGGAGGTTACTGGAGGCCCGGGGCCTGTGGATACGGGTCTTCGGGCGCGGGTCGGAAGGTGCGGATTTCGTTGTTCCGCACGGCCCCGGGAAGGCCCTTGGAAGGACCCTGGAAGGCCCTTGGAGGGACGGTTTCTGCGACGGATGTCGGTGGACGGTACGAAAACCGTCGCGGGTGTGCCAGCCTCGCGAGGTGATCCATGTTCCGGAGGAGCTCGTCGCGTCCCAGGCCCGGTTCAACGGCGCCGAGGGCCGCGCCTTCGTCGCCGCGCTGCCCGGGCGCGCCGAGCGCTTCCTGGACGGCTGGGGGCTGCGGCAGACGGGGCCGTCGATGTACGGGGCGGCGTCGCTGGTCCTGCCGGTGACCCGTACGTCCGACGGGACGCCCGGCGCGCTCAAGCTGCAGCTCCTGGACGACGAGAACGAGGGCGAGGCGCTCGCGCTGCGGGCGTGGGGCGGCAGGGGAGCCGTACGCCTCCTCGATCACGACCCCGGGACGGGGACGCTGCTTCTGGAGCGGCTGGACGAGACCCGGCATCTGTCGGCGCTCCCGGACGCGCGGCGGACGACGCGGATCCTGGCGGATCTCCTCGCCCGCCTGACGGCCGAGCCGGCGCCGGAGGGCCTGCGGCGGCTCGGCGACATCGCGGACCGGATGCTGGACGACGCACCGCGGGCGGCCCGGAAGCTCCCCGAGCCGGACGCGCGGCTGCTGCGGGACTGCGCGGCGGCGGTACGGGAGGTGGCGGCCGAACCGGGGGACCGGCTCCTCCACTGGGACCTGCACGTCGACAACATCCTGGCCGCGGAGCGGGAGCCGTGGCTGGCGATCGACCCGAAGCCGCTGGCGGGGGATCCGGGCTTCGAACTGCTGCCGGCGCTGACCAACGGCTTCGACCCGGATCCGGCGGAGACGCTGTGGCGCTTCGACCTGCTGACGGAGACGCTGGGTCTCGACCGGGGCCGTGCGGTGGCCTGGACACTGGGCCGGGTGCTGCAGAACGGCCTGTGGGACGTGGAGGACGGCGAGGACGCCCTGGACGAGGAACAGGTGTCGATCGCCCGGACACTACTGGCACGGACGCCGTGATCCGGTGCAGGCTGGCCCCATGATTCGTACCGCCACACCTGCCGACGTCCCCGTCATCCACGCGATGGTCCGCGAACTCGCCGACTACGAGAAGGCGCTCCACGAGGCCCGCGCGACCGAGGAACAGCTCCACGAGGCCCTGTTCGGCGAGCGCCCGGCGGCCTTCGCTCACATCGCCGAGACGGACGAGGGCGAGCCGGTGGGCTTCGCCCTGTGGTTCCTCAACTTCTCGACCTGGCGCGGCGTGCACGGCATCTACCTGGAGGACCTCTACGTCCGCCCGACGAGCCGCGGCGGCGGCCACGGCAAGGCGCTGCTGACGGAGCTGGCGCGGATCTGCGTGGAGCGGGGGTACGAGCGCCTGGAGTGGTCCGTCCTGGACTGGAACACCCCGTCGATCAACTTCTACAAGTCGCTGGGCGCGAAGCCGCAGGACGAGTGGACGGTGTACCGCCTGACGGACGAGGCGCTGCGGGAGCTGGGGACGGGCGCGTAGGGCGCCATGGGGTTGCCACCCCTGCGAAACGACGAACGCCCGCCCCGGGGCATCCCGGGGCGGGCGTGGCCGTGGCCCCGGCCATCCGTCACGGGGGGAGCGGACGACCGGGCCGGCCATGGGGTGGGCGGTCAGCCGGTCGTCGGGAGCGGCTGGTCCGGCTTGTCCAGCCAGACCCATTCACCCCTGTCCGGCAGGGTCGTCAGTCCGAACCGGTCAGGGGCGGGTCGGCCAGCATGGGTCCACCAGTCGTGCGCCGCCTCCACCTCGTTCCAGAGTCGCCGGGGGCCGTACTGCCACACGGTGAACCGGTCGTCCGAGTGGCCGTCCCAGTCCACGGCCGCCCAGGACGCGGCGTCGGTCGTCGCGACCCAGAGCCTGGAGGCCACGCCGTCCACGTCCGGGTCGTCGTGCCAGGTCCGCCACACGTCGCGGAGCTGGAGGCCGATGGCGAACTGGGCCGCCAGGTCATCGCCCGTGACCGTCCACGGGGACAACGTGGTCCGTGACTCCTCCGGCTGATGGTCGTCCCGCACCACGTCCCGGTAGATCCGCAGATCCGTACGCTGGTTCCGCATGAGCATGAATGCGGAGTGGGGAGAGAACCGGCCCGACGCGTCGCCGTGCACGCCCACCTTCAGGCGCAACAGGCCGTAGCACAGCCAGGGCGTCTCCCACGGCGTGAGGATGACCCCGCCGGGCCGGGTCTGTCGCACCCAGGCCTGGGGGACGGACCGTACGGAGCATGTGGCCTCCACCCGGTCGAACGGTTGGGTGGACGTGTGCCCCAGGGCTCCGTCACCGGCGCTCACCGTCGGCTCCAGACTCAGCTTCCGCAAGCGCGCGTCAGCCTCCGCCGCCAGGACCGGGTCCACCTCCACCGTGGTCACGTTCTCCGGGCCCAGGCGGTGAGCAAGGAGACCCGCGTTCCACCCGGTCCCGGTGCCGATCTCCAGAACCCTGTGTCCGTCGGCCAGATCCAGCATGTGGAGCATCCGGAACACGATGCCCGGGGCCGACGCGGCCGACGACGCCCAGCGCTCACCGTCGCCGGGGTCTTGGCCGTCGTTGATCTGCGTCACGACGGAGTCGTTGGCGTAGGCGGCCCGCAACCACGTCTCCGGTGCCTCCGCCCGGGTGCACGGTTCCAGGTCATCCCCGAGGTAGATGCGTTCGGGGAGGAACCGGTGGCGGGGGACCGCCCAGGCCGCGCGTTCCCACTCGGGCCCCAACGGTGTGTCCAGGTCGTTGTTCACCGCGCCGAGCAAATCGCGCATGGCGATCTGCTCGGACGCTGCGAGATCCGTTGCGGTCACGTGCACTAGTCCTTCTTGTGCTTCGGCGGGTCCTTCGGCTTGGCGGTGTCCGAAGACGGCTTGGACGTGCCCGGGTCCTTCCCCCCGGAGTGCTGCCCGTTGCCACCACTTCCACCCTTACCGGTTCCCCATCCCATGCCGTTCTCCTCTCGGTTGTGAATTGCGTTTTGACACCCGCCCCAAGCGGTCCCAGGTGTCCTTGGAGGCGTAGGGCGGGTGAGTGCACCCGGCACATCGGCGTGGGCCTGCAAGGCCAAGGCCACGCCTTCCGGTGCTCGTGTTCGGCTGTGCTTGATGCGATATCCGCCCCGGGCGACCCACGCGGGGGCCGTCCCACCCCGGGGCGGACGTTCCCTCCGGCGGTTCCCAGGCGGAGGGAGCTGGGCCCGCTGCCCTGGCTCGGGACGGTCACCAGGAGGCGGAGTGTGTGGGTGGGTCTCGACGACGGCTGTTTGAGGGCAGTCCGATGGCCGGGATCCGCGTTGTGCAGTTCCCAACCGCCAGCGTTGGAGGGAATCAGTGGCGCGGCTGTGGAGGCTCGGCGGTGCCCATGGGGACACTCCGCGCGCGGGACCTTCCACCGCCCGACCGGATCGGGCGGCTCTTGGCTCGTAGGACTACATGGCCCCGCCGTGTCGGCGGCGGGGAACCTAGGGATAGAACGGCGTCCGCAGAGGGGCGTGGGGGTGGCCGTAGTGGGCGTGGAGGGCCGCCACTTCCATGATCTCCAGGAACCCGATGCCTTGCTCCATGGTCTCCCGGAGGCCGTCACGGAGTTCCCGGCACTGCGCACAACGGATCGGGTCCGCCGGCCCCGTGCGTGGCGTCGTCATGACGTGGTACTCCGCCTGTATCTCCGGCGCCAGGGTGGCCGCCGAGTCGGCTGGGAACGGGCCACGGTTCACGGCTCCAACCCTCTGATCCCGTCCGTGCAGGCCGTGTGGAATTCCTCGGAAGCGGCCGGGACTGTGACCGGGTCCTCCACGTGGACCAGGTCCGCCCCGTAGTAGAGCGTGCGCGCCTGGACCGGTCCGGCCCAGTCGACCGTCACCCAGGTCCGGTCAGCCCGCGTGCGGCTGGTCACCTCCAGCGCCGTACGCCACGCGGTACCGACCCGCACGCGGATACCCGGCTGGATATCGATGGCCAGGCGCCGCCGGTCCTCACCCTCAGGGACGGGTAATCCCAGCGGGTTCCCAACCCAGACCAGGCGGTCCGGCTGCCGTCGTCTCACCATGAGTGCTCTCGCTTCCGTGGTGTCCGCTCTCCTCGTCCGGCCCGACCCACGGAACCGGAAGAGCGGAGTGTCCTCCGCTCGCTCCCTGGTCCGCCTTCCGGCGGGAGCGTGCGGAAATCTCAATGGGCAGTCAGAAAGAACGCGATGGTCGCCCAGATCGTGACTGCGGCGGCGGCCCACAGGACGCGGGGCCAGTTCACCGCGCGGTGACGGCCAAGGTCAGGGCCACGACACTGACCGCGCCAGTGGGGGTGACCGCCAGGGCCGGGAGCCACCTCACGCGGAGCCCTCCAGCCGCTCCACCAGGGCCACGTCCTCAAATCTCCTGGCGAAGGTCGTGTGGTCCCTGAGGCGGCCCGTGTGCTCCATGCACTGGTCGTCCACCTTGTTCACGTCAGTGTTCGGCCGGGCCTCCCAATCACACCCGCCGTGCAGGCAGTGGGCCGACGCCGTGGCCTCCGACTCCGGGTGACGCTTGATCCGGTGCGTCACGAACCGGAGAACCGTCCGGACCGTCACTGGTCCACCGCCGACACCGGGGTGGCGAACAAGCGGGCCTGGGCCAGTTCCTCCAGGGTCGGCTCCCGCAGTTCCTCCGGCGGGACTGCCCACTCCCTGCCCCCGCCCGGCGGACGCAGGTACACGCTCCCCTCGTACTGGCGGTCCACCCGGCCCAGCGTCCCGTTACGGTCCACCGCGTACCGACTGGCGGTCGGTCTCCACTCCTCGGCCATGCCTCACCGTCCCCTCCAGCGCTCCGAATGCCTCGGACCACACTGGGACGGTATGAGATCCGGGTGCTGCTTGGCGGCCCTGATTCGCCTTGATTCGAGCGCCGTCGGGGCTTCTTCGGGGTGATTCTCAGCTGAGGTCGAGTGCCCGCCGGGCGCGTGTGATCACGCGATGGGCTTCAGCCCCATAGACGGCGGAGTCAGCGAGTGTCTGCCAGACCCGCTGGTACACGCCGACGGTCGCGGAGTCGTCCAGCCACAGCTCCGCGTGCCAGTCCTCGGCGATGGCCAAGCGGTCGTCGTACAGCCAGAACGCATTGGCCGGCGGGAGCTTGAGAGGGGCGCCCAGCGGGACTATTCCCAGGGCGACGGTGTCGAGCCCCAGCACGCCCATGAGCCGGTCGAGTTGGGCAGCCAGTACCGGCGGCGGGCAGACCAGGGCGTGGAGGGCGGCTTCCCACAGGATGATGTGGAAGGTTTTCCCTGGCTCGTAGAGCATTTCCTGGCGCCTCACCCGGGCCCGTACAGCCTCCTCCACATCCCGGACGGACTGGTGAAGGTCGACGTACTGGCTGAACACGTGGCGGGCGTAGTCGGGTGTCTGGAGCATCCCGACGACCATGGAGCCCTGCCAGGCCCGGAAGGTTCTGGATCGCTCGTACTCAGCGGTGAGAGCGTCCTGGACGGGCTTGTGCCCGGCGGCAAGCTGGCGCCGCCAGGAGCGGGATCGGGACTCCAGCGTCCGTAGGCGGGTGATCAGTTCATCGGCGGCCTCCGGATGCCCTGTTGCCTGGGCCCATGCCCGGAGGTCGGCTGCTGTGGCGGTCTGGCGTCCCGTCTCCAGTTTGCTGACCTTGGACTGGGGCCAGTGCAGCACCGTCGCCAGTTCGCGCCCCGTGAAGCCGCGAGCGGCGCGCAGCTCACGGAGCCGCGCGCCGAGGGCCACCCGGGCCTGTTGGAAGTCGGTGCTCACTCGGTGGAAGGTACCTGGCCCTCGAACTGGTCGTACGGGACGGCGTGGTGCCAAGCGGCATCGCGGGCCTGACAGGCGCGCAGGACCTCCACCGGGTCCGTGATCAGTTCTACGCCGGTCATCTGGTCGTCACCGTCGAAGTGAAGTCGTGCGATGACGCGTGAGTCGAACAGCCAGAAGTCCTCTTCGGGGAGCTTCAGCCGCTCAGCGTCGCTCCGCCACAGGTTCCGGATGTCCTCTCCTACGGTGCTGTTGCGGCGGGCGTTGTCCAGGAGGTACCGCTGGCCCAGGGTCGGCGGGTTGTCCACGATGCGTACGCGCTCGAACCGCTTGCCGAGTGCAGACTGTTCGCGCCGGGACACACACCACGGGTCGTCCAGGTCCCACCCGGCATCCTCACCCCGGGCGAACCGGGTGTACGTCTCGGTCTCCTCATCCGACGCGTACCGGCGGCGGGTCTCCAGCCGCCATGCGGTGTGCTCGAAGGTGCGGAACATCCCGCCGAACTCTTCGAAGCTGATCTCCGTCGGTACTCGGTCCACGTTCCTCGGCGCGAAGTCGGCCAGGAGCACGCGCGGCACCACCACGAACCCCTCCCCGGGCTTGACGTTGCGGAGTTGGGCCACGTCGTCAGGGTCGGTCACAGCGTCTCCCTGGACCAGGAGCTCACCTGTGTCCAGGTCTTCGTAGAGCGTCGGACAGCCGTCGTTGCCGGAGTTGGTGCCGATGAAGCGAAGTCGCCTTGCCAACGTCGTTCCCCTCTCGCCCGGATGACCCGGTTGGGCCGTCTCCAGGATGGAACCGCCGATGGCGTTCTGTCCGCCGTGATTCTCGAATATGCGCGAATCGCCGCGTGAAGGGAGGTAGACCCGTGGCACGGACCGAGTACGACCACGACCCGAACGCCCCCGAGCCGAACAGCCTGGTGGTGGCGGCCTCGGCCGTCGTCACCGACTCTGAGGGCCGCATCCTCGTGCAGCGGCGTAGGGGCAACGATTTGTGGGCGCTCCCGGGCGGCGGCATGGACATGGGCGATTCTCTACCGGGTGCGGCCGTGAGAGAGGTGCGCGAGGAGACCGGGTTGGAGGTGGAGATCACTGGCCTGGTCGGCACGTACACGGATCCCCGGCATGTGATCGCGTACAGCGATGGGGAGGTGCGCCGGCAGTTCAATGTCTGCTTTACCGCTCGCATCGTTGGCGGATCGCTCACCATCTCGGAGGAATCGACGGAGCTCCGGTTCGTGGAGCCTGATGAACTTCCCGCTCTGGCCATGCACCACACTCAGCGGTTGCGTATTC
This sequence comes from Streptomyces vilmorinianum, assembly GCF_005517195.1. Lineage (NCBI taxonomy): Bacteria > Bacillati > Actinomycetota > Actinomycetes > Kitasatosporales > Streptomycetaceae > Streptomyces > Streptomyces vilmorinianum. The sequence goes on along the minus strand of NZ_CP040244.1, from coordinate 7,254,168 downwards.
AGCATTACTTGGAGCATCGTCCCTCGCCCTACCTGGGGTAGAGGGTCGCCGCGCTTTGACTCACTCGCGCGTCAGAGGCTCACGTAGGCAGCCGTGCGCCGATCCGACTACTCGCGGAAGGCGGCCTGGCCGGGGCGCCTCGGGGACATCCGATGCATCGCAGACCCTACAACCAAGTGTCCGGATTGCCGGTTTTTGGAAAGTCCATCCACACTGAGCAACATGACTCGGACCATCAACAGCGAACAACGCCCCTGCTTTGAACTCCGTTGGGGTGGGCTGCACTTGACCGTTCAACGCATCCCCGCGTGGTTGATCACGCTGCTCACTACGGCTACAGGCACCGGGGCCGCCTGGTGGACAAGCCGATGAAGCGGGACGGACGTCCTCGCACCGCCACGACCGCCTGCGTAGGGCTCGTCATCCCGGGCGATGCGTCGTCGGTTGTTCTCTACGGGATCAGGACCACCTTGCCCACCGTGCCTCGGGTCTCCAGGGCCCGGTGGGCCGTCGCCGCTTCGGTGAGGGGGAAGCGGTGGATCGCCGGGCGGAGCCGGCCTTCGGTGGCCGCGGTGAGGGCGGCGAGTTCGAGGGTGCGGATGTCGCCGCCCGCCTTCTGGATCATGACCGGGCCGAGGACGCCCTCGGAGGTGATGCCCCGGGTGGTCAATTCCTCGTCGGTGAAGGTGAGCGGTTCGCCGCCCGACCAGCCGAAGACGAGGTGGCGGCCGCCCTTGCCCAGGAGGTCGACCGCCGCGCGGGCCGTGGCGCCGCCCACCGAGTCGAAGACGACCGTGGCCTCGCGGTCGCCCAGGTACGTGCGGACCTCCGCCGGCCAGTCGGGCCGCTTGTAGTCGACCGCCAGGTCCGCGCCGTTCTCCTTCACCAGGGCGGTCTTCTCGGGGCCGCCGGCCAGGCCGATGACGGTCGCGCCGGCGTTCTTGGCGTACTGGACGAGGAGGGTGCCGATGCCGCCCGCGGCGGCGGGGACGATCGCGATCGAGTCCGGGCCGAGCTCGGTGAACTGGAGGATGCCGAGCGTGGTGCGGCCCGTGCCGATCATGGCGACGGCCTCGGCGTCGCCGAGCGTGTCCGGGAGGGCGTGGAGCTTGGCGGCGTCGACGACGGCCAGTTCGGCGTAGCCTCCGGGGGCCAGGCCCAGGTGGGCGACCACGCGCTTGCCGAGCCAGGACGGGTCGGTGCCCTCGCCGAGCGCGTCCACCGTGCCGGCGACCTCGCGGCCGGGGATGGTGGGCAGCTCGGCGGGGGCGGGGAAGGGGCCCGTCCCGCCCTGGCGCAGGACGGTGTCGAGGAGGTGCACGCCGGCCGCGGCGACCGCGATCCGTACCTGGCCGGGGCCGGGCGCGGGGTCCGCGGTCTCCTCGTACGTGAGGTTCTCGGCCGGTCCGAAGGCGTGGAGACGGATGGCGTGCATGGTGGGCTCCCCTTGTTGTCCGGTGTGGTGAGCCCAGCTTTCAACCTCAAGCGCGCTTGAGGTCAAGGTGGGTCGCCCGCAGCGCCAGCGACACCGCCTCCACCGCGCTCGTGAACGACACCTCCGACAGCACGCCGGGCGCCGCGACCTGGTCGCCGACGAGGTAGACGCCGTCGCCGCGGTCGATCGCGGGCCGGTCGCGCCAGGTCGTACCGGGCCGGTCCACCGCTCCCGTACGCCCCGAGCAGACGGACGCGCGGCGCCAGACCGTACGCGCGCGCCAGCCGGGGAACCCCAGGTCCAGCAGGCGCTCGGCATGGGCGACACCGTCCGCCTTGGACAGGCCGGGGCCGATGGGGAGCTGAGCCTGGATCAGCTGCTGCCCGGCCGGGGCGAGGGAGGGGTCCTGGGCGGTGAAGCGCTCGATCCAGCCGGGGGCGTCGAGGTCGGACACGACGAACGGGTCTCCCCTGCGGGTGCGCAGCGCCAGGTCGAACAGGACGGTGCGGCCGCTCTCCCAGGTCAGGCCGGGGTCGCCGAGCAGCCGGGCGGCGGCGGGCAGGGAGGTGGCGACGACGACCGGGCCGTCCGCGAGCGGCAGCTCGTCGAGCCGGGAGGACGTCTCGATCCGTACGCCGAGCTCCCAGGCGCGGGCGGCCATACGGTCGATCAGCTGTCCCCAGCCCCCGCGGACGTACTGCGCCTCCGGCGGCAGCGAGGCGGCCCGGTGCAGCCGTTCCTGGACGAAGCGGGCGGAGAGCGCGCCGGGGTCGTGGTGGAAGAGGGCGACCCCGCTGTACGCGGCGGCCTGACGGGCGGCCTCGGGGCCCGCGACCCGCGTGGCCCAGGTGAGGAAGTCGGTGTCGACGGGAGCCTGTTCGGCCGTGCGGAGCGTGTGGCGCAGGAAGCCGAGCGGCGGGGTGCGGCGCAGGGCCCCGGCGTGGTGGAAGCGGAAGCGGGCGCCTTCGAGGGCCGGGAGCTGTGCCAGCGGCCCGAGGAGGCCGCGCTGCTCGAGCCAGGTCCAGTGCGGGCCCTTGCGGTAGATCGCGTGCGGTCCCTCGTTGGTGCGGTACGGGCCTTCGGAGGTGCGGGCGCGGCCGCCGAGGGTGTGGTGGGCCTCGTGCACGGTCACCTTGGCGCCGGCCTCGGCGGCGGTGAGGGCCGCGGTCAGTCCCGCGAAGCCGCCGCCGATGATCGTGATCTTCCGCATGTCCGTCTCCACTCGTCTTGGGTCGGGTCGGGTCGGGTCTCACAGGTGGGACCGGAGAGAGGGCGCGGTTTGTGACATCGAGGCGTTGTCAGTGGCGCAGGTCACTATGGGTGCCATGGCGACGAGGAAGAGGAAGATCCCGGCCGTGCGGCGGCCCGAGGTGCGGCTGCCGCCGCTCACGGCGTACGACGGCGGGCTGGAGCCGGACGGGGACTACGACGGGCTCGAGTTCGCCGGTCTCGACCTGGCCGGGCAGGAGGGGGCGGGGGCGCGGTTCATGGACTGCGCGGTGCGGGAGTGCGCGGTCGACGGGGCGCGGCTGACCTCGGCGCGGGTGCTGGACTGCGTGCTGAGCGGGGTACGGGGGGTCGGTACGGATCTGGCGGGGGCGACGCTGCGGGACGTGGAGATCGTGGACGCGCGGCTCGGCGGTACGCAGCTGCACGGGGCGGTGCTGGAGAGGGTGCTCGTGAAGGGAGGGAAGATCGACTACCTGAACCTGCGGACGGCGAAGCTGAAGGACGTCGTCTTCGAGGGGTGCGTGCTCGACGAGCCGGACTTCGGGGGAGCGGTCCTGGAGCGGGTCGAGTTCCGGGACTGTGTGCTGAGGGGGGCCGACTTCAGCGGGGCGCGGATGAAGGACGTGGATCTGCGGACGGCGGAGCGCCTGGAGATCGCGCGCGGGGTGGAGGCCCTGGCGGGGGCGGTGATCAGCACGGCCCAGCTGCTGGACCTGGCGCCCGTGTTCGCCGCCCAGTTGGGGGTGCGCGTGGAGGACTGACGTACGTACGGGGTACGGGGTACGGGGTACGGGGTACGGGGTACGAGGTTAAGGGACGCGGGGGAAGCGGGCCTGGAGGTCCCAGATCACGGGGTTGTCGCCGAGGCCCTCGTGCATGTCCGTGAGGTCGGCGATCAGGTCGTGCAGGAAGTCGCGGGCCTCGCGGCGCAGTTCCGCGTGGTTGAAGGTGAGCGGGGGCTCGTCGCCCGGCATCCAGTCGGCCTCCACGTCCACCCAGCCGAACCGGCGCTCGAAGAGCATGCGGTCCGAGGACTCGGTGAAGTCGAGCTCCGCGTACTGGGGCTGCGAGGACCGGCTGCCGCGCGGGTCGCGGTCGAGCTGCTCGACGATGTCGCACAGCGCCCACGCGAAGTCGAGCACCGGTACCCATCCCCAGGCTGTGGACACCTCGCGGTCGGCCTTGGGGTCGGCGAGGTAGACGTCCCCGCAGAAGAGGTCGTGGCGCAGGGCGTGGACGTCCGCGCGGCGGTAGTCGGTCTGCGGGGGGTCGGGGAAGCGACGGGAGAGGGAGTAGCCGATGTCGAGCACGGGTCGATGGTCCCACGGCCCCGCGGTACTCCGACGCGCCCCGGGGGCGACTGCCGCCGCGCCCCGCGGCGATTCCACGCGCCCCACGGGCCGACCGCCGCCCCGCCCTCAGCCGGCCGCGCCCCGCCGTCAGGCCGCCACGCGCCCGCGCCGGGCGACCGCCGCGCCCCGCGCTGCCCTCAGCCGCGCATGCGGGCGTGCAGTGTGCGCGCCACCCGTGGGCCCAGCCAGCGCTTGAGGCGGCGCAGCGGCTCCAGCTGCTCCGCCGCCCTGTCGATCCGGTAGTAGAGCTGCGGCGGGATGTGCGGCAGCAGCGGGGAGTGCCGCTGTCCGAGCAGCGCGAACATCTGGACCGGGTCCAGCCGCATGTAGCGCGGGAGGTTCTCGTACCACCGGGCGCTGTAGCGGGCCGCGCTCTGGGCCGAGAGGAGCTCGGCGCGCCGGCGCTTGCCGTATCGGGTGAGCGGGGCGTCGAGATCCCGGCCCGCCTCGTGGCCCCGCAGGACGTCCGCGAGGGCCAGGGCGTCCTCCAGGGCCAGGGTCGTGCCGGCGCCGATCGAGTAGTGCGTGGTGTGGGCGGCGTCGCCGAGCAGGACCAGGTTGGCGCGGTGCCAGGTGCGGGTGGTCAGGGTGCGGAAGTTCAGCCACTGCGCGGCGCCGTCGTCCTGTGCGCGGCCGATCAGCGGATGGCCGTCGAGGAGGTCGTGGAAGAGCTTCTCCATCAGGTTCAGGCCGTCGGCCTCGCTCATCGTGTCGAGCCCGAGCCCCGTCCAGGTCTCCGGGGCGCACTCGACGACACACGTGGACCGCTCGCCGCTGAAGCCGTACGCGTAGCACCAGATCCAGCCGTGCTCGGTCTCCTTGAAGGCGAAGCTGAAGGAGTCGAAGACCTTCGTCGTGCCGAGCCAGATGTAGTGGTTGCGGCCGCTGTCGACCTCGGCGCCGAAGTGGTCGGCGTACGCCTCGCGCAGCACGCTGTTGACCCCGTCGGCCGCGACGACCAGGTCGGCGCCGACGAGTTCGGGCGCGTCGGGGCCGGTGATCCCGTGCTCGAACTCGACGCGTACGCCGAGCGAGGCGGCCCGCTCGGCGAGCAGGGCGAGCATCCGGCGCCGGCCGATGCCGAAGCCCTCGTCGCCGCGGTGGACGGTCCGCTCGTCGCGGACGATGGCGACGCCGTCGGTCCAGGTCACCGAGGCCTCGCCGATCGCCTCGGCGGACTCCGGGTCGCCCGCCCGCAGCTTGTCGAGGAGACCGGCCCAGTAGGTCACGCCCCAGCCGTAGGTGGAGCCCGCCGGGTTCCGCTCGTACACGGTGATCTCGTGGGCCGGGTCCTGCCGCTTCATCAGGATCGAGAAGTACAGACCGGCGGGACCACCGCCGACGCAGGCGATCTTCACACGCGCTCCCACTCAGACACTCGGACACCCGGACACTCGGACGCGCACGCCCGGACGCTCAGGACACCCACGAACGTGACACCTTGCCATCGAACGGCAACGCAGGGTAGCAGCGTCAGGGCAGCAGGCGCTGTTCCTTCGCCACGGCGACGGCGCCCGCACGTGTGTCCACACCGAGCTTGGCGTAGATCCGGCCGAGGTGGGTCTTCACGGTCGCCTCGCTGATGAACAGCGCGCGGGCGATCTCGCGGTTGCCGAGGCCGTGCGCGAGCTGGCCGAGGATGTCCCGTTCGCGGTCGGTGAGGGTCGGCCCGGCCGCTCCCCGCATCCGGTCCATGACACGGCTGGCGACCGGCGGCGAGAGCGTCGTACGGCCCTGGGCGGCGGAGTGGATCGCGGCGAACAGCTCCTCGGGGCGCTCCGCCTTCAGCAGATACCCCGTCGCACCCGCCTCGATGGCGCGGGTGATGTCCGCGTCCGTGTCGTACGTCGTGAGGACCAGGACGTGCACGTCGGGGGAGGCGATCCGGCGCGTCGCCTCCACGCCGTCGATCCCGGGCCCCAGCTGAAGGTCCATCAGGACCACGTCCGGGGTGAGCTTCGCCGCCATCGCCACGGCCTCCTCGCCGCTGCCGGCCTCCCCGACGACCTCGATGTCCTCGGCGCTGCCCAGCAGGGCGAGCAGCCCGGCGCGCACCACCGCGTGGTCGTCGCAGAGCAGGATCCGTACCGTCACGAGGGAACCTCCAGGGGGATCGCGACCGAGAGCACCGTGCCCTCGCCCGGGGTGGACTCCACGGTCAGGGTGCCGCCGAGCTGCTGGGCGCGCACCCGCATCGCCGGCAGACCGTGCCCCCGGACCCCGGTGGGCGGTGCGTCGGTGGACTCGAAGCCGCGGCCGTCGTCGGCGATGTCGAGGACGACCTGGTCGTCGAGGTAGGTCAGGGTCAGGGCGGCGGAGGAGGCGGCGGCGTGCTCGCGGACGTTGGCGAGGGCGCCCTGCGCGATGCGCACCAGCGCCGACTGCACCCGTTCGGGCAGCGGCACCGGCGCCCCGTCGACGCGGAACGCGGCGGACTCCCGGCCCGCGAGCGTGCGCAGCGCCGCCTCCAGGCCGCCGCCCTCGGCGAGGTCGGCGGGGGCGAGGTCGTGGACGAAGCGGCGGGCCTCGGCGAGGTTGCGCTCGGCGATCGACTCGGCGGTACGGACATGGCGGCGCGCGGTCCCCGGGTCGGAGTCCCAGGTGCGCTCGGCCGCCTGGAGCAGCATCTGCTGGCTGGACAGGCCCTGGGCCAGGGTGTCGTGGATCTCCATGGAAAGCCGCTGGCGCTCGGCGAGGGTGCCCTCGCGGCGCTCGGTGGCGGCCAGTTCGCGCCGGGTCCGGATCAGGTCGTCGATCAGCGCCCGCTGGCGCTCCGCCTGGCGCTGCGCGTGCACGAAGACGGCGGTGGCGATCGCGGCGACGGCCGGCGGGGCGACGACCAGGTTCGGGTCCCAGCCGCCGTGCGAGAGCTGGACCTGCGCGGTGACCACGAACGCGGTGAGGAGGGCGACCAGGACGAGCGCGGCGCGCGGCGGGAGCGTACGCAACCCGGTGTAGAAGAGCGGCACCGCGCACCAGGCGAAGCTCGGCGCGAGGACCACGAGGAGCATCCAGACGGCGACGACCGTGAAGAGCCACGCGATGCGGCGGGGCGTGGCGCGGGTGCCGAGCACCGGGCCGAGGAGATAGAGGGCGGCGAGGGTGGCGGAGAGGGCGACGATCCAGGGGCCGCGGTCCTCCCACGGGTGCCGCAGCAGGAAGCGGGCCAGGGACGCGCCGAGGAGGAGGAAGAAGGCGACGTGCATGACCCGCGCCAGCCAGCGGGCGTCCGGGTCCTGCTCCATGGCATGCGCTCCTGTGACCGGGGTTCCGACGGGGGTTCCGACCTGGGGATCTGACCTGGGGTTCTGGCCTGGGGTTCTGGCCTGGGGATTGACCAGAGGTTCTGACCTGGGGATACGTGTCCATCCTGGCCCGGGAGGACCAGAGGGGCATCAACCGATCGGCTGACACCTCCGTCGTCCATCATGCGTGACGGGGGCAGCCGGTCCGTGGACCGTACGGGCCCGGAACCGGCCGGAGGATCGATGGCAGAGCGAAACGAACCGCCCCGCAACCACTCAGGAGCCCTCCGCATGAAGAAGATCATCATCGGTGCCGCCACCGCCGCTGTCGTCGCCGCCGGCACCTTCGGCGCCGTCTCCGCGAACGCCTCCGCCCCGCAGGCCGCCCCCGCCGCTCCCGCCGCCGCGGTCGCCAAGAAGGCCGACGCCGTCGACGACAACCTGCGCCAGACCACGCACCTGACGATCGAGGCGGCGACCGAAGCCGCCCAGGCCGCCCTCAAGGCCGCCGAGAAGGAGAACCAGCGCGTCTCCGTCGCCGTCGTCGACCGCAACGGCACGACCCTCGTCACCCTGCGCGGCGACGGCGCCGGCCCGCAGTCGTACGAGTCCGCCGAGCGCAAGGCGTTCACCGCGGTCTCCTGGAACGCCCCGACCTCCGTCCTCGTCGGCCGCCTCGCCCAGGCCCCGAACCTGAAGGACATCCCGGGCACCCTGTTCCTCGGCGGCGGCGTGCCCGTCACCGCGAGCGGCGCCCCGATCGCCGGTATCGGTGTCGCCGGCGCGCCGAGCGGCGACCTGGACGAGAAGTTCGCGCAGGCGGGCGTCGAGGCGCTCAACTCCTGAGCACGGTGCGATGCGGTACGGATGGCGTGGCGCCCGGACCTCGCCGGGCGCCACCGCGTCCGTACGGCCATCCGCACCCTGCCTAAGATCGGCTCGTGGAGACCCGTACCCGAGCCGCCCTGGGAGCCGTCGCGGCGCTCCTCCTCCTCGCCGGCTGCACCAGCTCGGTGCGCGGCACCCCCGGCGCGGCCGGCCTGCGTGACCCCTACTTCCCCAAGCTCGGCAACGGCGGCTACGACGTACGGCACTACGCCCTCACCCTCGCCTACGACCCGGCGGACGGCCGCCTCGACGCCACCGCCGAGATCACCGCCCGCGCCACCCAGGACCTCAGCGCCTTCAACCTCGACCTCACCGGACTCACCGTCAGCGGCGCCACCGTCGACGGCGCACCGGCCGCGGTCAACCGCGCCGGGAGCGAGCTGACACTCCGTCCGCGCACGGACATCGACAAGGGCCAGGAGTTCCGGACGACCGTCACCTACTCCGGCGTCCCGGAGAAGATCACCGACTCGGACGGCGCGGGCGAGGGCTGGCTGCGGACCGAGGACGGGGCGCTCGCGCTCGGCGAACCGGCCGGCTCCCTGGCCTGGTTCCCCGGGAACCACCACCCCTCCGACAAGGCGACGTACGACATCACCGTCACCGTCCCGCAGGGGCTGCGCGCCTTCTCCAACGGCGAGCGGCGCTCGGAGCGGACCGCGAACGGCAGGACCACGGCCGTCTGGCGTTCCGCGGAGCCGATGGCGAGCTATCTCGCGATGGTGGCCATCGGCCGGTACGAGACGAAGAGCGTCCCCGCGACCGGCGCCGCAGGCATCCCCGTCCTCAGCGCCGCCGACCCGTCCGTCGCCGCGAAGAGCGCGCCGCTGCTCGACCGGATCCCCGAACTCCTGGAATGGTCGCGGGAGAACTTCGGGCCCTACCCCTTCTCCTCCGCCGGCGCGATCGTCGAGCCGACCGGGGACGTCGGCTACGCGCTGGAGACCCAGACCCGGCCCGTCCTCCCGCAGAACGCCTTCGACGTCGAGACGCTCGTCCACGAGCTGGCGCACCAGTGGTACGGCAACTCCGTCACGCCCGCGACCTGGCGCGACATGTGGCTGAACGAGGGCTTCGCGACGTACGCGGAGTGGCTGTACGCGGAGGACTTCGAGGACACGCCCGCGCAGGAGAGCTTCGAGGAGGCCTTCGCGACCGAGGTCAACTGGGCCTTCCCGCCCGCCGAACCGCCGACGGAGCGGAACCTCTTCGACCCGCCCGTGTACGAGCGGGGCGCGATGGTGCTGCACAAGATCCGCCAGCGGACCGGCGACGACACCTTCTACGAGATCCTGGCCGGCTGGCCCGCCACGCACCGCCACGGCAACGCCTCCACCGACGACTTCATCGCCTATGTGGAGGACGTGGCGGGCGAGGATCTCGATGAGGTGTGGGACGTGTGGCTGTACGGGGACGAGAAGCCGGAACGCCCGAACTAGGTTTACGCTCCCAGGCTCTTGCGCAGCACGACGCACGGGCGGCCGTGGGCGCGGTCCGCGCGGCGGGCGGTCTCCTCGTAGCCGAGGGAGGTCCAGAAGGCGAGCGCCCTGGCGTTGTCCTCCAGGACGGCGAGCTTGAGGCCCGTACGGCCGGCGGCGCGGAAGCGGTCCTCGACGGCGGCCGCGAGGCGGCGGCCGTGGCCGGCGCGGTGTTCGCGGGCGTCGACCAGCAGCAGGCCCAGCCACGGGTCGGGGTCGGCCGGGTCGGGGTGGTGCGCGAGCGTCACGGCGATGCCGACGAGCCGGCCTTCGGAACGGGCGAGCAGGACCTCGGGGCCGCCGGGCTGCGCCAGCTCGTCGGCGAGCGAGACGGCGACCTGCTCGGGCCGGATGTCGTCGGGGTCCGGGAAGTCCCCACTGAGCTGCTGGAACTCGCGGTTCGAGGCGTAGAGCGCGGTGAGTTCGGTGAGCAGCGGGCCGGGGAGGGCGTGGGCTTCCGCGGGGGTGAGTGCTTCGACGATCACGCGGCAAGAGTAGAGCCCCGGCGCGCTGGTGGCGCCGGGGCTCCGACTGCGTCCCGCTGTCTCAGTCGTACGTCAGATGCTGACGCCGAAGTCGCGGGCGATGCCCTCGAGACCGGAGGCGTAGCCCTGGCCGACCGCGCGGAACTTCCACTCCGCGCCGTTGCGGTACAGCTCGCCGAAGACCATGGCGGTCTCGACGGCGGCGTCCTCGGAGAGGTCGTAGCGGGCGATCTCGCTGCCGCCGGCCTGGTTGATGATGCGGATGTAGGCGTTGCGGACCTGGCCGAAGTTCTGCGAGCGGTTCACCGCGTCGTAGATGGAGACCGGGAAGACGATCTTGTCGACGGTCGGGGGGAGCGCCGCGAGGTTGACGTTGATCTGCTCGTCGTCGCCGCCGCCCTCGCCGGTGCGGTTGTCACCGGTGTGGACGATGGTCTGGTCCGGGGTGGACTTGTTGTTGAAGAAGACGAAGTGCGCGTCGGAGGCGACCTTTCCGGCGGCGTCCACGCCGATCGCGGAGGCGTCGAGGTCGAAGTCGGTACCGGTGGTCGTACGGACGTCCCAGCCGAGGCCCACGGTGACGGCGGTGAGGCCCGGAGCCTCCTTGGTCAGGGAGACGTTGCCGCCCTTGGACAGGCTTACAGCCATGGGAAGTCCCTTTCGTCGTGCTCTTCGTGAGGTCGTCACCCGGGATAACGCGGACGGGGCCGCCCCGGTTCCAAAACAGGATGACGGGCACGCCCCCGTCCGGGGAACATGGAGGACATGTCTGGTCCGTATCTGATCCGCGGCTCCGTCTCGCTGCCCGAGGCCGAGCTCATGTGGCGTTTCTCGCGGTCGTCCGGGCCGGGCGGGCAGCACGTCAACACCAGTGACTCGCAGGTGGAGCTCCGCTTCGACCTCGCGTCGACGGAGGCGCTGCCGGAGGTCTGGAAGGCGCGCGCCCTGGAGCGGCTGGCGTCACGGCTGGTGGGCGGGGTGGTGACGGTCCGCGCCTCGGAGCACCGCTCGCAGTGGCGCAACCGCGAGACGGCGGCGGTGCGCCTGGCCGCGCTGCTCGCGGAGGCCACGGCGCCGCCGCCGAAGCCGCGGCGCGCGACGAAGATCCCACGGGGGATCAACGAGCGCCGCCTGAGGGTGAAGAAGCAGCGCGCCGAGACGAAGCGGGGCCGCCAGGGCCGCGACTGGGGGTGACGGGGGCCTCCGGCGCCCCGTCGTACCCCCCGGGGTTACGGCCCCGGTTCGTCGCGCGCCCCCAAGGGCGCCCCCGTGCAGGCGCCTCTGCCCCGACCGCCCCGCACGTGAGCGCGGGCCCTCTGGGTGGACGGGGCCCAGGGAGCGGAAGCGCCGGCAAGGGCGCCGTCGTGTGTGCCCACCCGCCCTTCCCCCCAGGGCTTCGCCCTGGGGGGACCCCAGCGGGACGATTGCCCACACGGGGGTGCCCCCGGGCTCAGGCCAGTCGGCGGTACTTGCCGCGGAAGTACGTCAGGGGGTTGCCGTCCGAGGACGGGAACGAGGCCGTCAGGACGCGGGCCACGACCAGGGTGTGGTCGCCGGCCACCACGCGGTTCTCGGTGCGGCACTCCAGGGTCGCCAGCGCGCCGCCCACCAGGGGCGCGCCGCTCTCCTCGCCCCGGGTGTACGGGATGTCGGCGAAGAGCAGGCGGTCGCTCACGCGGCCCTTCATCGCGAAGCGGCCCGCGACGTGGCGCTGGCTCTCGGCGAGGACCGAGACCGCCCAGACCGGGATCTCGGACAGCAGGTCGTCCATCCGGGAACCGTTGCGCAGGCTGACCAGGACCAGCGGCGGGTCCAGGGAGACGGACATGAACGCGGTCGCCGTCATCCCGACGTCCTCGCCGCGCGGGCCGTCGTCGGGGTCATGGGCCGTCACCAGCACCACGCCCGCCGCGAGGCGGGACATCGCCGCCCGGAACTCGTCGTTGCTCACCCCCTCAGCATGAGGGATCGCCAGATCCGAGGTGGGGGGCGAGTCGGAGGTCGTCGTCAACACACCTCGCACGCTAGCCCCGCCCCGCGCGCCCTCACATCGGGCCCTGGGACCAGTCCCGGCCCCCTCGCCGGTCCTAGGACCTCCGGTTCCGGGGCCGTCCCGCACGGCCGTCCCGCACCGTTCGCTTTGCGTTCAAGAAAGAACGGGAGCGCTTTCCGACAGCCCCTGACAGTCTTCATCATCTGTTGTGACTTGAGTCACAGAGAGCAGTATTTGTTGACCCTGTGTACCGGGTGGACAGCTCGCTGTGATTCAGTGGCGGGGACAATGCAGCACGAGAGCCGATGAGAACCCTGGAGTTGCTGTCGAGGTCAGTCTCGGGGAGAGCGAGCGATGGAGACCGAGTCGGAGCCGTACGTCCGTCTTGCGACCCTGAGGCAACTGCATCAGGTCGTAGCCGACCTCAATACAGCCCGCAGCCTGGCGGACACCCTGCAGACCGTCGCCGACGGCATCGTCGCCGGCCTCAACTACGAGCTGGCCTGCGTCAACCTCGTACGACCCGACGGAGACCTCGTCGTCGCCGCCTTCGCCGGCAGCCCCGCCGCCGAAGCGCTGATCACCGGCCGCGTCGGCTCGCGCGCCTCCTGGGAACGCCGCCTCGCCATGGGCATCCCCTGGGGCGACCTCCGGTTCATCCCCCACACCGAGGGCTGGGTCCTCATCGAGGACGACGTCCCGCAGTGGCACACCGAGGGCCCCGCCCCCCGCTTCGAGGACGAGTGGCACCCCCACGACCGCCTCTACGCCCCCATGTACTCCCCCGGCGTTCGCTCCGCCCACCCAGGGGGTCCCCCGGGCTCCGGCCGCGAGCTCCTCGGCGTCATCTCCGTCGACCGGCCGCGCAACGGCAGACACCCCGGCCCCTGGGGGCAGGAAGCCCTCCAGATGTACGCCTCCCAGTCGGCCATTGCGATCAGCAACGCCCGGCTGCGAGCAAACATGCAGCGCGCCCTCGTCCGCCTCGAGCGCGAGCAGCAGGCCCTGCGCGCCAGCGAAGAGTCGTTCCGGCAGGCCTTCGAGTACGCGCCCTCCGGCATGGCCATCGCCGAGATGGGCGGCGACCAGCACGGCCGCCTGCTGCGCACCAACGACGCCCTGTGCCGCCTCCTCGGCCGCCCCGCCTCCGTCATGCGCCGCTACTCCTTCGCCGACCTCGTCCACCCCGAGGACATAGGCACCCTGCTGCGGACCTCCGCCGAGGGCGGCCGCGCCGAGCTCCGGCTCGGACGCCGCGACGGCACCTACGTCTGGGTCTCCCTCCGCAACTCCGTCGTCGCCGACACCGCCGACGGCCCCCGCTTCCTCCTCACCCACGTCGAGGACATCGAGGAGCGCAAGCGCCACGAGCTCCAGCTCGCCCACCGCGCCTCCCACGACGCCCTCACCGGCCTCCCCAACAGCGCCGAGCTCCGCTCCCGCCTCAGCGCCCGGCTCTGCGAGCGCCCGAACGCCACGCCGGAGACCGACTACGACGCCCCGTACGGACACGAGCACGGCTTCGGCTTCGACGCCGGGCCAGGACCCGCCGGACCGTACGACCACCACGTCCACACCGTCGCGCCCACCGGCGGCGAGATCGACGACGGCACCAAGGGGCTCGCCGTCCTCTTCTGCGACCTCGACGGCTTCAAGTCGATCAACGACCGCTTCGGGCACCACACCGGCGACGCCGTCCTCATCGAGGTCGCCCGGCGGCTCACCAGCGGCGTACGGGACGGGGACACCGTCGCCCGGCTCGGCGGCGACGAGTTCGTCGTCCTCGCCGACGGGCTGGGCGCCGCCGACGCCGCCGACCTGGCCGTACGGCTGCGCAACGCGATCATCCCGCCGATCCGGGTCGACGGGCGGGTCAGGGTCGGCGCGAGTTTCGGCATCGGCTGGGCCGAGTGCGGCATGACCGTCGAAGAGGTCCTGAACTCCGCCGACCAGCGGATGTACATCGAGAAGCGGTCCCGTGCGAAGGTCCACCGCCGCGCCGGATAGGCTCCCCGGCCGCCGCACTTGTCAAGGACCGGATCGCCGCGTTCCCCGTACGAGGTAGGCTCGGCCGGTCGGCGACGGCTGGCGAGCATGGATAGGAGTGACCCGGATGGCTGCCGGTAACGACGGCGCGAGCAAGCCCGAGGACGACGATCCGTTCGGCTACCTGTACGCGGACGGCCAGGCCGCGGGCGCCCAGCCGCCCGGCCAGGGCGGCGGCTACGGCTACCCCGGACCGGCCGCGCAGCCAGGTGTCCCCAGGACCTCGTACAACCAGGTCAGAACGGTCGGCGAGCGCCAGTACGGGCAGGGCGGACCGGGCGGGCACGCGCCGCACGGGCAGGTCCCGCACCAGCCCGCGTACGGCCAGCCGCACCCGCAGTACGCCGCTCCGGAGACCTACCCCGGCGGCGCGCAGACCCGTCAGTCCCCGATCCCGTCCCAGCGCGGCGGCTCCGGCCGCGGCCCCAACACGCGGGGTCTGCTGCTGGGCGCGATCGCCGTCGTCGCGGTCGTCGTGATCGGAATCACGGTGGCGGTTCTCAACAACAACGGCGGGAACGGCGAGACCGGCGGCACCGCGGGCGGCAAGCCGACCGGCGGCTCCACGCAGGTCCAGGAGGCCCCCAGCACGCAGCCCAGCGCCGAGGAGACCCCGGCCGAGCTGCCGCAGCAGGACGCGGCGACGCTCAAGCTGGGCGGTTCCGCGCTGCTCGCCAAGGACATCAAGGGCGCGGAGGGCGCGGACGGCGCCTATGTGACCGGGTTCAACGCGATCGGCTCGTCCGCGACCTGGCAGACCGAGGTGCCCGAGGCCGGCACGTACAAGATGGAAGTGCGGTACGCGATCCCCGCCAAGGACGCCAACGCCACCGTGACCGTCAACGGCAAGGCGAACACGAACCCGATGAATCTGAAGAACTTCATCGGCTCCTCGGACCCCAACTGGGAGAAGAACTGGCAGACCACCTGGTCCCAGGTCTCGCTCCAGAAGGGGCAGAACACGATCAAGCTCTCCTGCGAGCAGGGGAACCAGTGCGACGTGATCTTCGACTGGGTGAAGATCAGCAATCTCTGAGCCGTACGGCTCCGCTACGGCCCCGTGGAACCTGGTTCCGCGGGGCCTTCGCTATGCCGCCTCGGCCCCGTCGGTCACCGTCACCCGCGGCAGCAGCTCCTCGTACGCGCCCCGGTCGAACTCGCCCGCCACCGGCGAGAGCACCGTCGCCGCCGATAGCGCGACCGCGCGGGTCAGCCGGTCCGGCCACGGGAGCCTGTCGACCAGGCCCGACAGCAGGCCCGCCACGGCGGAGTCACCGGCGCCGGTCGGGTTGCCCTTCACCGCCGCCGGCGGGGACGCGTGCCACAGGCCGTCCGGGGTCGCGGCGAGCATGCCCTGCGGGCCGAGGGAGGAGACGACCGCGTGCGCGCCGCGGCGGCGGGCGTCGCGGGTCGCGCGGTGCGGTTCGCGGGAGCCGGTGAGCTGGGCGAGCTCGTCGGCGTTGGGCTTGACCAGGTCGGGGCGGGCGGCGATGCCGCGCCGCAGGGGTTCGCCGCTGGTGTCGAGCAGGACGGGGACGCCGGCGCTCCGGGCGATCCGGATCAGCTCCGCGTACGCGCCGACGTGGATGCCGGGCGGCAGGCTGCCGCACAGGGCCACCGCCTGGGCGCCGGTGAGCAGCTCGGTGTAGCGGGCGGTGAGCGTGGTCCACTCGGTGGGGGTGATGGCCGGGCCCGGCTCGTTGAGCTGGGTGGTGTCGCCGGACGCGGTGTCGACGATCGCGACGGTCCGGCGGGTGGGGCCGGCGGTCGGGACGAGCGCGTCGGCCAGCGGCAGGCCGGCCAGGTGGGCGCGCAGGACCTCGCCGGTCGGGCCGCCCGCGAAGCCGGTCACGACCGTCTCGTAGCCGAGGGCGGCGAGGACGCGGGCGACGTTGAGGCCCTTGCCGCCGGGGCGTTCGATGACCTGGGTGACGCGGTGGGAGGCGTGCGGGGTGAGGGCGGGGACCCGGTAGGTGAGGTCCAGTGCCGTGTTGAGGGTGACCGTGAGAATCACCTGTCTCACCCCCGTAGAAGCGCTTACTTTGCTGCTCGGCCCGCTGTTCGCGCCCCGATCATGCCAAAGAGAAGGCGGTTGGCCCAGTCCCCGGGTCGAACGCCTTCACTTCGGCTCGAAGTCATGCGTGGACGAAATCAGCCCAGTTGGGGCGGGGCCACCCAGGCGCCCCGGCGCATCACGCCCTTGACGTCGAAGCGCTCGTCGAGAATCACCAGGTCGGCGTATTTGCCGGGCTCCAGCGAACCGACCTTGTCGTCGAGGCCGAGCAGCCGGGCCGGGTTGGCGGAGATGGCCTGGACGATGGACTCGACGGGCAGCTTGTCGATGGTCGCGGCCCGCTTGAACGCGCGGTCCAGGGTGAGGGTCGAGCCGGCGATGGAGCCGCCCTCGACGAGCCGCGCGACGCTGTCCTTCACCTCGACCTCGAGCGTGCCGAGCATGTAGTGGCCGTCGCCGAACCCGGCCGCGTCCATGGCGTCCGTGATGAACGCGACCCGCTCCGCGCCCGCGTGATGGAACGCCAGCTCCAGCGAGGCCGGGTGCAGATGCGTGCCGTCGTTGATCAGCTCGACCGTGATCCTCTCGTCCTCCAGGAGCGCGGCGATCGGGCCGGGGGTGCGGTGGCCGAGGCCGGGCATCGCGTTGTAGAGGTGGGTCGCCACGGTGGCGCCGGCGTCGATGGCCTCGACGGTCTGCTCGTACGTCGCGTCCGTGTGGCCGATCGCGGCGATCACGCCGTGTTCGGCGAGGAGGCGTACGGAGTCGATGCCGCCGGGCAGTTCGGTCGCGAGGGTGACCATCTTGGCCTGCCCGCGGGCGGCGTCGACGAGCTTGCGGACCTCGGCCGGTTCGGGGTCGCGCAGCAGCGTCTCGTCGTGCGCGCCCTTGCGGCAGGGGGAGATGAAGGGGCCCTCGAAGTGGATGCCCGCGATGTCGCCCTGCTCGGCGAGTTCGGACAGGAGGCCGGCGCGCTGGGTCAGGAAGTCCATGTCGCCGGTCACGAACGAGGAGACGACGGTGGTGGTGCCGTGCAGCCGGTGGGTGTGGACGCCCGTGAGGATGTCCTCGACGGTGCCGGAGGTGAAGGACGCGCCCCCGCCGCCGTGGTTGTGCATGTCGACGAAGCCGGGGACGACCCAGTGGCCGGTCAGGTCGAGGGTGGGGGTGTCCTCGGGGGTACTGCCCGAGATGCGACCGCCTTCGACGATCACGCGTCCGTTCTCGACGATTCCGGTCGGCAGCACTACGCGGGCGCCGGCGAGAACTGTGCGATCGGCCATCAGGCGGATACCTCCGAGTCGGACTCGTTGTGGGTGGGGCCCTCGTGGTGGGTGGGGCGCTGATCGGTGGGGCGCTGATCGGTGGGCGTTCGCGCGGCGAGCAGGTCCCAGGCGAGGAGGCCCGCGCCCAGGCATCCGGCGGTGTCCCCGAGGGCCGCCGGCACGACGGCGGGCAGCTTCTGGAACGTCACGCGCTGCTCGACCGCGGCCCTGAGGGGTGTGAACAAGGTTTCCCCGGCCTCGGCGAGACCGCCACCGATGATGAGCGTGCGGGGGTCCAGCAGGGTGAGCGCCGTGACCAGGCCGTCCGCGAGGGCGTCGACGGCGTCCTGCCAGACCTGTGCGGCCCGGGCGTCGCCGGATTCGACGGCCTTGGCGCAGTCGGCGGCGTCCGCGTCCGGGTCGCCGGAGGCCGCGGCCCAGGCGAGGGAGACGGCGGAGGCGGAGGCGTACCGCTCCAGGCAGCCGCGCTGGCCGCAGCCGCACTCGGCGCCGCCGGGGCGGACGACGATGTGGCCGATCTCGCCGGCGTAGCCGTGGGCGCCGGCCTCGATGGAGCCGCCGATCCCGATGGCGCCGGCGATCCCGGTGCCCAGGGGCACGAAGAGGAAGCGGTCGGCGCCGTTGCCGGCCCCGATCCGGCCCTCGGCGAGGCCGCCGGTGCGCACGTCGTGGCCCAGGGCGACGGGGATGGCGTCGAGGCGCTCGCTGAGCAGGGCGCGCATCGGCACGTCCCGCCAGCCGAGGTTGGCGGCGTAGACGGCGATGCCGTTCTCGGCGTCGACGATGCCGGGGACGGCGACTCCGGCGGCCGCGGCGGGCTGTCCGTACCGCTCCAGGCCGTAGGCGCGCAGCTCGGCGGCGAAGTCGAGGATCGTCTCGACGACGGCCTCGGGCCCGCGTTCGCGTCCGGTGGCGCGCCGCGCCTCGTGGAGCAGGGTGCCGTCCGCCCCGACGAGGGCGGCCTTCATGCCGGTGCCGCCCACATCGAGGGCGATGACGTGTCTCACGGGGACAGTCTCGCGCGTGAACGCCTGAAAGGTCTAGTCCACTGGCCGATATTGTTGCGCGGTCATACAAATCCGGTTCGCGCGCGCCGGGGGAGGCGTCCGGGGGCGTCCGCGCGTAGCCGAAGCGATACCGAAGTGGTGTAGACCTTATGCTTTCTCTCCTGTGAAAATCACAGCTCAACGACGAGCAGAGGGTGGGACAACGCTGTGCAGCGGCGATTCCTTGGACTGACCGCGACCATCGCCGCGCTGGGCCTGACGGCGGCACTCTCCGGCTGCGGCCTGACCGGCGAGGACTCCGGCGACGTGACCCTGAAGCTGGTCGCCGCCGACTACGACCTCACCGGCGGCGACACCACCCGGAAGTACTGGGACGGCCTCGCCGCCGCCTACGAGGCCAAGAACCCCGGCACGAGGATCGACGTCCAGATCGAGTCCTGGAACGACGTCGACCGCAAGGTCGCCGACATGGTCAAGGCCGGCCAGGCCCCCGACATCGCCCAGATCGGCGCCTACGCCGACTACGCGGCCGCCGGCGACCTCTACTCCGCCGACGAGCTGCTCTCCATACCCGTCCAGGCCAACTTCCTCGCCCCGCTCGCCTCCGCCGGCGAGAACAAGCGCACCCAGTACGGCCTGCCGTTCGCCGCCTCCACCCGGCTGCTCTTCTTCAACCAGGAGCTCTTCGACCGGGCCGGGATCACCAAGCCGCCGGCCACCTGGGCCGAGCTGGCGGCCGCCGCGGAGAAGCTGAAGGACGACGACGTCCCATACCCCTTCGCGCTGCCGCTCGGCCCGGAGGAGGCGCAGGCCGAGACGATGATGTGGCTGCTCAGCGGCGGCGACGGCTACACGGACGCCACCGACCGCTACCGGATCGACTCCGAGCGGAACATCGCGACCTTCGACTGGCTGAAGAAGAACCTGGTCGAGAAGGAGCTCACCGGCCCCGTCGCCCCCGGCAAGCTCAACCGCAAGGACGCCTTCGCCGCCTTCTCGCGCGGCGAGGTCGGCATGCTCAACGGCCACCCCTCGCTCATGCAGGAGGCCGAGAAGAAGGGCGTCAAGGTCGGCAAGGTCGCGCTGCCCGGTACGACGGGCAAGGCCAAGGCGTCCATGGGCGTCGCCGACTGGATCATGGGCTTCAAGCAGAACGGTCACCGCAAGGAGATCGGCCGGTTCCTCGACTTCGTCTTCAGCGACGAGAACGTGCTGAAGTTCGCGGGCGACAACGACCTGCTGCCGGTCACCGTCAGCGCGTACACCCGGATGGAGAACGAGGAGGAGCACAAGAGCCTCCGCGAGTTCCTCGCGGAGCTGCCGAACGCGCAGCTCCCGCCGGTCGGCAAGACGTCCTGGGCGCAGGTCAGCGAGAACATCAAGAAGAACATCGGCAAGGCCGTCACGCCCGGGGCCAAGCCTTCCGAGGTCCTGGGGAAGATCGCACGCGAGGCGACGGCGGCGGAGAGCGCGGAGTAGGAGCGCCGAGCAGGAGCGCGGAGCAGGAGCGCGGAGCAGGAGCGCGGAGTAATAGGTTGTTCGTATGACCGACTCGAGCGACTCCGGACTCGGCGAACGGGAGCGGGCCGTCCTCGCTCTCGAACGCCGCTCCTGGCCCGGCCCCGGCGCCAAGGAGCGGGCCGTCCGCGAGCGGCTCGGCCTGTCCGCGACCCGCTACTACCAGCTCCTCAACGCCCTCCTCGACGACCCGCGCGCCCTGGAGCACGACCCGGTGACCGTCAACCGGCTGCGGCGGGTCCGTGCGGAGAAGGAGCAGCGCCGCTGAGGCCGCGTCGGTAGGGTCGTCGTATGGTCAGCAGCCTTCCGCACCCGACCACATCCGCAGGCCGTGACGGCCTGGCCGCGCTTCTCGCGCGGCCGGACAAGGCCGTCGTCGCGCTCGACTTCGACGGGACGCTCGCCGAGATCGTCCCGGACCCCGAACAGGCCCGCGCCCACCCCGGCGCCGTCCCCGCGCTCTCCGCGCTCGCCCCCGAGGTCGCCTCGGTCGCGGTGGTGACCGGCCGCCCGGCCGGGGTCGCGGTCCGCTACGGCGGCTTCGCCGGAGTCCCGGGCCTGGAGCACCTCGTGGTCCTCGGCCACTACGGCGCGGAGCGCTGGGACGCGCGCACCGGCACCGTCCAGGCCGCCGCCGTCCACCCGGGCGTGGCCTCCGTCCGCGCCGAACTCCCCGGCTTCCTGGACAGTGTCGGCGCCTGGCCGGGCACCTGGATCGAGGAGAAGGGCCGCGCGGTCGCCGTCCACACCCGCCGCGCCGCCGACCCCCAGGGCGCGTTCGAGGCGCTCAAGGCCCCGCTCGCCGACCTCGCCACCCGCCACGGCCTGGTCCTCGAACCCGGCCGCATGGTCCTGGAGCTGCGCCCGCCGGGCATGGACAAGGGCGTGGCGCTGGCGGAGTACGTACGGGAGGTGGGCGCCGGATCCGTCCTGTACGCGGGCGACGACCTGGGCGACCTGCCGGCCTTCGCGGCCGTGGAGAAGCTCCGCTCGAACGGGACCCCGGGCCTGCTGGTCTGCAGCGGCTCGACGGAGGTCCAGGAGCTCGCGGAACGGGCCGACCTGTCGGTGGCGGGCCCGCTCGGCGTGGTGGAGTTCCTGACGGAACTGGCGAAGGCGGTACGGGAGGCCCGCTGAGGGACCGCCCGCACCGCCTTCACAGGGTGGCTGTGCCGGTGCCTTACGACGCCGGGTTGACGACGCTGATCGTCAGGTCGTCACCGGCGTCGCCGGTCACCGTGACCTTCACGCCGTGGCCCGCGACCTTCACGCTGGCCTGCGGGGCCGTCGTGTCGTAGTACGCGTTCGGGTTCGTGTCGTCGAAGACCGCGATGCCCGGGACCGACGGCGCGCAGGCCGCCATGGTCACGACCGTCTGGGCCTTGCCCTTGCCCGACAGGGCCTCCTTGTGGAGGCAGGTCGCGTCCGTGGCCTCCAGGCCGAAGGTCGCGTCGAAGGGCTGACGGCGGTTGCTCGGCGCGGTGCCGTCGGCGTACCGGAACGGCGTCGGACGGGCGTCGACCGCCATGGCCTGGCCGCCGCCGGGGTGGCTGCTGACGTTGTTGTCGTCGAAGGAGCGGTCCACGTACCAGACCAGCATGCCGTTCTGGTAGCGGAAGTACTCCACCCAGTCCGGGGCGGTGATGCCCTTGCTGAACTGGTACGGGCCCTCGGCGAGCAGGGCGTCGCTGCCGACGTACTCGCGGTTCTCGACCAGGTAGTAGCGCGGGTAGGTGGCCGTCTCCGTACCGGTCGAGATCTTCCACCGGCCGTCGGCGGTCCAGCCGCCCACGCCCTGCTCGACGTCGTCGGCAAGCAGCGTCGTGCCGCCGGACGTGAAGCGGATGTCGTCCAGGAACGCGCCGGCGAAGTGGACGCCGCCGTCGGTCTGGTAGCGGAAGCGGAAGAGGGACTCGGCGCCGCCCGCGTTGTACGAGTAGCGCAGGCTCGTCCACCTGCCGGCGGAGGAGCCGTCGACGGCCGCGCCCGCGCGGGACCAGTTCTTGCCTCCGTCGAGGGAGTACTCGGCGAAGAGGTAGTCGTAGTCGGCCTCGATCTCGTACCAGGCGCTCGCCTGGACGGTGACGCGCGAGGTGGCCGGGAGGGAGCGGGTGATCGACTCGTTCAGGCCGTCGGCCGAGCCGGTCCACCAGGCGTGCGAGCCCGAGACGGGGGTGGCGTAGGTGGTGCTGGCCGTCTTGTCCGGCAGCGCGATCCGGACGGCCTGGTCCTTGCCCGGGACCTGGAGCTGCGCCGGGTTGAGGGTGTAGGTGCCGGAGCTGCCGAGCGCGGCGTCGGAGTAGTCCAGCCAGCCGAGGAACATCTTCTCCTCGGCGCCCATCAGACCCGGGTGGGTGCCGATGCCGGCGTTGGCCGCGGCGCCGTGGCCGAGCCAGGAGCCGGAGCTCATCAGGGTCCAGAAGGCGGTGGAGTTCTCGCCGCCGTTGGTGTCGTAGTAGTCCGGCAGGCCGAGGTCGTGGCCGAACTCGTGGCAGAAGACGCCGAGTCCGCCGTTCTCGCCCTCGGTGGTGTAGTCGCCGAGCCAGTACTTCGACTGGCCGATGCGGGCGCCGCCCGCCTTGTTCTGGGCGCCGGAGACGTCCGGGCCGGTCAGGCCGTAGTCGTCGCCGTTGACGTACCAGCGGTGCGACCAGATGGCGTCCTCGCCCTGCGCGCCGCCGCCCGCGTCCTCGCCCATGCCGGCGTGGACGGCCTGGAAGTGGTCGATGTAGCCGTCGGCCTCGTCGAAGTTGCCGTCGTGGTCCCAGTCGTTGCGGTCCCAGACGTCGAACTGGGCGAGGTAGGCGTCGATCTCGGCGGGCGTCTTGCCGGCCGCGATCTGCGCGTTCCACCAGGCGTCACCGGTGTCCTGGATGAAGGCCCACGAGCCGCCGTTGTCCTCGACGGCGTTGTCGCCGTAGAAGGAGGCGTTGTAGGGGACCTTGACCCAGTCCTCGACGGTGTTGGTGACCGAGTAGCGGCCGTTCGAGAGGTTCTCGTAGTACGTCTTCATCGACTCGCCGGAGCCGTTGAAGAGGTTCTCGTAGTACGCCTTGTCGAAGTCGGCCGTCCAGGCGTTGGAGTTGTCCACGCTCCGGTCCGGCTGGGCTATCTGGTTGTGCAGGGGGCCGGGGGTGGAGCCGTACCGTCCGGCGCTCTGCTCGCCGAACTCGGAGAGGATGGTGAAGATCTTCTCCTGGCGGACGGTCGTCTCGGTCGTGGTCTCCACGAACTTGCCGGGCGCGATCTCGACGACGCCACGGGCGTTCGCCTTGGCCTGCCCCTTGGCGATCTTGTCGATCGCCTGCTTGCGCAGCTCGGTGCGCTGCTTCGTGAGCGGTCCGGGACGGTTGTCGCTCCGGGGGGAGGCGGCCCCCGGTGCGGTGTCCCGGGCCTCCTGCGCGGCGGCGGGCTGTAGCCCGGCGGCGAGGAGGGCGGTGAGCGCCGACCCTAGGGTCATGCCCACGACAATCTTCTTCACGTGCGCGATCCCTTCGCATGGTTCGCATGGTGTGCGCGATACGCGTGGTTCCGTATGAGCGTGTACGGATCGCCTGGGGGAACGATCGCCGCAGAGTCTGACACGAAAGGAGTCGTGGAGAGGAGGGGTCGATCGCGTAAATTCGCCGCCCCGGGCCGGGTTTTACCGGGAGGCAACGCGGCGCGGGCGCGGGCCCGGCCCCGAGGTCGGTCGCGCGGTCAGTCGCGAGGTCAGTCCCGAGGTCGGTCGCGCGGTCAGTCGCGCAGCGCCGCCAGCTGGTCCAGGAACCACCGCTGCGGCGGCAGCGCGGTCGCCGCGGCCGCGAGGCGCTTCGTGCGCTCGGCGCGCTCGCTCGCCGGCATCGTCAGGGCCCGGTGCAGGGCCTCGGCGGTCTCGGACACGTCGTACGGGTTGACCGTCAGGGCGTCCTCGCGCAGCTCGGCGTAGGCGCCCGCGCCCGTCGAGAGGACCAGCGCACACCCCGCCTCCGACACCACCGGGATCTCCTTCGCGACGAGGTTCATGCCGTCGCGGATCGGGTTGATCAGGGCCACGTCCGCCATCCGGTACGCCGCGAGCGAGCGCGTGAAGTCGTCCCTCACCGACAGCAGCACCGGCCGCCACTGCGCCGTGCCGAACTCCGCCTCGATGTCGTCCGCGAGCGTCGCCACCGCCGCCGTGTAGTCGCGGTACACCGCCAGGTCCTGCCGGGACGGGTACGCCGAGGCCAGGTGGACGACCTCGCCCCGCCACTCCGGCCGCTCCCGGAGCAGCTCCCGGTACGCGAGCAGTCCCCGCACCACGTTCTTCGACAGCTCCGTACGGTCCACCCGCACGATCGTCTTCCGGTCGCCGACCTCGGCCCGCAGCGCCGCAAGCCGGTCGTCCACCTCCGGCGTGTGGGCCAGCGCCCGCAGGTCGTCGCCGTCCACGCCGAGCGGATGGACGCGCACCCGCGTACGTCGCTTGGGACCGCCCCACCTGCGGTGCTCCACCCCGCGCCACGGGTCGCCGCTCGGCCAGAGCCCGTCCGCCGTGCCGCTCGCGCTGTCGATGCGCGCGCCGCTCATGAACGACGAGGCCCATCCCCAGGTGTGGAAACCGAGCTCGTCCGCGCCGAGCATCCCCCACACCAGCTCCTCGCGGACGTCGTCCGGAAGCATGCGCATGTACTCCGACGACGCCCACGGCGTGTGCGTGAAGTGCGCGATCCGCAGGTCCGGGCGCAGCTCGCGCAGCTGACCCGGCACCAGCGCCAGGTGGTAGTCCTGCACCAGGACCGCCGCGCCCTCGGCCGCCCGGGCCGCCAGCTCCTCGGCGAAGGCGAGGTTGTAGGCCCGGTACGAGTCCCACAGGCGCCGGAACTCCGCGTCGAAGACCGGCTCGCGCGGCACGTCCCACAGGTGGTGGTGGAGGAACCACAGCACCGAGTTCGCGATGCCGTTGTACGCGTCGTCGTAGACCGCCGGGTCCACGGCCAGCATCCGGACGCCCGGCTCGGAGACTCCCCGGCGCACCGCCTCCCGGTCCCCGTCCGACAGCGCCGCGCACACCCACAGCGCCTCCGGCTGCTCGGCGAGCGCGGACGAGAGGCCGGAGACGAGGCCGCCCCCGCCGCGCCGGGCACTGAGCGTGCCGTCGGCGGCGAGGGCGTACGAGAGGGGGCCCCGGTTGGAAGCCACGAGCACAGATGCCATGTGGCGAACCTAGCCCGTCCCGGAAACGCTCAAACGTACGTATACAAGGCGTGGCGGGTTGTCGCCGCCGTGCGACGCCGGCGACATCATGGTTCGCGCCGGCCGCGCTGCGCGGCCTTCGCCACGACGCCCGCCGCCGCCAGGGTCAGCGCGAGACCGCCGAGCAGCCACAGCCGCTCGCCGTGGGCGCCGGTCGCGGCCATCGAGCCGCCGGGGCCGTGCGGGGCGGACCGTGGCGGGCGGGCCGTCGGCGCGGGGTCCGTCGGGGTCGGCGTGGGCGTGGGCGCCGGGTCCCCGCGCACCGGGTCCTCGACCGGGTCCCCGCGCACCGGGTCCTCGACCGGGTCCCCGCGCACCGGGTCCTCGACCGGGTCCTCGATCGTGACCGAGTAGGCGATCGTGGCCGCATGGGCGGCCGGGGCGGACGCGGCGAGGGAGAGCGAGCCGGCGGCGAGGACGAGCGCCGCCGGCAGCGTGGCCAGGTGAGCGTGGAACCGCATGAAACGGAAATTTAGGCAAAAAGCATCATCGTGCGGCGCTACGCCACGCGGCGGTGCGCGTACTCCGCGATGTCGATCATCGGCGGCCGCTCCTCCGTGTCCACGTCGTACGTCCGCGGGGTGAACCCGTCGTCCTCCCGCTCGAACTGCGTCAGCTTCGGACGCACCAGATGCCCGCGGGACAGCCGCAGCTGCGCGGTCCGGTAGATGGCCGCCGCCATCCGGCCGAGCGCCCGCCCGTCCTGATGGCGGTGCTTGCGGACGCCCACGTCCACCTGCCCGAGCGCGTCGAGGCCCACCGTGTGCAGCGCGTCGACGAGCAGGCCCAGCTCCACTCCGTAACCGACGGGGAAGGGCAGCCGTTCGAGCAGCGAGCGCCGCGCCGCGTACTCGCCGCCCAGCGGCTGCACGAAGCCGGCCAGCTGCGGCCAGTGCAGATTCAGCAGCGGCCGCGCCACCAGCTCCGTCACCCGGCCGCCCTGACCTGGAGTGTCGCCCAGCGGCCGGTCGTACATCGCCTTCACGAAGTCGACGTCCGGGTCGGTGAGGAGCGGGCCGACGATCCCGGAGACGAAGTCCGCGGAGAAGTCCCGCAGGTCCGCGTCCACGAAACAGACGATGTCACCCTCGGTCACCATCAGTGACCGCCACAGCACCTCGCCCTTGCCCGGGACGGCCGGTATGCGGGGCAGGATCGCGTCCCGCGCCACCACCCGCGCCCCGGCCGCCGCCGCGACCTCGGCCGTACGGTCGGTGGACCCGGAGTCGATCACCACCAGCTCGTCGACGAGCGGGACCGCGTCCGACATCAGCTCGCGGCGGATCACGGAGACGATGTCGCCGACCGTCGCCTCCTCGTTGAGCGCGGGCAGCACGACACTGACCGTGGCGCCGTGTTTGGCCGCCAGGATCCGGTCGAGCGAACGGTCCGCCACGGACCAGGACCGCCGCCCCAGCCAGCGCTCCACTTCATCCAGCACGTGATCTCCATCTCGCGGTTCGGACGACCATCTCAACCGTCCGGGCCTTCGGTTACAGTCTTGAACAACGCGGATGCCCGATGCATGTCGGGGTGCCGCCCGCGTCTCACAATCGAATACCGCTCATCCAGAGGGGCAGAGGGAAACGGCCCGTTGAAGCCCCGGCAACCCTCCAGTCGGTCTCGTCCGCGACACAACGCGCGCCAGCGAGGCTCCCGGCTAGGGAAGGTGCCAAATCCGTCTCATGGCGACGTTCGTCATGGGAAAGATGAGGAGAAAGGGCCTCGCCTCCATGGCTGTACAGACTGTTTCCACCCCTGAAGCCACCACCACGTCGGTCGACCTCGGTCCCGCGTCCGGACTTTCCTGCCGGGAATGTGGTGAAGTCTTCGCTCTCGGTCCCATTTTCGCCTGTGAGCTCTGTTTCGGTCCGCTCGAAGTCGCGTACGACCTTCCCCTCGGTGACCCCGAGGCGCTGCGCAAGCGGATCGAGGCCGGCCCCGCCAACATCTGGCGCTACGCCCCGCTGCTGCCCGTCCCCGCCGACGTCGCCGAGAAGCCGAACCTGAACCCGGGCTGGACCAAGCTCGTCCAGGCCGACAACCTCGCCCGCGAGCTGGGCGTCGAGCCGGGCAAGCTCTACGTCAAGGACGACTCCGGCAACCCGACGCACTCCTTCAAGGACCGCGTCGTCGCCCAGGCCCTCGAGGCCGCCCGCGCCTTCGGCTTCACCACCCTGTCCTGCTCCTCCACCGGCAACCTGGCCGGCGCCGTCGGCGCCGCCGCCGCCCGCGCAGGCTTCCGCTCCTGCGTGTTCATCCCGCACGACCTGGAGCAGGGCAAGGTCGTCATGGCCGCCGTCTACGGCGGCGAGCTCGTCGGCATCGAGGGCAACTACGACGACGTCAACCGCTTCTGCTCCGAGCTCATCGGCGACCCGCTGGGCGAGGGCTGGGGCTTCGTGAACGTCAACCTGCGCCCGTACTACGGCGAGGGCTCCAAGACGCTCGCGTACGAGATCTGCGAGCAGCTCGGCTGGGTCATCCCGGACCAGCTGGTCATCCCGATCGCCTCCGGCTCGCAGCTCACGAAGATCGACAAGGGTCTGCAGGAGCTCATCAAGCTGGGCCTCGTCGAGGACAAGCCGTACAAGATCTTCGGCGCCCAGGCCGAGGGCTGCTCCCCGGTGTCGGCGGCCTTCAAGGCCGGCCACGACGTCGTACGGCCCCAGAAGCCGAACACCATCGCCAAGTCGCTCGCCATCGGCAACCCGGCCGACGGCCCGTACGTCCTGGACATCGCGCGCCGGACGGGCGGCGCGGTGGAGGACGTGGACGACGAGCAGGTCGTCGAGGCGATCAAGATCCTGGCCCGTACCGAGGGCATCTTCGCCGAGACGGCGGGCGGTGTGACGGTCGGTGTGACGAAGAAGCTGGTCGAGGCCGGCCTGATCGACCCGAACCTCACCACGGTCGTGCTGAACACGGGCGACGGCCTCAAGACCCTCGACGCGGTGGCCGATACCTCGCAGGCGACCGCCACCATCCGCCCGAGCCTGGACGCGTTCCGCGACGCCGGCCTCGCCCACTGACCACCCCCGTTACGGAAGGCAGCACCACGATGAGCGTCAACGTCCGCATCCCCACCATCCTTCGCACGTACACGGGCGGCGAGTCCGAGGTCAAGGCGGAGGGCGCGACCCTCGCCGAGGTCATCGCCGACCTGGAGAAGAACCACACGGGCATCGCGGCCCGCGTCCTGGACGACCAGGGCAAGCTGCGCCGCTTCGTGAACGTGTACGTGAACGACGACGACGTCCGTTTCGAGCAGGGCCTGGAGACGGCGACGCCGGACGGTGCGGGCGTCTCGATCATCCCCGCGGTCGCCGGCGGTTGCTGAACCGCGAGGCGTGAAACGCCGAGCGCCGAGTTACCCGCGGTCATCTGAATTGCCCCCTCCGCACGAGAAGCGGAGGGGGCAATTCTGCATGGTTGAGCGGGGTAGAGTTGGGGAAGTCCCCTCAGCTCCCCTCCGCTGCTCATGCCAGGCGCATATGAGAATGCGTCCGCAGGCGACAAGAAGCAGCCAAAGTGTCCGAGCGTTGTGCACCTTCTGCGTACTTTGCCGGGCCCGACTTGCCCCGGGATTCAGTGAATTCTCCGCAATTCTCCTTTACGCCGCGCCCAGAATTCTCGTCCGATTGACCTGTTGCAGAGGGCAGTTGGGCAGATACATTCAGCCGCGGTCGACGCGTTCCGGCGCAGGGTCTGACCCGGGTCCGCGAAGTGCGGTCCCGCGCAAGGGCCAGTAATAGGGGAGTTAGGCATGGCTCAGGGCACCGTCAAGTGGTTCAACGCGGAGAAGGGCTACGGCTTCATCGCGGTCGACGGTGGTGCGGATGTTTTCGTCCACTACAGCGCGATCCAGATGGACGGGTACCGCACCCTTGAAGAGGGTCAGCGGGTCGAGTTCGAGATCTCGCAGGGCCAGAAGGGTCCGCAGGCGGACATGGTCAAGCTCGCCGTCTGAGCACGGCGCGATCGGCCACCACGTACGCACTCACGCCGAGGGGTCCGCATCCTGACCAGGATGCGGACCCCTCGTGCGTGCGCGCCCGGTCTTCCCGATCCATGAGAGTCGCTTGCACTCGCATGGGTCGAGTGCTAATCATTGCGTTAGCACTCTGAAGGTGAGAGTGCTTACGAGGATCGGGCAGACGAGGCCCGCTGGCCAGGTGGGGCAAGGAACCGCCGGGCAGGCAGGCCGTCCGTCGCGGGCGTCGGCGCGGTCCTGGAGCGTTATCCACCCCATGTCCGGGAGGACCACTTCACATGGCCAAGATCATCGCGTTCGACGAGGAGGCACGGCGCGGTCTCGAGCGCGGGATGAACCAGCTCGCCGACGCCGTCAAGGTCACCCTTGGCCCCAAGGGCCGGAACGTCGTCCTCGAGAAGAAGTGGGGCGCCCCCACGATCACCAACGATGGTGTGTCCATCGCCAAGGAGATCGAGCTCGAGGACCCGTACGAGAAGATCGGCGCCGAGCTGGTCAAGGAAGTCGCCAAGAAGACGGACGACGTCGCCGGTGACGGTACGACCACCGCGACCGTTCTCGCCCAGGCGCTCGTCCGCGAGGGCCTGCGCAACGTGGCCGCCGGCGCCAACCCGATGGCTCTGAAGCGCGGCATCGAGAAGGCCGTCGAGGCCGTCTCGGGCGCCCTGCTCGAGCAGGCGAAGGATGTCGAGACCAAGGAGCAGATCGCTTCCACGGCCTCCATCTCCGCCGCCGACACCCAGATCGGCGAGCTCATCGCCGAGGCCATGGACAAGGTCGGCAAGGAAGGCGTCATCACCGTCGAGGAGTCCCAGACCTTCGGTCTGGAGCTGGAGCTCACCGAGGGTATGCGCTTCGACAAGGGCTACATCTCGGCGTACTTCGCGACCGACATGGAGCGCATGGAGGCGGCCCTGGATGACCCGTACATCCTGATCGTCAACTCCAAGATCTCCTCCGTGAAGGACCTGCTCCCGCTCCTGGAGAAGGTCATGCAGTCGGGCAAGCCGCTGCTGATCATCGCCGAGGACGTCGAGGGCGAGGCCCTGTCGACCCTGGTCGTCAACAAGATCCGCGGCACCTTCAAGTCCGTCGCCGTCAAGGCCCCGGGCTTCGGCGACCGCCGCAAGGCCATGCTGAACGACATCGCCATCCTCACGGGCGGCACGGTCATCTCCGAGGAGGTCGGCCTCAAGCTCGAGAACGCCGGCCTGGACCTGCTGGGCCGCGCCCGCAAGGTCGTCATCACCAAGGACGAGACCACGATCGTCGACGGTGCCGGTGAGAGCGACCAGGTTGCCGGTCGCGTCAACCAGATCCGCGCCGAGATCGAGAACTCGGACAGCGACTACGACCGCGAGAAGCTGCAGGAGCGCCTGGCGAAGCTCGCCGGCGGTGTTGCGGTCATCAAGGCCGGCGCCGCGACCGAGGTCGAGCTCAAGGAGCGCAAGCACCGCATCGAGGACGCCGTTCGCAACGCGAAGGCGGCCGTCGAGGAGGGCATCGTCGCCGGTGGTGGCGTGGCCCTGCTGCAGGCCTCCTCGGTCTTCGAGAAGCTCGAGCTGGACCTGACGGGCGACGAGGCCACCGGTGCCAACATCGTCAAGCTGGCGCTCGAGGCCCCGCTGAAGCAGATCGCCGTCAACGCCGGCCTCGAGGGCGGCGTCGTGGCGGAGAAGGTCCGCAACCTGCCCGTCGGCCACGGCCTCAACGCCGCGACCAACGAGTACGTGGACCTCATCGCCGAGGGCATCATCGACCCGGCGAAGGTGACGCGTTCCGCCCTGCAGAACGCGGCCTCCATCGCCGCGCTGTTCCTGACCACCGAGGCCGTCATCGCCGACAAGCCGGAGAAGGCCGCCGCGCCGGCCGGCGGCGGCATGCCGGGCGGTGACATGGACTTCTGATCCTTCTGGATCGGAAGCTCCTCGCTGACGCGACCGAGGGCGGCACTCCCTGCTGGGGGTGCCGCCCTCGGGCGTTCGGGGTGATGCTGGTGGAGTGGCATCCCTCACGACGGGAGCGGATCCATGATCACGTTGCTGACGACACCGGCCGACCGCGAGCTGGTCATCACCCGGACCTTCGACGCCCCGCCCGCCCGCGTCTGGGAGGCGTGGACGAAGCCCGAGCACGTCCGCCAGTGGTACGGAGTGGCCGCGCTGCCCACGGTGGTCTGCGAGATCGACCTCCGGGTCGGGGGCGCCTGGCGCTGGGGCCAGAGGGCGCCGGACGGCCGGGAGATCGTCTTCTCCGGCACGTACGAGGAGATCGTCCCGAACGAGCGCCTCGTCTACACGGAGGTCTTCGAACTGATGCCGGGCCCGCCGGTCCACGTGACGCTCACCTTCGACGACACCCCGGACCGCGGCACGGCCCTGACGAGCACATCGATCTGGCCGTCCTCCGAGATCCGGGACCAGGCGCTGGCGACGGGGATGGAGGCGGGCGTGAAGGAAGAGTACGACCGCCTCGCGGCGTACCTGGAGACGATGTGAGCCTGGACGTCCCGCGCCTGGCCGCCGGGGCGTTCGAGCTGCGCCCGTGGGAGCGCGCCGACCTCCCGCTGGTGGAGGAGGCGTCGACGGACCCGTACATCCCGCTGATCACGACCGTCCCGCCGGTCTACTCGCCGACGGAGGGCGAGGCCTACCTCCGCCGCCAGTGGAGCCGCGCGGAGACCGGCGCCGGCTACCCCTTCGTCATCGTCCGCCGCCGCGACACCCACCCGGTCGGCATGATCGGCCTCTGGCTGCGCGACCTCCCGGAGGGCCGCGCGACCCTCGGCTACTGGATCGCCCCCTCCTACCGCGGCGAGGGCGCGGCGGCCGCGGCACTGACGGCGGTGAGCGACTGGGCCCTGACCGAACTGGGCGTCCCCCGCCTCCAGTTGCTCGTCGAACCCTGGAACGACGCCTCGTCCCGCACGGCGGAACGCGCGGGCTTCGCCCGGGAGGGCCTGCTGCGCTCCTGGCAGGAGGTGGGCGGTGAGCGGCGGGACATGGTGATGTACGGGCGGGTGCGGGGAGGCGGGGGTCAGCCGTAGTCCTTGGGCTTCCGGGCGTTCAGGGCAGCTCGCGGCGGACCAGCGCGCGGGCGAAGGGCTCGCCCGTCCTTCGGGCGTACGTCATCCGCTCACGGACCTCGCCGAGCGTCCGGGGCCGGTACCCGGGGCCGCCGCAGCAGCTCTTGTGGAACCGCACACCCGCGTTCAGCAGCACCGAGAGCGTGCGCCACGCCGCTGTGTCCCGGCGGCGGGGAGCGGCGAAGGCGGAGCCGACATGGATCAGTGTCCGCGCGCAGCGCGGGCAGCGTCGCTCGCTGCTGCTCTGCCGGTCGCCGTAGGGCTGCTTGTACGAGGCCCGGCACGGCAGGCAGACGCAGGAGGTCTTCGCGTAGCCCATGGGGGAAGGGTAAGGGGGATCAGGGCCGGGTCTCCCACCACCCTGGGCACGACCGACGGCTGGTCCGACCGATTCGGGCCCTGTTACGGCTGCGTGGTCACGGCGCAGGTGACCTCGGCCGAGCCCGGCGCGACCACTCGCACCGTCACGCTGGAGTCCACCCGCGAGCTCAAGCCCGTGCGCTTCTTCAGCGCCTCGGGCCGGTACGTGCACTTCCTCGCCACCGAGAACTCATGGGGCCGCTCGGTCGTCGCGGACATCGAGGCGGGCCAGGTGCTCCGAGTCGCTGTGGGGCAACCGGCTCTGGGTCGCGTCCACGACGGACGACACCGTCTCCGCGATCGACCTGCGCACGGGCGCGACCATCGAGACGATCGACCTCGGGACTGACTGCCGGTCCTACAGCTTCGACGTCGTCGGCAATGGATCTACTCGCTCTGCCCGGACGGAACCTCCGCGACGGTGTACGACCGGGACAAGAAGGCCTCGGTCGACTTCCAGATCCCCCGCTCCACCCAGGCACACCTCGGTGACGGATTCTCGCCTACTCCACCACCGCGGGCCTGGCCGGGGACGACGGCTTCGGTGACCTGCTGGTGATGGACACGGCGGGTCTGGTGTCGATGTACCGGGGTACGGGCGCGGGCGCTGTGTCGGCGCGGATCGCGGGGACGGGGGCGGCGTTCCCGACGTCCTCGGTGCTGGTGCCGTTCGGTGACGTCGACGGCGACCGCTGCGCGGACGTGCTGGTGAAGGTCGGCGACCAGCTGCGGGCGTACCGCCCGGGGTGCGGAAAGCTGGTGTCGGCGTCGTCGCCGTACACGCTGATCGGCGCGGGCTGGGGGCAGTACGACGTGCTGACCTCGCCGGGCGATGTGAATGGCGACGGGTTCGTGGACCTGGTCGTGCGTCAGGCGTCGACCGGTGACATGTACTTCTACGCCGGTACGGCCGACCACCGGGTGAAGGCCCGGGTCCGGTTCGGTACGAACTGGAAGCTGTACACGAAGATCGTCGGCGCGGGCGACCTGAACGGCGACGGCCGCGGTGATCTGCTGGGCGTGGACGCGTCGGGTGTGTTGTGGCGCTACTACGGCACGGCGACCGGCGGCGTGTCGGCGCGGGTCAAGGTCGGCGGCGGCTGGGGCGTGTACTCCTCCCTGGTCGGTGTGGGCGACCTGTCGGGTGACGGTCGCGCCGACCTGGTGGCACGGGACACGGCCGGCAAACTGTGGCGGTACAGCGGCACGGGAACGGGCCTGTACGGCGCGCGGGTGCTGATCGGCACGGGCGGCTGGAACGGCTTCAAGGGCCTGTACTGAGCCGGGAGGCTCCGCTGTCGATCTGGGGCTTGGCCTCTCTCCGTACGGTACGGAGAGAGGCCAAGCCCTTTCGTTCGGGTCAGCGGGCGTAGTCCTTGAGCTTCTCGGTGTCGAGGGTGATGTCGACGGGGCCGGGGAGGGGCGCGGTGGCGCCGAAGGGGTACGCGGCGCGGTGCTGGTAGACACCGTGCCGGGGCTCGCTGAAGACGATGAGGGAGCCAGCCTCGCGGTCGACGAGGAGATAGACGGGGATCTCGGCGGCGGCGTATCCGTCGCGCTTCTCGATGCGGTCGCGGCGGTGGGTGTCGGAGTCGTGGGACGTGATCTCGACGACCATGAGGACGCCCTCGGGCTCGCCCCACTCGGGCTTGGCCGCGAAGTGCCCGAGTGGGGCGAGGGTTCCGTCCGGCTTCGCGCAGCCTTTGCGGTACGTCTTGATGGCCATGCCCCACTCCGGGTAGAGGCCGAGCTCGGGACGGTGCTGCATGCACTGGCGCATGAGCCACATGTAGATCTCAGCGTGATCGCCGTCAGGCACGGGCTTGACCCTCAGTTCTCCGTTGATCAGTTCGAGGGTGACGCCCTCGGGTGCCACTCGGGCGAGTTCCTTGAAGTCGTCGACGTCGATCGGGCCGTGTCTGACGACGAGCCGGCCGTTCAGGAATTCGAGCTCCACCCCTTCCGGAGCGCGCTCGGCGAGTTCCTCGAAGTCCTCGACGGAGATGTCCGGGCGGTCATTGGCGGTGCTGGGGGTCATGGCTTCGCCTCCTCCCCTCCATCGTGCCCCGCCATCGGTGCGGATGAGCTGAACCGTCATGTGGGAGTCCCTTCTCGGGCACGGATGGCCGCCGCGTGGGCGTGGACGCGGGCGGCGGGGAGGGGGATGCGAGGGCGCGGGGTGGGGGGTTCGCCCCGGCAGGGGCCGCATTCGCCCTCGTGCAGGGCCTCGGCGTAGCCGGGGGCGCCGCACCTGGTGCACTCCAGGAGGCGGAGGCGTGGCCGGTCGCGACGGATGGGCTCGGGTGGGAGCTTGGTGGTGAGGCGCCTGCGGGCGAGGGCGGCCGGGTGGTGGACGGGGGTCGGCAGGCCGGTGGTGAGGGCACGCGTCACGTCGTCCTCGGTGGCGTCCCGGGCGAACCAGTCGTTGACCAGGGGCGCGAGGGCCTGGCACTCGGCGTGGGAGAGGGACATCGCGGAGTTCGTACGGCCGAGGGCGGCGAGGAGGACGTACGCGCGGGAGAGGGTGGGTCGCTGCCTCGGCACGTCTCCGCGCTCGAAGGCGGACCACCAGGCGTCGTCATGTGCCGTACGGGACCACCACGTTCGGGTGATCCAACGCCCGTTGAGGCACTCGCGTCCACGGCGCAGATGTCCGGCCCGGGTGATGCGGGTGAGGGCGGTGCGCACGGCGCACTGGCCGTAGGGGAGGTGCTTGGCCAGCATCTTCACGGACATGTCGCTGCCGTCGGGGAGGCGATCGACGTACGCGGCGATGGCGGCCTCGCGGGGCCGGAGGTGTGCGAAGTCGGTGGGGGAGGGCGGGAGTTGGTGCGGGGTGGAGCGTTTGCCGTAGCCCGGGTTGGCAAGGGGGTGGGGCTCAGCACTAAGCTCGGCGACAGCCATGGATCGGACCTCGTCAGCCTTCGATCGGTGGTCAGACCCCCGCAGGTGTTCCCGCACCTGGTGGGGGTCGTTCGTTTTCCGGACACGCTAGAGGCATATGACGCTGCGTGGCAAGTCGGTCGCGTGGAGTCAACTCTTGGGGTGGGCGGGCGGGTTGAACCCAGACCCGTACCCCTTCCGTAGAACAGGGCTCGAAGCCCGGAGCTTGAGCTTCGGGATGGTCGGATACGGTGACGGCGTGACGGAAAGCCTGCCCCCCGACGTGGCCGAGGTGCTTGAGGCCGTCCTGAACACGGATGATCCGCTTCACCTTGCGCTGCGTCGGCAGATTCCGTACCTCAGTGTCCACGGTCGCTGCACATGCGGGTGCGGCACCGCGTACTTCGACCTCGACACGAGCGCCGTTCCGGCGGCACCTACCGAGACCACCACGGGCGTGGCAGCCGAGGCGCAGCTGTTCACCGAAGCCGGGGAGTGCCCCGGGGAGATCCTCGTGTTCACGCAGGGTGGGTACCTGTCGTGGCTTGAGGTCTGTTCCTGGAGCGATGACATCGAGGTGACGCTGACCGCCGCCCGGCGGTGGCTGCGGCCACACCGCTGACCCGCGTTCGGCCGCCGAGGCCGTAAAGCGGTGGACAGTCCTCTGGTGCTGGGCGAGCATCGCCGCGATGAACAGCGAATCTCTCTCCATCACCAAGCGCGTCCGCTTCGTCGAGCTCAACGCAAGGGCGCTGCGGGCGCTCGCCGACGGTGACCTCGCCGGCGGCAGCGCCGAGGCCGGGGTCGTCCTCGACGAACACTTCGTAGGGGACCGGGCCCGTGCGATCTTCGGGTATCGCGCTGACCAGCTCGCCAAGGACCCGTCCGTCGCTCCCTGGACCGTGCGGGCGGCGGTGTCCGAGCCGGACGGGGTCGTCGTCGGCGACGCCGGGTTCCATGGGCCGCCGGACGAGGCGGGCATGGTCGAGGTCGGCTACACCGTCGTGCCCGGGTACCGCCGCCGGGGCTATGCCCGCGCCATGCTGAGGGAACTGCTCGTCAGGGCCGCTGCCGAACCCGGTGTCAGGACCGTGCGGGCCACCATCAGATCCGACAACGCCGCCTCCCTGGCCACCATCGCGGGCTTCGGTTTCACGCGCGTCGGCGAGCAGGGGAACGAGCGCGACGGGCTCTCGATCGTCTTCGAGGTCCCGGTGGACGCGATTCAGGCCATCAGCAGGCGCCGTCGGTGACGGTCGCGGTGGCGCGGTAGAAGGCGAGGCTGCCGGGGGTGGGGGGCGGCGGGTCCGGGGCTCCCGGCAGGAGGACAGGGGGCTGCTTGTCCAGGGTCAGGGTGATGCGCACGCAGTACTGGGTCTCGGTGTCCTCGGTGCTGACGTTGTAGCCGTCCTCGTCCCGGCGCGCGTCGACACCGTGGCCCGGACCGGTACCGCTCTCCCGGATCGCCTCCGCGATCAGGTGGCCGTGGTCGCTGTCCGGGGTGGTGCGGTGGCGCTTGCTGTTCACGTCCTGGACGCCCTTGTGGACGGCCTCGCGGAATTCGCCCTCGCTCCAGTGCACGCTGCTGTAGTACCCGTACAACACGCCGATCGCGACGAACGGCGTGAGGATGAAGAGGGCGCGTCCGACCGGGTTGCGACGGTTGTACATGTACTGGCCGGACCGCCCGTGTCGTATGAAGACGGGCTCGTCGTTCAACGAGCTGCCCTCACGCCGCCGACGAACTCCGCCCAGGCGGCCTCCAGGCAGTTGCCGCCGTCGACGCCGCTGTAGCTGGACGTGAACCAGACGGCCGTGCCCAGGACGTCATCGGATGCGCTGATCTCCATGGGCGTCATCCTCCACCACGGACTCGATCAGGGCCAGGGACTCGCGGGGGCGGTCGCCTTGACCAGACCCCCACCCCGCCCCGGGGGGTAGCCCCACCCGGGACTGTCCCGGCTGCCGGATGGGGGTGTGAGGCTCCGTCAACAAGGCTTGTGCCATGACGACTTACGGACGCACCAGCCTGGCTCTCGCCCTCTCCACCGCCGCTGTCGCGGCCTCCCTCACTGCCCTCACCGCCGTCGCCCGCGCCGCCGAACCCGTCGCCCTCCTCGACTGGAAGGCGTGCGGGCCCGCCGGGCTCGGGCAGGAGTGCGCCACCCTGTCCGTGCCGCAGGACTACCGCGACCCCGACGGGCCCCGGCTCGACCTCGCCGTCTCCCGGATCAGCAGCACGCGGCCCGAGGCGCGGCGCGGGACGCTCATGGTGATTCCGGGCGGGCCCGGGAGCTCCGGGGTGCAGCGGCTGTCGCAGAAGGGGGCCGCGCTGGTCGAGGAGCTGGGTGGGGCGTACGACCTTGTGGCCTTCGATCCGCGGGGGGTCGGCGGCAGTTCGACCGCGCGCTGCGGGCTCCCGGACGACGACCGGCGACTGGTGAACCTGCGGTCCTGGCCCGCCGCCGACGGGTCGATCGACGAGAACGTCGCACGGTCCCGGCGGACCGCCGAGGCCTGTCTGCGCAACGGCGGGGAGCGGCTGCTCAGCTTCACCACCGCGAACCAGGTCCGCGACCTGGACCGGCTCCGGCAGGCGCTGGGGGAGGAGAAGATCTCCGCGTACGCGGTCTCCTACGGGACGTACGTCGGGGCCGTGTACGCGCAGAAGTACCCGCGGCACACCGACCGCTGGGTCCTGGACAGCAGCAGCGACCCGGACCCGAAGCGGGTCGCGCAGGGCTGGATGCGGTACATGGCGCAGGGCGCGGAGGAGCGGTTCCCCGACTTCGCGGCGTGGGCGGCGCACCCGGACCGGGCGGAGGTGGGGCTGCGGCTTGCCGAACGGGCCGAGGACGTACGGCCGTTGGTGCTCGACCTCGCAGCGCGCCTGGACCGGGAGCCGAAGGAGTCCGCCACTCCCGGCGTACCGCTGACCGGGAACGTGCTCCGGCAGGCGCTCCAGAACGCCCTGTACTCCGACGGCGCGTTCCCGTCCTTCGCCCGGCTGGTGCGGGACGCCCGGGACCCGCGCGCCACGCCCGTCCTGCCC
This sequence comes from Streptomyces vilmorinianum, assembly GCF_005517195.1. Lineage (NCBI taxonomy): Bacteria > Bacillati > Actinomycetota > Actinomycetes > Kitasatosporales > Streptomycetaceae > Streptomyces > Streptomyces vilmorinianum. The sequence continues at coordinate 7,215,600 of NZ_CP040244.1, read as the reverse complement.
GGGGCCCTGGTCGCGCCCCTGCCGGATACGGACGCCGCGATCACCATCGGCGTGATCTGCAACGACGTGAAGTGGTCCGGGTCCGTACGCGGCTACGACCGCGCCGTCGCCACCGACCGTGCCCGCCACCCGCTCACCGCCGGGTTGCCCGCCAACATCACGCCCTGCTCCTTCTGGAAGGCCCCGGTCGAGAAGCCCACCCGGATCACCGACGACGGGGCCTCCGACATCCTGATGATCCAGAGCCTGCGCGACCCCGCCACCCCCTACGCCGCCGGCCTGAAGATGCGCGCCGCCCTGGGCGAGCGCGCCCGCCTGGTCACGGTCGACCAGGGCGGGCACGGAATGTACCTGGGCAACGGGAACGCGTGCGGGGACCGGGCGGTGACGGCGTTCCTGCGCGACGGGGTGCGGCCGGCGGCGGACACGTACTGCGGGTAGCGGCAGGGCCCGCTCCTCCGGCCAGTACGGCGGAGGGGCGGGCCCTGGTTTCCTGGGTGGGCCGTCATTCACACGCCGATGAGGCCGGCCGCCGTCCCGCAGACCGCTGCGCCGAGGGTGCAGAGGTCGGCGATCCAGGAGATCCTGACCTTCTTGGACATCGGGACGCTGCTCGCGCGGGACCGGTTTCGTCTGACACGCGACTCGATGCGTTCGACCGCCCGGTCCGCGGAGCCCACGAAGTTGTCGATCAAGGAGCCTCCGAAGGAGGTCGCGTGGATCTCGTGTCCCGCGCGCGTCACGATGTTCAGCGTCCCTCCTCCGCCTCCGCCTATCCGTGCGATGTCCGTGTAAGGAACGGTGTAGGTCATCAGCGGATTGACGACGACGAGGCTGTCGTCACGCAGGGTGATGCGGGAGCCGCTGACACGCTGCGTGAGGGCCACGATTCCGAGAGCGACGGCTGTGCCTGACAGCGGACCTCCTTCGAAGCCCGTGGAGAAACCCGCCGCGACGAGACCGGCAGCCACGGTCCCGAAAACGAGAGTGAGGGACCAGGAAAGGATCTTCTGGGACGTCCGTCGCAGAGTCTCGTCGGAATTCTTGCGTGACATGGGGATACGTTCTTCCTGATATTGATGGTCCCATGGGCACGGAGTGGGGTGGTGGGGATATGCGCCCGCCACCCCACTCCGACGCGAAAGCTAACAGCCTCCGAACAGGTTTCCGGCGCTCAGGCTACCCGCACCGCAGAAGCCCGCGTTGAACCCCGCGTTGATGCCCATGTTTCCGTAGGTGGCGCCCCAATTGATCGCTCCCTTGGGATTGTCGATCAACACCGGCGACTTGCGGCCTCCGCCGACCCCGCGGACACCCGGGACCTTGGTCTTGATGACCTGGGGAACACGTGCGACGGCGTTGCCGCTATAGGCCGCGGACCAGCTCCTCGCGGCACCCGTCGCCCGGCCGAACGCGGCTGCGGCACCGCCGCCGACCGCTGTCCAGGCGAGGTCCTTGGCGAGTGCCTTGCCATCCCACTTTCCGTACCCGAGTCCGTCGCCGAGGAATTTCGCCCCGGCTATCGCCGCGCCGACCGCGATGCAGGTTCCTGCCGAGGCGACGACGCAGACTCCGAACGCGACAAGAGTGGAATAGAACTTGATGTCCTCCCAGTTGTCGCCGACCCATTGGCCGACGGACGATTCCTTCGCGTTGTCCCAGGCGTTGCTGAAGTTGCCCTTCATCAGGCTTCCCCAGACGCCGTCCTTCTTGCGCTGCTCCCGCTCGGCCTTCGCCTTCGCCTCGGCGAGGGCCTTCTGACGGGCGGCCGCCTGCTGCGCGGCCCGCTGCTGGGCGGCGCCGTCGTCGATCAGGTAGTGGGTGGGGTTCGCCTTGTAGGCCGCGTACTTCTGCTGGGAGACGGGGTCGTTCTTGGGCGTCTCCTTCCAGTTCCACTTCCCGCCCTCGTAGGTGTACCCGGCGTCCATGCCGCGGTCCTTCGCCCACTGGTTGTCGTGGTCGATGCCCTCGCCGGTCGGGCCGAGCGGACGGAGGCCGTCCGGGTCGGAGAACGTGACCGGGGAGTTGTTGGCGTAGCTGTAGCCGTTCAGCGACTGGGGCTGCTCCAGCGCGAGGAGCGGGTCGACGCTGATGAACTGACCGATGGACGGGTCGTACTCGCGTGCCCCGATGTGGGTGAGTCCCGTGCCCGCGTCGGCCGTCGCGCCGAGGAAGCCGCTGTCCGTGGGCCAGCCGCCGCCCGTCGTGGTGCCGCGGTCGGCGCCGAACGGGGCGGAGCGGCGCTTGACCGGCGCCTGGGTGGTGTCGGAGGCGATCGCCAGCGACTGGGTGCCGTGGTGGTCGCCCGCGAGGTAGAACAGCTTCTGGCTGCCCGACTGATTGGTGCGGACCGCGACGGTCTGGCCGGCCGCGCCGTAGCTGCGCTTGGCCCAGGTGGTGCCGTCGGCCCTGAGGTGCAGTTCCGTGGCGCCGAGGTAGAGGACGCGCTCGCCGCCCGCGGCCGAGCGGATCAGCAGGCTGCCGTCGGCGTCGTAGAGGTAGTCGGTGTCCTTTCCGCTCTCGGTGACCTTGCTGACCTTGCCCTCGGGGGACCAGGCGAGGTCCTGGGCGCCGGTGGCGCCGGGCCGCTTGGTGGTGTTGCCGCTGGCGTCGTACGCGTACCCGGGGGTGAACAGCCCGCAGCCGGAGCCGCTGGTGCCGCTCAGGGTGTGCGGCTTCGCACCGGTGTAGCAGTAGTCGGTGGCGGTGTCGCCCGCGGCGGTGTGCCGGGTGTGGCGGGTGCGCTGGCCCGCCGTGTTGTACGTGTACGAGTCCCAGTACGGGGCCGGGCCGCCGAGCGCGGAGGCGTTGCGGGCGTCCGCGCAGTTCTGCGAGGACGGGGTCCACGCCTCGGTGAGACGGCGGTGGCCGTCGTACGCGAAGCACTGGGTCTCGGCACCGGTGGTGCCGCCCAGCGTGGTCGGGTCGGCGATCGAGGTGATGTTGCCGGCCTGGTCGAAGCCGTAGTTCAGGTCCTGCAGCATGTACGGGTGTGTCTGGTCCGTCACATGGCTGCGGGTGAGCCGGCCGGTGCCCTCCTCGTAGGTGTTGGTGATGTAGACGTTCTTGGCGCCCGTACCGCCGGTGCCGAGCGTGAGCTGCTGCACCTGGCTGAGGGCCGAGTAGTCCGCGGCGCGCAGGTAGCCGGTCGCGCCGGTCACGGAGGTGACGTTGCCGAGACCGTTGTAGCCGTAGCCGACGATCTCGGAGGGCAGTCCGCCGAGTGCCGGTTCGGAGCTGTTCTGCAGGGTGCCGTCGATGTTGTAGTAGCTGGAGAAGTCGACGGTCGTGGGCGCGCCGGCGGCGACCAGCGGGTCGGAGGCCGGCAGGGTGAGCCGCGTCCCGGTGGGCCGGGACAGGCTGTCGTAGGCAGTGACGGACTTGGTGTACGCCGCGCCCGCTGTGCCGCCGACGTACCGGGTCGTGCTTTCGGGCAGGCCCTTGAGCACGGTGTCGTACGTCCGCGCCGTCAGCTGGTTGGCGTCGGTCTTGGACCCGTTCCAGGTGCCGGTCTGGCGGCCCAGCTCGTCGTAGGCGGTCAGAATCGACGTGCCACGGGCGTCCGTGGTCTTCACCGGCTGGTCGAGGGCGTCGTACTCGGTGGTCGAGGTGCCCTTGTCCGGGTCGCCGACGGTGGTCTGACGGCCGAACAGGTCGTAGCCGTACGTCCAGCCGGCGCCGTCGGGGCCGGTGATCGTCGTCTTCTTGTCGTCGAGCGTGTACGTGTACTTCACCGAGGCGTAGCCGGTGCCGAGCCCGCCGTACTGGGGGTCGGAGGGGCTGGTGGAGGCGTACTCGCGCGATTCCACCATCCGTCCGCGGGCGTCGGTGATGGTACGGGTGGCGTTGCCGCCCTGTACGGCGCTGGTGGCGGTGGAGTCACCGGTGTAGCTCGTCGTGGTGGTCCACTTCTTGACGCCGTAGACGTGGAGTGTGCTGGAGACGGCGCGGCCGGCCCCGTCGAAGACGGTCTCGGTCTGCGTCGGCGCCTCGCCGTACTCGGCCCGCGTGTACGTGCCGTTCGGCGCGGTGGTGGGGTCGAAGATGTCCGTGTACGTCTCGTAGGCGTGGCCGCGGGAGTCGTACCGGGTGTCGGTCAGCAGCCGCCCGCCCTGCGGGCTCGGCGCCTGGGTCTGCAGGGGACGCAGCAGCGCGTCGTACAGCGCGTAGCTGGTGTTGTAGGTGGTGCCGTCGGCCTTGAGGGACGAGGACGACACCCACGACGGGGCACTCGCCTGCATCTGGTAGGTGAAGGTGGTGGTCGCGGCCTGGCCCCCGGCCTTGGAGCGGTCGGGACCCCAGACCCCGGTCAGCCGGCCGAGGGCGTCATAGGCGCGCTCGGTCTTCTTCAGGTTCGCGTCGTAGGAGCGGACGGGGACGCCACGGCGCGGGTCGAGGTACTCGGCCGTGCGGAAGCCCTTGGCGTCGGTGTGGATGGTCCGGGTCAGCGGACCCTCGGTCGCGGGGGTGTAGGCCGTCGACGAGGGGTGGCCCGCGGCGTCGGTGGTCGACAGGGTGCGGCCCAGGACGTCGTACGTCTCGGTGGCGAGCGTCTGCCAGCTCGGGGTGCCGGTGCCGTCGTAGCCCTTGGCCCGGCCGGTCCAGGTGGCCAGGCCCTTGGTGGGGGTCTGGTTCTCGGTCCAGGTGGTGGCGTTCGGGTCGTCGTAGACGGTGGCGGTGTCGGAGAGGACGTCGCCGCGCGTGCCGGTGTCGGCGGGCAGGTCGAGGTCGGCGTCGGCGACGGTGCACTGCTTGCCCACGGTTCGGCTGCGGGAGACCAGGTCGGTCAGTCCGGCGGCGTCGTTGCGGGCGTACCAGGTGCGGGTGCAGGTCTCGTCACCGGCGGTGCCGTACAGGCCGGAGTCGTACTCCGTGACCGGCATGCCGTAGTCGTCGAAGGTGGTCTGGACGGCCCGGCGACGCCAGGTGTCCGAGGCGGTCAGGTACGTGTACGTGGTGGTCTGCTTGGTACGGACGTACCGGGCGACGTGGTCGGCCGAGTCCGGCACACCGGTCTGGCGCGCGGTCTCCTCGGACCACGGCTGGTAGGCGGCGACGGAGATCGGCTGGGCGCCGTCGTAGACGACCTTCTCGCGCAGCTGTCCGGCGTACTGGTCGCTGTCGGTGAGGGTGGCGAGGCCGACGGCGGGCTGGGCCAGCGGCGCGAGCGTCACCGACTTGGTGGTGCCGTCCTTCTTCTTGTCGCCGTGCATGCCCTGCATGTAGAGGGAGACGGTCTTGTGCTGCGGCTTGGTGGTGCCGGACGCGCCGCTGTAGACGGTCACCTCGCGGTAGCCGCGCCAGTCGGACCAGGTGCGCTCGCTCTGCGGAGTGAAGGGGGAGTCGCTGTGGTGCCAGGCGGCGCCCGCGTACGCGTACGAGTTCTCGACCGACTCGCTGTGGCCCGCCGGGTCGGAGGTGACCACGGCGAGGACGCGGTACTTGTGGAACCAGTCGACGGAGGCTTCCTGGGCCCCGTTGATGTTCCAGAACTGCGGGTAGCAGCTACGGGTGTTGGTGTCCTCGGCGGCTCCGAGGACCTCGCTGCGCACGCACTCGGGCGCGGAGAGGGTGACCGTGGTGATGGCGCCGGTCTCGGACGTGATCGTGGAGATCCGGGGCCGGGTCAGCGGCAGGATGTCGTCCGTGCCGTCCACCCGGTTGGGAAGCAGCTGGTACGTGAAGCCGATCGGGGCCACCGTGATGGCGGTGCCGGCCTTGGCGGTGCGCTGGAGCGACTTCAGCGTCAGCACGTGGTCGGAGGAGTCGCCGATGTCACCGCCGTCCAGGTACTGCTGCGTGAGCTTCCAGGAGTCCACCGGGTCGTAGGCGGCGGTCGAGGCGTTCCAGGTGAAGGTGTCGACGCCGGTCAGCCGCTTGCGTGAGAAGAACGACGGCGAGGTCGTGTAGCAGCCGGTGGCGTCCTTGGCGCAGAGCGCGTCGAAGGGGACGTCCGGCCAGTTCTCGGCGGTCTCCTTGGTCAGCGAGGAGCAGTCGGCGGCGGTGCAGCGCTCGGCGTGAGCGAAGGTGACCTTGGCGTCGGCCTTGTCGGAGAACAGGGCGGCCGCGCGGAGACCGTAGTCGATCTCCCTCAGGTAACCGCCGCGCGTGTACGGCGTGTTCGCCGTGGTCGCCTTGTTGCGGGGGTAGTGGTTGGTCTCCGCCGTGTACCAGTACGTGGCGGCGTTGCCGTAGGGGTCCTCGACGTAGTCGAGGTTCCAGCGCCAGGCCTGGTTGAGCCAGCGGTCGGCGAACGTGGAGCCCTTGGAGTAGCCGGGCTCGCCGGAGTCGTCGCCGAACACCGGGACGGTCCAGGTGGAGTTGGTGCGCTCGGTGCCCGCGCCCGCCAGCTTGTTCAGGCCGAAGACGTACTTCGTTCCGTCGCCGGTGGTGACGGTCCAGTGCTCGCCGTCGTCGTCGCCGTTGTCGGCGCCGGTGGAGCGGACCACTTTGGAGGCGTCGTCGTCGGACAGCCGCCACGCGCCGGTGGTGGAGTCCTTCACCAGCTTCGACGACTTGCCGTTCAGCACCAGGGTGGCGTTCTCGTACTTCCAGCACTGGTCGTACAGACCGCTGTGACCGTCCTTGTCACAGCTGCCGTAGGCGCGCTCGATGTACGACTCGGTGATGCTGAAGCCCTCACCGGTCGCGCTGCCCTGGTTGTTGGAGGTGGCGGTGCGGCCGTCGATACTGCCCGAGTCGTAGGAGAGGGACAGCGACGGGGCGGGGCCGGCGGCCGCCGACGGCAGCGGGAACTCGTGGGACCAGGAGAACGATCCCGAGCTCTTGCCGGCCTCCCAGGACGACGACGCCGCCAGCGGGGTGGCGGAGTAGTTGCCCGTACCGGAGGAGGACGGGCCCGAGCCGCCGGAGGCGGTCAGGGCGAACACGGAGCCGCTCTCGACGCTCTGCGTGGACACGCCCGCCACGTTGGCGCGGTCGAGCGAGACGGCGGCGGTGAGGGTGTGGGCGGAGATGTCGTTGGTCGACTCCACGGCGGTCTGCGTACGGCACTCCGCCCTTTCGGGCGTGGTCAGCGCGCAGTCGGGGAGCTGGACGAGCCGCAGCCGTCCGCCCCAGCCGCCGCCCACGGCGCCGGCGAGGGTGCTGTAGTCGATGCGCAGGTCGGCCCGGCCGGGCTGCTCGGCGGCGGCGGTCAGCAGGACGCCGGTGATCCCGACGCGGCGGGACGCGTCCTGGTTCAGGACGGCCACCTCGACGGTGCCCGCGGCCGGGTTCTGCGCGCCGGCGTCGGCGGTGGTACGCGTGGAGGGGCCGGTGCTCTTCGGTGCGGAGAGGCTGACGGGCAGTCCGCCCGGCGTGGCGGCGGCGGCCTTGCCCGGGGCGAGGCCGACGGTCGCCTCCCCTCCGGAGGGCCAGGAGGACGTGCGCTCGGCCGCCGCCTCGCGGGCGAGCGCGGCGTCCGCCTTCCGCTCCTTGGCCACGCGGTCGCGGTCGCGCTTCGCCCCGAGGGCGGACACCTCCTTGACCTTGCTCGGCCGGGAGTCCGGTACATCGGGCCGGCCCAGGGCCTCCGCGGCCACCGCGACCGGAGCCAGCCCGGTCGGGACGGCGAGCGCCATGGTCAGGACGGTCGCCACCGGGCGGGCCCGGAAGCGGGCTCTGCGCCGCGCCGTTCCGCCCGGTGGGCTCGTCGGGGTGGGTATGCCGAATCTCATGGGTGCCTTCTTCGTCCTTCGTCCGGTCCCCGAAGCGGGGGACAGATGGAATCGGCGGCGGGCGGAGCCGGACCGGGACCGGGACCGGATGGAGAAGGGAGCCGGGAGGGTGCCCTCGGCCGTGGTGCCGGGTCACGAGGGCGCGGCCGAACCGGCCCGCCGCAGGGGCGTACGCCGGGACCGTGCCCGGGGTACGCGTTCCCCGGAGGGCCGTCGCTGGCGGACGGCCCTCCGGGGAAGGGTCAGTCGCCGATGAACTCGGTGATCTGCGTCGGCGAGGCCATGGCGCCGGCCCACACACGGAGGTCCGTGAGGCGCACGGGCAGGTGGTGCTGCCAGGAACCACCGTCGAACGCCATGCCGACGGCGAACTCGCCGGAGCCGCTCACCGGGGCGAACGGGGTGGAATCACCCTGGCGGTTGTGGCCGAGGTAGAGGCTGACCTTCGGTTCTCCGCCGTCAGAGGCGTCGAACACGCCGGTCAGCCGGACGGCGCTGTCGAGCGCGGCGGGGGCACTCGACGTCACCGAGGTGAGGGTGCCGTCGCTGTTGAGGCGTCCGAAGTGCCACGTTCCGATGGGGATCGTGCGCTCCTCGAAGGTCTCCTCGTCGAGGACCGTCTCCTTGCCGGTCAGCTTGAACCACAGACCCCAGGAGGAGCCGTCGGCGGTGCGCTGGCCGAGGACCTGGCCCGTGTAGCCGATGCTCTTGGACGCCAGTGCGGTGCTGTCGAGTTCGGCCAGGGTGGTGACGGTGAACGAACCCGTGTCGTCTACCAGCGGTCCGGGGGCGGTGCCCGCGTCGTCCGTGCCGTCGAGCACGATCTGGCCGTCGGCGAGGGAGGCCCCGCCCGAGAGGGTCAGGGTGCGCCCGTAACCGGAGGTGCTGTCCGGGATGGTGGTCCCACTGCCCTGGGTGGCCGGCCAGTCGGCCACCAGCTCGGCGCCGGCGAAGCTCTCGGAGGTGAGCAGCTTCGACTCGTCGGCGATCTCGGTGGCGCTCAGCGTCCGCTGCCAGACGGCCACCTCGTCGATGGAGCCGACGGCGGGGTCGGTGTAGACGTCCGACCAGAAGACGCGGCCGATCTGGAGCGGCCCGGTGGAGGCCCAGGTCGTCGTGTAGGGCGCGGCGCCCTGAAGCCTGCCGTTGACGTAGAGGGCCACGGTCTTGGCCGTCCCGTCGTACACGCCGGTCAGATGGGTCCACACGCCCAGGGTGGCCGGGGCGGTGGACTTCACCCGGCTGTAGGACCAGCTGCCGTCCTTGGGGGCGTCGTTGTTGACGGCCCGGAAGGTCCACGCACCGTAGCTCTGCTCGTAGCCGAGGTAGAACAGGCTGCGATGGGTGCCGTTCTGGCTGACGAAGGTGCGATTGCGGCCGGCCTGGTCCATGCGGACCCAGGCGGAGACGGTGTAGGAGGAGCGGGTCTCCAGGACCTGACCGGAGGTGGCCGCGTAACCGCCGCTGCCGTCGAGGGCGAGGCCCTTGTCGGTGACCGGTGCGGGCAGTTCCGTGCCGTTGGTGTCGTGGGTGATCAGCCCGCGCCGTCCGCGGTCGTCGCGGATGGCGGCGCCGCCCAGCGACGCGTCATGACCGGAGCCCGTGGCGTCCAGTGCCGCTCCGGAGGACTCGTCGAAGTGCCACCGCGCGAGGGGCCCGGCGCCCGCGGCGACCAGGAAGTCCACCACGTTCTCCGCACCCCAGCGGCCCAGGTTGTCCTTGGCCTGCACGTAGAGCCGGTAGGTGCCCGAGCTGTCCGGGGTGATCTCCGCGGTCGCCGTGGAACCGCTCAGTGGCGTCCAGCCGGCGGTCTGGGTCAGCCGGTACTGGTAGGCCACGTTCGAGGTGTCCCCGTCCGCGGGGGAGAAGACGAAGGTCCCCTTCACGCCCGGACCACCCGCGCCCTGGCAGGCGTTGGCCGTGCATTCGGTGTAGGGCCCGCTGAAGGCGATCTTCGGCGCCTTGGGCGCGGTGGGGTCGACCTTGAAGTAGCACCAGCCGGTGGTGGAGGCGTTCGACGGACCCGAGAGGTAGTCGGTTCCGTTGTCGTAGTAGGAGCGCGTCCAGGCCCGGTAGCGGTAGAGCTTGCCCTCGCTCAGGGTCGACCAGTCGAGCGTCACCTTGACGTTGTCACCGACGAAGCCGCTGGTCGGTCGCACATCGCCGTTGCCCGGCGGGGTGTCGGACCAGGTGCCGTCGCTGTTCTTGTGGTCGATGTCGTAGCCGACCCGCAGCTTGGCACCCGACTCGCCGCCCGCCATGGTCTGGGGCGTCGCGGTCAGCGCCGGGGTCGGGTCGGAGACGACGGAGGGAGCGGACTCGGTGGTCGAGCACACCTGGCTGGTGCCGGCGACCACGCCGATGTTGCTCGGCTTGTCCGGCAGGCCGACGTACGTGACGGCGAGGACGGCGTCGTTCTTGAACCGCTTCCAGGCGGAGGTGTCGGACTCGTCGTGTGCCCGCAGCTCCAGGGTGAGCCGGGAGAACTTGCCCGCGGCGAAGTCCTTCACCGTCGGGGTCAGATTCTCGTTGGTCTCTTCCGGGTTGTCGTGGAACTCGATCGCAGCCTCCGGCTGCGAGGGGCTGCAGGCCGTGCCGCGGCCGGCCGAGACGTACCGGTCGCCCATCCAGTCCAGCTCTGTGGGCCGGCTGGACCAGGTCGTGGACGAGGAGATGTTGTTCGTACGGACCAGGTCGACCCAGCGCGCGTCACAGGTGAACGACCAGGTCTCGGTGGCACGGAACGTGGCGTCCAGGACTTGCTTGCCCTTGAGGCTGGCCGGCGAGAACTCGAAGTACAGCTTCTGGACGTAGCCGGGCCCGCAGTAGTAGCCGTTCCAGGTGCCGCACTTGCCGACGCCCTGGCCGCGGCCGTCGGAGCCGTTGTCCCAGCCGTACGACTCGTAGCCGTCGGAGCGCAGCAGAGTGCGCTCGGACTCGCCCCAGGTCACGGTGGGGTCGATGTAGAGGGGGTACTGCTCGGCGGGGGTCTCGCGGATCAGCTCCGGGTCGGGGACGACCGACACCGAGCCACGGCCGACCGTGGTCTTCATCTTCCGGACGGTGTCACCCTCGCCCGGCCGCTGCGAGCGGTCGACGTGCAGCTCACCCGAGTGGCCGCCGTTCGTGCCGGGGGCCGCGGGGCCGGCGTGACCGGAGGGCGGGGCGGCGCGGAGGAGTTCGGGGCGGGCGGTCTCGTCGGGCCGGCCGGCGGAGTTCCACATCTGGGCGGCGGGGGCGCGGAACACCGTGCGGCCCTGCTCGTCGGTGGCGGCCAGCGCGCCGCCGGGCATGGTGCGGATGGTCAGGCCGTCGGCCCTGAGTCCGTAGTCGATCTCGCGGAGCTGCGGGTTACGGGCGGCCTTGGGGGTCTTGACGACCAGGACCTGGCGGAACCCCTCCACGCTCGCGGTCATCTTGAGGTCCACGTCCGGCAGCACGTTCTTGTAGAGCGCGCTCGGGCCGTCAAGCTCGGGCGCGGGCAGCTTGCCCGGCCAGCCGAGGCGGAGGGAACGGCCGTGCTTGGTGATCGTCACCAGCTCGTCGCCGCTGCCGCCGCCGGAGAAGTCGACGTTCACGGCGGCGGCCTTGGGGGACACGGTGCCGTCGGCCTGACGGACCAGCGTGGCGTCGGGCTTCTGCCAGCCTCCGCCGGACTTCGTCACGCGGACGGGCACGGAGGACTGTTCGAGGGTGAAGGAGAAGCCGTCCGGGTTGGCGTAGGTCGTCGCGCGTTCGGTGCGCTCGCCGACCACCTCCACTCGCTGTCCGGTCTTCAGGGCCTCGGCGAGCGCCCTGTGCCCCTCGGTGAGGGCCGGTCCGTCCGCGGCGGTGGCGGCTGCGGACGGAGCCGCCGTCAGCGCGGGGATTCCCCCGACGAGGGCGGCGGCCACCATTCCGGCGATCGCGCGTCTACCGGAACTGGATCTGTCGCGTCGCCGAAGACCCGGCCACCCTCTGGCCATGGAGAACCCCCACACATATCGATCACTCAAAACGGAAGCAGAAGCAAAACCGTCTGACTCGCCGTTGGGCAAGTGAGGATCGAGGGGGTGTTGTATGCCGAGAAGTGAGCTGAAATGAGCTTATAAGGTCCAGAGCGATCTCCGGTTGATCTTCGTGTCGAGTGTGGATTTCCGGGGGCTCTGATGGGGGATTCGAACGCGAGGAGGGATGCGCCCGGGCATTAACCTTTGGCCTGTGCAAAGGAATTAATTCCCCGTCATGTTCGGGGGGTTGGTTCCGGGAGGCGGGCGCCGGCGGGGCATGCAGGGGGAGCGGGGCTCGCAGAGTTGTGATGGAAAGGTGACCTTCGGGTTTCGGGCGCGGCGGGCGGGTGGGACTCCGGCATTCCAGGTGATTCGTCCGGATTCATTCGCGTGACGTATTCGCGTGACGTATTCGCGTGATGTATTCACGTGACGAAACGTCAATCGGCGTCCGGGGTTTCTCCTTTGCGCAGGGCGGCGCGCAGGTGGCCCTGGGAGTTCTTGAGCCGCTGGTCGGCGGCCTTGGCATCGATGTCGGCGAGGATCATCAGGATCGCCGTCTTCACCTCCCCGTCCGCCGCCGCGAGGGCGCTTTCGATCTGCTCGTCCGGCGCGCCGGTGGCGAGGGCGACGATCCGCCGCGACCGTGCCTGGAGCTTGTCGTTGGAGGCGCGTACGTCGACCATCAGGTTTCCGTACGTCTTGCCGAGCCGGATCATCGTGATCGTCGAGATCATGTTGAGGACCAGCTTCTGGGCGGTGCCGGCCTTCAACCGGGTGGAGCCGGTGAGGAGTTCGGGGCCGGTGACGACCTCGATGCCGTGGTCGGCGGCCGCCGCCAGGGCGCTGTCCGGGTTGCCGGACAGGCCGATCGTCAACGCGCCCTTCGCGCGGGCGTGTTCGACCGCCCCGATCGCGTACGGGGTACGGCCGGAGGCGGAGATGCCGACCACCGTGTCCTCGGCGGTGATGTGGAGGGTGTCGAGGTCCCGCGCCGCGAGGTCCTTCGAGTCCTCGGCTCCCTCGACGGCCTTCACCATCGCCGTCGGGCCGCCCGCGATCAGGCCGAGGACCTCGGAGGGGTCGGTGTTGAAGGTGGGCGGGCACTCGCTCGCGTCGAGGACGCCGAGCCGGCCCGCCGTACCGGCTCCGGCGTAGATCAGCCGGCCGCCGCGGGCCATGCGCGCGGCGGTGGCGTCGATCGCGGCGGCGATCGCCGGGAGCTGGGCGGCGACGGCGGCGGGGACGGTCTGGTCCTCGGCGTTCATCAGCGCGGCGATCTCGGCGGTGGGGAGCTGGTCGATCTCGGCCAGTTCCGGACGGAACGCTTCGGTGGTGAGGGAGGCCAGTTGGGCGCGCAGTTCGGAGTACGTAGCAGACACGTGCGGCTCTTTCGCGGTTTACCGGGTGCGGGGGGAGTGCCGGTGGGCCAGGGCTTCGTACGACGCCGCGAGGGCGGGGGCCGCCGTCTCGTACGTACGTTGCGTGACGCAGGTGAACAGGCAGTCCACGACCAGGAGTTGGCTGGTACGGGACGACATGGCGGCGGGGCGCAGTTCGCTCTCGCGGGCCGTGGAGGTGGTCAGTATGTGATCGGCGTACTGCGTCACCGGCCCGTCCGGGCGGCCGGTGATCGCGACCGTGGTCGCGCCGTGGTCGAAGGCGACGCGCAGCGGTTCTATGACGTCGCCGGTCGAGCCGGAGTGGGTGATGGCGATGGCGACGTCCCCGGAGCGGAGCTGCACGGCGTTGGTGACGGCGAGGTGCGGGTCGCTGTGCGCGTGCGCGAGCAGGCCGATACGGAGCAGCTTCTGGCCGAGGTCCTGGGCGACGAGGCCGGAGGCGCCGACGCCGTAGATGTCGATGCGGCGGGCGGCGGCGAGGGCGGCGACGGCGGCGCCGAGCTGGACGGTGTCGAGTCCGGCGGCGGTGTCGGCGAGGGTCTGCTGCTCGTCGTAGGCGAGCTTGGCGACGACGTCGGCGATGGGGTCGTCGACGGCGATGTCGGCGGTGACGGAGGGCGCGCGGCCGGACTGCTGCTGGGCGGCGAGGCCGGCGAGGGCGAGGCGCAGGTCGCGGTAGCCGGGGTAGCCGAGGAGGCGTGCGGTGCGGACCACGGTCGCCTCGCTGGTGCCGGTGAGCTCGGCGAGGCCGGTGACCGTGAGGGCGGCGCAGCCGGCCGGGTCCCCGGCGACGGCCTCGGCGACGCGCTGCATGGAGCGGGTCATGGACGGCGCGAGGGTGCGTACCTTGGCGGCGAGGGCGGCGGGCGCGGGCGGGGCGTCGCGGCCGGGCTGCCCGGTGAAAATTTCCTTCACGTCATTGGTCACACCTGAAAGATATTTTCGGAGGTAGGGGGCGTCAAGACCCCCTGGGTCCCCACCGGGGAGGGGGAGAATGGCCGCATGGACGACATCGACCCCGTGGAACAGGCTCTTCATGCCGCCCGCGCCCTCGTGCTCGCCGATCTGGTCGCGCGCGAGGTCGCCATGGCCGAGGTCGTGTCGATGGTGGAGGACGCCGTCACGCACCGCCGCTGGTGGGTCGAGCAGTGGCCCGAAGGGCTCACGTACGTGGCCGGCCTGATCGCCCAGGACGTCCAGGACGCCCTGCTCGAACGGTACGGCCGCTGGCCGCTCTGCCCGGTCTGCTCCTCCGGCGACCCGCACGCCCTCGACGTCGAACCGGAACTCGGCCCCGACCCGCACTGGGTCTGCGGCAAACAGGGTGTGGTGGTCGCCCCCGTGGGCGGCCTCGCATGACCCTCTACATCGACCCGCCGACCTGGCCGGGCCATGGCCGCATGTGGTCGCACCTGGTCAGCGACGTCTCGTACGACGAACTCCACGCCTTCGCCGCCTCGATCGGCGCCCCGCCGCGCGCCTTCGAGCGCGACCACTACGACATCCCGTCGGACCGGTACGCGGACGCGGTGGCGGCGGGCGCGGTCGAGATCGGCTCGAAGGAACTCGTACGCCGGATCACGGAGGCGGGACTGCGGCGGCCGAAGTTCCCGCGACGGGAGCCGGAGCCGGGCGTCTGAGCCCTACTCCGTGAGGGCGGGAACCTTTTCCGACTGAGCGGTGGCGGTGGTGGCCTGCGGGGTGGAGGAAGCCACCACCCGCGAGCGGGACTTGTGCAGCCGCAGGGACAGCGCGACGGTCCCCAGCGCCACCACGGTCATCGCCGCGCCCGCCCACGCCGTCGCCGCGAAGCCGAAGTCCGCGTCGATGACCGTGCCGCCGAACCAGGGGCCCGCGGTGTTGCCCAGGTTGAAGGCCGCCGTCGTCGTGGCGCCCGCGAGGGTCGGGGCGGCGCCCGCCACGTTGAACATGCGGGCGTTGAGGGCGGGGGCGGTGTAGAAGGCAGAGACGCCCAGGAGGAAGGAGAGGGCGATCACGGCGACCGGGCTGGAGGCGAAGAAGGCCAGGGCGACCAGGAAGACCGTCGAGGCGGTGACACCGCTGAGCAGCACGCCGAAGAGGTGGGCGTCCGCGACCCGGCCGCCGATCGTCGTACCGATCAGTGCGCCGATGCCGAAGAGGCCGAGGATCGCGGAGACCCAGCGGGTGTCGATCCCGGCGACGTCCGTGATGACCGGGGCGAGGTACGAGAACGCGCAGAAGACGCCGCCCGCGGCGAGCGCGGTGATCACGATCGAGAGCAGCACCTGGCGGTCGCGGTAGATCACCAGCTCGCGCTTGAGGCGGGGCTTCGTCGCCGGGAGCGGGATGTGCGGGATGCGGGTGACCACGCCGACGAGGGCGACGGCGGAGGCCACGCCGACGGCCCAGAACGCGGAGCGCCAGCCGAGGTGCTCACCGAGGAAGGCGCCCGCGGGGACGCCGAGCACGTTGGCGATGGACAGCCCGCCGATCATGACCGCCATCGCCTTGGCGCGGGCACCGACCGGGACCATCGCGATGGCGACGGCGGCGCCGACCGCCCAGAACCCGGCGCAGGCGAGCGCGCTCACGACGCGCGAGGCGAAGAGGACGGCGTAGTTGGGCGCGAGGGCACCGGCGACCTGGCCGAGGCCGAAGACGGAGATCAGCGTGACCAGCGTCGTCTTGCGGGGCAGGCGCAGGGTCGCGACGGCGAGCAGCGGGGCGCCGACGACCATCCCGACGGCGAAGGCGGAGATGAGCAGGCCGGCGCGGGGGATGGAGACGTTCATGTCGTCGGCGATGGGTGGCAGAAGGCCGGACAGCATGAATTCGCTCGTGCCGAGCGCGAAGACGGAGAGGCCGAGGATGTAGACGGCGAGGGGCATCCGGGCGGGGCGAGCGCGCTCGGCGGAGGGTGACGGCATGACATGCGTCAACGGGCCGTTTGTGCCTGACATTCCCCCGCACGGGGATGTCTCGCGATCCGGACCGGGGCGCCACGGGGGCTTCGTCGTGGATCAGTAGTGGTAGCGGGCCTGGGCGATCTCCACGGCCTCATCCCGCACGCGGTACACCAGGCGGTGCTCGTCGGTGATCCGGCGGGACCACCATCCTGAGAGGGTTTCCTTGAGCGGTTCCGGCTTGCCGGCGCCCTCGAACGGCGTTCGCTGGATTTCCTTGATCAGACGGTTGATCCTCTTGAGGACCTTCGGGTCGGCTGTTGTCCAGTAGGTGTACTGGTCCCACGCCCGGCCGGAGAAGACGACCTTCACGCGGCGGACCCTTCGGTGTCGTCTGTGTCGATCAGTTCCCTGGCCTGGCCGCGGCCGGCGTCCAGCTCTGCGATGGACTCCATGAGGATCTGTGCGTTGCGCGGCGAGCGCAGGAGATACACCGTCTCCTGCCAGGAGCGGAAGTCCTCGGCGGACATGATGACGATGTCCCCGTGCTCGCGGGAGGTGACCTCTATCGGTTGGTGATCTTCGTTGACCTGCTTGATCAGCGGGTAGAAACGCTGGCGGGCCTCGTTCGCCGAAATCGACACGGTCTGACCTCCGAGCATGCCTGAACTTCGGGACTAGTCGTACGGCATTACCGTACCAGTCCCGAGTAGGCCGTGCTCAGCTCGCTCGGTCCGCCGGAGTGCCAGGCCAAGCACCCCAGCCCGCGCGAGGTTCCGGCCGTGCCGGGCCGGGGGTGGGCCCCCGCCGGCCGAGCGTTCCTGGGCACTGTGGGCTGACAGAGCGCTGCCCCGGGCTCCTGTCGGGAGGTCCGGGGCAGCAGTGCCGTCAGCGGCCGCCTGTCACCCGAGGGTGAGCAGGCCGGTCCAGCCTCCTTCGCCGACGAGGGTGGAGGTGCCGTGGGTGGTGCGGGCTCCGGCGTAGAAGCGGAGGGTGCCGTCGGCCATGACGGCCCAGAGGTCGGGGATGCCGTCGCCGGTGGCGTCCGGGGTCCCCTGGATCTTGGGAATGCCGGCTCGGTTCCAGCCGCCGGTTCCGTAGACCTCGTCCGCGCCGGTGCCGGAGCTCGACGCCAGCGCGAGCGAGTTCAGGTCGACGCCTCCACCCGTGGCCGCCTTGCCGTGCCGGAGCAGAAGCCCACGCCCGGTCTCCTCTCCCCGGAAGAGGAGGTCGGCGACGCCGTCACCGGAGATGTCCCCGACGGTGACGATGTCGCGGGTGTCCCAGGCGCCACCGGCCAGGAGCCGGGCGTCGGTGAAGCTGCCGCCGGTGTATCCGGTGAAGGCCCACAGCTGGGTACCGGCCCGGGCGAACATGTCGGGCAGTCCGTCGCCGGTGATGTCGCGGGTGACCGCGAGCTGGGTGAGGGAAGCCGGGCTGGGCGAGCCGGCGGGGAGGAGGATGTCGACGCGCTCGTCGACGTTGAAGCTGCCGTATCCGTCACCGGGGTAGAGGTAAAGCTTGCCGTCCGGCATACGGGCGACGATGTCGTTGATGCCGTCGCCGGGGAACCAGTCGGTGGCGTGGCTGATGAGCGCGGGCTTCTGGCCGGTGGAGTCCGTCCAGTAGCCGTCGTCGAGTTCGCCCGACGTGTTGTAGGCGCCTGTCATGTTGACGTTGACGTCGCCTCCGGGTTCGGCGGGGTAGGTGCGCAGGTTCCCGGTGTTGTCGATGGCGAGGAGGTCGGGTGTGCCGTCGCCGCTGAGGTCACCGGGTGGGTCGATGACCTTGCGTGGGGTGACGAAGAAGGCGTACTTGGCGGGCTGGGAGCGGTTGCCCGCATTGTCGACAGCCCATGCGTACAGAATGTTGACTCCGGCCATCGGCGGCTTGAGGGTCTTGCCGACTGTGGCTCCCTGGGTGGTGGTCAAGGGAGCGTTGAGGGTGTGGTTATTGGTGTTGAGGCTGTATTCGTAGCGGACGACGCTGGCATCCGTGGGGGCGGTGGCGAAGGTGAAGTTGCCTTCCGTCCCGAACTCGACCGTGCTCCACGTGTTCTTGTCATCCCCAGGCGGGGGGAAGCGACCGTCAGAAGAGGTGATGACCGGGCTGCTGGGGGCTGTGTGGTCGACCATGAACTGGCAGTAGGACGTGGTCCCATACGGGCCCCACGACGATCCGGATTGCTCCCAGTCGACGGTCCATGCGGTCCAGGAGTAGGTCTTGCCGCCTGTGAAGGATTCCCAAGGGACCAGCTCGGAGATGACGCCATCACTTGCCGGCACCTTGGCCTTGTCGATCACGGGGTGGGCTGGGTCGCCGGTCGGCCAGACTTTCAGGTGCACTTCCTTCAGGTCGCCGTCGATGTCTCTTCCTGTGACGGTGAACCTGATGTCGGACTTGCCGACGGAGGGGAAAGGAGCGCTGTAGTCGCAGGTGCCTCCGGGGGAGAGCTTCATCTCCGACTGCAGGGGCTCGTTCGGCTTGTGGTTGAAGAGGGTCTCGATGTACGGCGAACTTTCGCCGTTGGCCATGAACTTCTTCCAGGCGGCGGTGTCCCCCTCGTTTGCGGCCCGCAGGCCCAGCGTGATGGAGGTCCAGTGCTTCGCGGCGGCGTTCTGGGCTGCGGAGTCGATGCGTACCCCGACCCACTTGTCCGGGCAGGTGTCGGATCTGTAGCCGTGCCCGTTGGTGACGTTGCCGACGACCGCGCCCCAGCTGCTGTTGGGGAAGGTGTTGAAGGTGGTGCTACCGGAGATGGTGTTGGTGAGGTGAATGTTGTACTGGCGTGCGGAGCAGCCCCAGGAGTAGGTCTGCAGCACGCGGAAGTACGACTCCTTGATGGTGGCGTCGTACAGCTTCTTGTCGTGCTCGAAGGTGAAGACGGAGCGGGACAGCCCGCCACTGTCTGCTTCGTACCCTACGCGTGCCTCGTTGGTGCCGTTGTTGAAGTTCTGCCCGTTGTAGAAGCTGGAGTTGGGGTACTTCTGGTAGAGCAGGGTCCAGTTCGCCTTGCGTCCCTTGAAGGACGGGTCGATGAAGACCGGGTACACGGTGTCGGGGTCGGCGAGAACCTTCGTGTTCACGGCCAGGTCGAGGACACCGTCTGTCGTGAGGGTGGCGTCGAGGACACTGTCGTGGCTGCCGGGCTGCGGCCCGGCGAGGCCGGGCAGTGCGAGGGCCGTGTCGCCGATCGCGGGGTCGATCTGCGGGGCCGGTTCGCCGATGGTCGCCCTGACGGCGCCGGCGGAGTCCCACAGGTAGGGCGTGGGCGAGGTCGCCATCTCCTGGCCCGTGCTGTCCATCGCGCTGACGACATCGGAGGTGTCATTCAGCTTGAAGGTCAGTGTGGGAGAGGTCAGGCGGTAGTCGAGGTCGGCGAGGAGCGGGTCCTTGGCCGCCTCTGGGGTGTGGACGATCAGCACATGGGAGTAGCCGCCGTCACGTGCGGTCAGGAGCAGGTCGATACCGGGGCGCACGTTCTCGTACAACGCCCTTGGGCCGTCGACAACTGGTGCTGGCAGAGGGCCTGGCCAGCTGACGACGAGGTCGTGCCCGTCCGTTGTGAGCCGGACGAGTTCGTTCCAGGAGCGGCCGTCGTCGGTCGTGGCGGCTGAGAGCATCGAGGTGCGGTGCACGCCTCGTGAAGCACGCGTCTGGCCGCTGGTCGTGCCGGGGCTGCCGGCGCTGAACAGCAGTGGATCGTTGACGGCGGCGGGCGCGTAGCCGTCCTTCACCCGCTTGAGCGTCGTGTCGATCTTCTTCCACTCGCCGCCGACCTTGGCCCGGATGGTGTCGCTGTAGGTGCGGATCCGCATCAGGCCGTCGGGCTGCGCCCAGGTGGTCGAATTGGTCGTTCGCTCCGCGGTGACCTCGACGTCCTTCCCGGTCCGCTTCGCCTCCCGGGCTGCTTCGGCGGCGCTCAGCGGGTGCGGCTCGGTGTTCTCGAGCTCCGCCTGGGGGCCCGTCGGTACAGGCTCGTCCTGAGCGAGGTGCACGGCCAGGGGCAGCGCGACAGCGGCCGCGATCACTGCCGACAGCGCGGCGTATCGGCGTCGACGGCGTGCTGCCTTGCGTTCACCTGCCGTGGGGGCGGTCTGTCCCGGTGCCTCTTCGGGAGCGGGTGCCTGTCCCGTGGTTTCCGGTGTGGTCGAGGCGTCCATGAGTTCCTTTCCCCCCTTGGGCGCCTGGATGCTGAGCGGCCCGCGGAATTCCTGCTGTGCGCACACGTGTGCCAGCAGAGCATGACTCATCTTCACGGTTTCGTCACCGCTCGATTTCGCTGGCGAGGAATGGAACCGGGGTGTGGCGGCATGCGTTTTCCCCGGTGGAGCCTCTCTCCCCATGGGGTGTGTTGGCGCAGGTCAACCAGATTCAGATGGTGCACAAAGGGCAAAATCGCATGCGGTTTGCCCCAGCTGAAGCACGGTCAATCCTTAAGTCGTGCATGACGCATTGATCCTCTGTCTCAGAATATGTCACCTATCTTCCTTAATTAATCCGGCTGATGATGAATTGACGCCTGTTGCTCCTGTGATGGACGCCACGCATGTGGGCTACATGTGGATTTTCCGTGCCTGTGCCCTGCACAATCTGCTGGCTATTCATCGTTTTTCCCCGTGCGCATGGATCCTCTGGTCTGTTCGGCGGTGGAAGTGGGGGTCTCATGTCCTCGTCCGGTAAGGGACGTCCGTTCCGCCTGCCCGCACGCGGAAGCCGACGCACAACGCGGCCGGGCGGGTTCCGATTCGCCAGACGTGGAGTGCGCCGAGTTGGCGTCGTGCTTTCGGCGCTCGTGGCTTTCTCGTTGCTACCGACGCAGGCGTGGGCTTTGCCGCCGGTCGACCCGAAACCCGACGCTGTCGAACTGCCCGCGCTGCAGGAGACCGACGAGGCAGCCGCGGACCAGGCAAAGATCGACGAACTGACCAGTTGGTCGGGCGCGCCAGTCGAGCCTCCCGCCGAGTACAACCCCACCGCCGTGGCGCCGCCGGCCCAGGATGCGGGCTCGGTCAGCCTCGACCAGGCGGGCGATCAGCTACTCCAGGTCGAAGACCTCCCGGTGAAACTCGGCCAGGCGACCCCGACGGCGGAGGAACCCACTCCGCCGGCGCCCTCGGGTAGTTGGGCTGTCAGCGTCGAAGCGCGGGAAGCTACCGAATCCGCGGGCGTCGACGGTGCGATCATTAAGGTCACTCCCCCATCGACCGGGGCTACTCCAGTCGATGTCGAGCTGGACTACGGCACGTTCGAGGACCTGTACGGCACTGAGTGGGCCTCCCGTCTGGAGCTGACGCAGCTTCCCGAGTGTTTCCTCACCACTCCCGAGCTCGAGGAATGCGCCACTCCGGTGGAGGTGCCGAGCACGAACGATCCTGCGACGGGCACAGTGCGGGCCACCATCGATCCTGCCGCGGGGCAGGTACAGGGGTTGTCCACGCAGGCCGGAGGCGGTTCTGTGGTGCTGGCCGCCACCGACTCCGCGTCGGGTGCGGGCGGCACGTACAAGGCGACCTCGCTTTCCCCGTCCGGCTCCTGGACAGCGGGCGGCAGCGGAGGCGGCTTCTCCTGGAGCTACCCCCTGACCGTGCCTGCCCCGCCGGCCGGACCGGCCCCGAAGATCGCGTTCTCGTACTCCTCCCAGTCCGTGGACGGCAAGACGTCGGTCGCCAACAGCCAGGCGTCCTGGATCGGTGACGGTTGGGACTACCACCCCGGGTTCGTCGAGCGGCGCTACCGCTCCTGCTCCGAGGACCGGAAGAACAGCCCGAACAACGACAACGCGACCGACAAGAAGAAGTCGGACCTGTGCTGGGCCAGCGACAACCTGGTTCTGTCCCTGGGCGGTTCGACCACCGAGCTCGTACGCGACGACGCCACGGGCAAGTGGGTGCCGGCCAACGACGACGGTGCGAAGGTCGAGTATCTCGCGAAGGACGACACAGCCAAGGCCAAGCAGACCGGCGGGTACGACGGCGAGTACTGGAGGGTCACCACCCGGGACGGCACGCGTTACTACTTCGGCCGCAACGACGTCGACGGCAGCGGCACCCGAGCGGTCACCAACTCGGCCTTCACCGTCCCCGTCTTCGGCAACCACACCGGCGAGCCCTGCCACCAGGCCACCTACGCCGCTTCCTTCTGCACCCAGGCATGGCGCTGGAACCTCGACTACGTCGAGGACGTCCACGGCAACGCCATGATCATCGACTGGAAGAAGGACACCAACCGCTACGCCAAGAACGGCAAGTTCAAGCAAGCGGTGGATTACGTCCGCGATGGCTACCCGACCCAGATCCTGTACGGTCTGCGCGCAGGTAACCTCGATGGGGCCCCGGCCGGCAAGGTCGAGTTCGCGGTCGACGAGCGCTGCATCAGGGAGGGCACGACATCCTGCTCCCTCGCGGAGTTCGAGTCCAAGAACTACGAGGAGAAGCAGCCCTGGTGGGACACACCCTCCACGCTGCACTGCAAGGTCGGAGTCCCCGACTGCTACGTGACCGCTCCGACCTTCTGGAGCCGGATCATGCTCAGGTCGGTCAAGACGTACGGCCAGCGCACCCCGGGCTCCACCGCGCTCTCGCTCGTGGACACCTGGAACCTGAAGCAGTCGTTCCCCAAGCAGCGCACCGACACCCACCCGCCGCTGTGGCTTGAGTCGATCACCCGCACCGGGTACGGCACCACCAAGGACGAGAACGGCAACCAGACGAGCACCCCGCTCCCCGCGGTGTCCTTCGTCCCCAACGTCATCGACATGCCCAACCGCGTCGCCACGAGCACGACGGACGCCACTCCGGACTTCGACCGACTGCGCGTGGAGACGATCCGCACGGAGACGGGCGGCGACATCTATGTCGAATACTCCGACCCGTGCCCCGTCGGCACCACCCACCCCACACCTGAGGCGAACACCAGCCGCTGCTTCCCCGTCCACTGGTCACCGGACCCCGACCTGGAGAAGCCGCCGCTGGAGTGGTTCAACAAGTACGTCGTCGACCGCGTCGTCGAGAAGGACCGCGCTACCCGCCAGCCGGACGTCGTCACGACGTACACCTATGAGGGCGGCGGTGCCTGGGCAAAGGCCACCGACGAGTTCTCCAAGCCGGAACTGCGCACCTACAACCAGTGGCGCGGCTACGCGAGCGTCACCGTCACGCGTGGAGAGACCGCGAACACCGGCGGTACGGACGCCACCGTGCAGTCCAAGACCCAGACTCGCTACTTCCGTGGCATGTCCGGGGACGCCGGCCGCGCGACCGTCATGATCAAGGACTCGACCGGGACCGAGACCCTGGGTGAGGACCTGCCCGCCTACCAGGGACGTGTCGCAGAGACGATCACGTACACCATGGCGGGGACGGGTGGCACCGTCCACGCCCGCCAGCTGTCCTGGCCGTACGTGAAGACGATGGCGACGCGGGTGCGCGGAGACGGCCTTCCTGATCTGAAGGCCTACCGGACGAGCACCGTCCGGAGCGACGCGATCGAGACCGTCAGCACGGGCAAGCGCACCGCCCGCACGGAGACGACGTACGAGGACACGTACGGTCTCCCGACATCCACGTACTCGTACACCCTCGGCACGGACGGCACCACGAGGGCGAACGAGTCCTGCACGAAGCCTATGTACGTCCACAACACCATCAAGAACCTCATTGGCTTGCCCCAGCGGGTCCGGACCACGGTCGGCCCCTGCACGGTCGCGCCGCTGGTGACCGGTGACGGGATCATCTCCGACAGCCGCACGTCCTACGACGCTCTGAACGCCTTCGGTACCGCGCCGACGAAGGGTCTCCCCTTCCAGACCGACACGGTCTCCGGTGACGGCACCGGTTGGATCACCTCGGCGCGGACGGAGTACGACGCGCTCGGCCGCGCCCTCAAGGTCACCGACGCCAAGGGCAACGCCACCACCACCGCCTACAGCCCGACCACCGGTCCGGCCTTCCAGGTCACCACGACCAACGCCAAGACCCACACGGGGATCTCGACCCTCGACCCGGCCCGTGGCTCGGTCCTGTCGGCCACCGACCCCAACAATCGCAAGGTCACGAGCACCTACGACGACCTGGGCCGGGTCACGGCCGTCTGGTCGCCCTCGCGGCAGGGCAGTTCCAAGGCATCGGTCTATTTCGACTACCAGATCAGCAACAGCAAGGTTCCGGCGGTCACCACCCGGACTCTGCGGGACAACGGCACCTACGAGGACTCGGTCGTCCTCTACGACGGTCTGCTGAGGCCCCGTCAGACGCAGACCGAGGCGCTCGGCGGCGGCCGGATCGTCACCGACACCCACTACAACTCCAGCGGCACGGTCCGCGAGACGTGGAACGGCTACCTCGCCGAGAACGAGCCGACGGCCGAGGTCTTCGTCCCCCTGTCTCTCTCGGACATCCACAACTCCACCAAGACGGCCTACGACGGACTCGGCCGCGCCGTGCGCAGCACGACGCTGTACGAGGGCAACCCTCAGCACTCCAGCACCGTCCAGTACGGCGGTGACTGGACCCTGGCCCGCACCGCCATCTCGGTCGAGGACGGCACGACCCCGTTGTCGGGCAGCCGGGCCGTCAGGACCGAGACCGACGCCCTCGGCCGCACGGTCAAGGTCCAGCACTACACGAACGTCACCGGCCCCGCGGCCACCATCGACACCCAGTACACGTACGACCCCCGGGGCAAGCTGGCCAAGGTCACCGACCACGCTGGCAACAACTGGACGTACACCTACGACGTGCGCGGCCGGCTGATCGCCTCCTCGGACCCCGACATGGGGGCCGCGAGCTTTGGCTACAACGAGCTCGACCAGCAGATCTGGTCCGAGGACACCCTCGGCCGCACCCAGCACACCCTCTACGACGAACTCGGCCGCACCACCGAGCTGCACGACGACTCGGCCACCGGCCCCCTCGTCGCCAAGTGGACGTACGACACCCTGCCGGGTGCCCTGGGCTACCCCGTCGCCTCCACGCGCTACAACGACGGCGCCCCGTACACGAGTGAGGTCACGGGGTACGACACCGAATACCGACCCACGGGGACGAAGATCACCATCCCGGGCGGCACCGCCACGGCCGGTCTCGCGGGCACGTACGCGTACGCCAACACGTACACCGAGACCGGGAAGCCCCAGTCCGTGACGCTTCCGGCCACCCCGGGCGGCCTGGCGGCGGAGAAGATCATCACCCGCTACAGCGGTGAGGGCGCGCCCCTCACCACCTCCGGACTGGCCTGGTACACCGGCGGCACCACCTACAGCCCCTTCGGCGAAGTGCTGCGTACGGTCTCCGGCGAGGCACCTCGCCGGATCTGGACCACGAACGACTACGACGCGAACACCGGCCGTCTCACCGGGACGACGAGCGATCGGGAAGCCACCATCCCGAACTCGCGCATCTCGACTCTCACGTACGGCTACGACACGGTCGGCAACGTCACGTCCATCAAGGACGAGCAGTCGACCGCGGCGATCGACCAGCAGTGCTTCGCCTATGACCCCATGGGCCGCCTGGTCCACGCCTGGACGGGCACCACCGGATGCCCCAGGGCCTCCGGTGCCCAGGGCGACGGACCGAACGCCACCCAGGTTTCGCCCGGGATCAACGGCGGCGGCTACTGGCAGTCGTACGAGTTCGACGCCATCGGCAACCGCACCAAGCTGACCGTCCATGACCCGACGGGCGTCAAGCCGGCGGAGGAGTACGCGTACACCTACGGCCGGACGGAAACCAACAACGGCACCCAGCCCCCCACGACGGCGCAGCCTCACACTCTCACCGACATCAAGAGCAAGCAGGTCATCGAGGGATCGACTTTCACCCTCCGCCAGAGCTACGGCTACGACGCGTCGGGCAACACCACGGAACGCATCACGGCGGGTGGCGACACCCAGGTGCTCGAATGGGACCGCCGCAACAAGCTCACCAAGGCCATCGGCTTCGCCAACGGCAAGGGCGCCCTGGTCAGCCCGTCCGGAAAGTGCCTGGACGTCCAGAGCGGCAGCACCGCCGACGGCACCCCGATCCAGCTCTACACGTGCAACGGCACCGCCGCGCAGCAGTGGCGGCTGGTCGACGGCGCCCTCAAGGCCCTCGGGAAGTGCGCCACCGCCAGCGGCATGAATCTGGTGCTCTCCACCTGCAACGGCGGCGAGGCGCAGAAGTTCACTCACCGCCCCGGTGACGCCTCCCTGTTCAACCAGGCCGCCAGCGCCTGTGTCGACGTCCCCAACGCCGACTACACCGACGGCAAGGACCTCCAGCTCTCCGCCTGCAACCAGAGCGACCAGCAGAAGTGGAACCCCGGCGACACCACGAGCTACCTCTACGACGCCGGCGGCAACCGCCTGATCGAGACCACGGCGACCACGCGCACGCTCTTCCTGCCGGACGCCCAGATCACCGCGACCACGAGCGGAACCCCGCTGCGGGCCGAGCGCTACTACACGCACCCGGGCGCCCCGACCACGGTCCGCACCACCCAGGGCGGCACCACCGGCCACAAGCTCACGGTCCTGCTCAGCGACCACCACAACACCGCGACGGTCGCCGTCGACCAGTCCGAAGGCCAGCCCCTCACCCGCCGCGCCTTCGACCCCTACGGCAACCCCCGAGGCACCGAACCCACGAAGTGGCCCGGCCGCCAGACGTTCCTCGGCACCGGAACGGACGACCCCACGACGGGCCTGACCCACATCGGCGCCCGCGAATACGACTCGACGACGGGCCGCTTCATCTCCGCCGACCCGCTGATCGACATCACCGACCCGCTCCAGATGAACGGGTACACGTACGCCAACGGCAGCCCCGTCACGCTCTCCGACCCTGACGGGTTGCGGCCCATAGGCGACTGCGAGCGAGGCTGCAGCAGCAGCAACGGAAACACCACCACCTACAAGCAGGACTACTTCTACCTGGGAGGCAACGGAGAGTACATCTACAACTCCACCAAGACGGCTGTCACGACAAACAACAAGTTCCGCACCACCGTCACAGTCAAGGGCACGTACAACCCGCGCAAGGGGCGAACCGACCACGCCACAGTCCGGCAGGAAGTGAAGTCGACCGGGAGTCGCAAGGAGGGCACGGTCGGCGGGTGGAATCCCGTCAAGGTATACGACAGCGAGGGGATGCACCTGGCTCTGGACGCGGTGGGACTTGTTCCAGGCGCCGGGGGCCCTGCCGACGTAGCCAACGCCATCCTCTATATGTCAGAAGGAAACTGGACGGAGGCAGGCTGGAGCCTCGTCGGCATCATCCCCATCGTTGGTGAATTCGCCACCGTAACCCGCAAGGGGGACAAGCTCCTTGACGTGGGATCGGCTTCCAGGAAGGGTCCGGGCACCTGCCCGGTAAACAGCTTCGTCGCAGGCACCAAAGTCCTGATGGCCGACGGCTCCATCAAACCCATCGAGGATCTGCAAGTCGGCGACGAGGTCATAGCAACCGATCCCGAGACGGGCGAGACCACCGCCAAGACGGTGACTGCCACGATTCTCACCGAGGATGACAAGTCCTACGTCGACCTCACCGTCTCCACGGAGGACGGCGCCGAGATCATCGCGACGACGGACCACCACCCCTTCTGGTCCGAGTCGGACCAAGCCTGGCTCGACGCAGGCGAGCTCAAGCCGGGCATGACCCTTCGCACTGACACCGGCGCCACCGTCACCGTCGCCGCTGCACGCTCCTACGCAGCCCGCCAGGACACCTACAACCTCACCGTCGCGGACCTCCACACGTACTATGTGCTGGCGGGGCAGACTCCGGTACTCGTTCACAACAGCAACTGTCCGACCGCGTCAAAATATGAGGACATCACTAGTCCTGGCGCCCGCATGCTGAACAAGTCGACGGACGTCGGTCCCGTGGAGTTCGGAAAGAACCTTGAGGCCAATGGGTGGGCTCGCACCGACAAGGGCCCGAACATCATGTACGAGAAGGATGGGGCAAGGTATTTCCTTCGCGGGAAGGCGAACAGCCACGAGGGGTGGACGGCTGACTACTACAATCCGGGGTCCAAGAAGGCCGACATCAAGATCAGGCTGGGTGAGGACTAATGGCAGAGGCGGGTTCGATAGTGATCGATCGCAACGGCTATCTGGATGTTCGCTCCCGTAGCGCAGCCACCTTCGATCTTGATGCCAGGCTGCCTGGCCAGGTCTTCAAGGAGGGTGCGGAGGACTCGCTGTTCTGTGAGTTCGATGCGGTCCTCACCCCGGAATTCTGGCCGGCGCTCTGCACGATGGCCCGGTGGCATGGTGACAGGCACGTCGAACTGCTGGTTCTTGAGCCGGACTGCGACGCGTTCTACCTCCCGGAGTATCGGATGTACCCGGCGTTGTCGTTGCCCGTCGAGGCCGACGTGGACGACTACTGGGCGGCGATCGGTCATGAGCCGGACGGCGACATCATGGGGTCGATCGCGATCTCTGCGAACGTCATCGCTGTGACTGGACCTTCCGGAAAGTGGGGGTGTTGGGGTGAAAGGGATCCCGAGGTTGCAATCTTCCGGGGTTTTCCGAACGTGGCCGCACGGAACAAATGGCGCGCGCAGTTCGGGCCCTTCCTGGAGGTGTCAGGCGCACTGGAGTCGTATCTCCCGCTGACCTTCGCGGGGCGGACCGTTCCGGACGAGTACGCCGCAACCCTGACCGTCAACTATGGACCTCCGAGCGGTAGATGGCCGTAACGTCACGGAGCGGCCCGCCGGAGTCGATCCGGCCCAGGTGCTGAGCCCTGTGCAGTAGTACGCTTGTGCAAATCTGAAGCCCCGCCAGGTGTGTCCTGGCGGGGCTTCTGTGTGGGGTGACGGCAGTAGTTGACGGCAACGTCAGCGGACGGGGGCGGCGCAGGGCGGCGGTTCGCCGCCATCGGTACTGGCCGCCATGACGGTCACCGGGCTGTCGAGGGCAGTGCTGAGGGTGTCGATGGCGTCGCGCTGGAGGCGGAGCCTGACGTGGGCGTAGACGGTGGCGGTGACGCCGATGTGGGCGTGGCCGAGGAGTTCCTTGATCACGACGAGTTCGACGCCCTGTTCCAGGAGCAGGGTGGCGGTGGAGTGGCGGAGGTCGTGGAAGCGTATGCGGCGGAGGCCGGCCTTGCGGAGGAGTGTAGTGAAGGTGCGGGTGAGGTTGGTCGGGTCGATCGGTCGGCCCTGCGCAGTGGTGAACACGTGCCCGTCGTGCTGCCACGTGGTGCCCGCGGCCTCACGCTCGGTCTTCTGCTGCTCGTGGTGGAGCTTCAGCGAGTGGACGCAGCGGGTGGGGAGGGCGATGCGGCGCTCGGAGGCCCGCGTCTTGGTGGGCAGCGTGGTGAGCCCGCCTGCGGTGGTGCGCTGAAGGGTGCGGCGGATTGCGGCGGTGCCCGTGTCGAGGTCGAGGTCTTCCCAGCGCAGTCCGAGGAGTTCGCCCTTGCGGAGTCCGGTGTGGAGGGCGAGTTCGAACAGCGCGTGCAACCGGTGACCTTCCGCGGCGGTGAGAAACTGCCGGGCTTCTTCGGCGGTGAGGGGTTCGAAGCGGCGGGGCCGCGGAGTGCCGGTGCGGACGTTGCGGGCCACGTTGCGCGGGATCTCTTCCTCGCGCACGGCGTGCTCCAGGGCGGACTTGAGCACGGAGTGGACGTAGGTGAGCGTCAGCGGGGAGAGCAGCTTGTGGCAGCACTGGCCAGCGGCGCAGCAGCGGGGCTCATCACGCCGGGCGTCGATGCCGCGCGTGCAGCACTGGCAGGTGGTACGGAGCTGGTTGAGCCAGGTGCGGACGTCCTTGGCGGAGAGTTTGGCGAGCTTCTTCTTGCCCAGACCGGGGACGAGGTACCGGCTGACGCAGGTGGTGTAGCGGGCGTGGGTCTTCTCCCGGAGCTGGTAGACGGCGACGTTCTGAAGCCAGTACGTCAGGTACGCGGCCACGCTGCCTTGCGCGGAGGGGACGGGAAGGCCGCGGTTGCTGGCGGCGATCTTCTCGGTGAGCTTGGCGAGGGCTTCCTTGCGGGTGGTGCCGTAGACGCGGATGCGCTTGCGGGTGTTGCTGGCGGCGAGGACGTATCCGGCGGCTTCCCAGCGGCTGTCCTTGCGCTGGTAGACGGTTCCGTCGCCATTGGCGCGGGTTCGGCGGGAGGCGGGGGTGTCTCGGGGTGTGGTCATCAGGCGGCGGCTTCCTGGTCGAGGCGGGTGCGGATGAAGTCGGTGAGGGCGTGGGTGGGGATGCGGCGGGCGCGGCCGAGGGTGATGGAGGCGAGCTGGCGGGTGCGGAGCAGGTCGTAGACGGCGGAGCGGCCGAGCTGGAGGCGGGCCATGACCTGGGGAACTGTCAGCAGTTCCGTGCCGGCGGTCACGCGGCGGCCCCAGGCCGGACAGCACTGGACAGCCGATCAGTGGAGTGACCGACCGGCTGACCGGCGCGGTCACCGGAGCGCTTCGAGCGTCGGGTTCGGGTCGGTTGCTCGGGTCGGGTCTGCCACGTCGCGGCCAGGAGGTCGGCGAGGTGTTCGAGTTCGGGCAGGAGGCCGGTTCCGGCGTACTGCCAGTGGGAGATGACCAGCGTCGTGCCCGAGCCCACGCGCTGACCGGCGATGTTGCCGTGACCGAGACGGTGACCGGCGGCCAGGTCAATGGAGTGTCCGGCGCGGTCACCGATTGGACTGCCGCCTGTCTGACCGGCCTGCGTCTCCGCCGACGCCGACGCCGACGTCGGGGCGGGGGTCTGGGCGTCGTGTCGGCCGATTCGCCAGGCGGTGCGTTCGGCTCGGAGGTGGGCGTGGGTGGTGGAGTAGTTGCGGGTGCGGGTGGAGAAGTGGCCTGGGAAGCCGAGCATGTGGGCCCATTGGCGCAGGCGAAGGTGGGCGTGCTGGGCGTGGGTGGCGAGGTGCCAGGCGGTGTGGATCACGCGGCGGGCGTGGTCGGTGATGTCGTGCGTGACGAGTTCTGCGAGGAAGCGGAGGCGCCGGTCGAGGGTGCCGGTGGTCGTCTCGGCTCCCTTGGTGGCGTACTTGGCGATGTAGGCCGCGACGTGCCGCTCGGTGACCGGGCCGTCTCCGGTGAAGTCGGTGCCGCGGATCGCCCGGACATCGACCTGCCGCCCGAACCGGAACACCAACCACCCACTGCGGCCTTCGTCCTGGGGCTTACCTGCGTGGTGGACGCGGGTGCGCGCGGCGGCGGCACGGACGGCCTGGTTGAGGAGCTGGGTGGTTGCCCAGGCGGGCGGCTGACTGCCGGGGCCGGTGGGTCCGTCGAGGCGGATGAGGCGTGGAAGTGGACCTGGCCGCGTTTCTGGTACTCGGCGACCTGGCGTACGAGAGCGTGGCGTAGTGGCGCAGGGCCCGCTGCGTGAGCCCAGCGGCTTTGGCGATTTCGCGGCGCAAGTGGGTGGTGAAGCGGGCCCACAGGGCCGGGGCGTGCGCGTTCCACAGGACCGCGCCCGCGTAGTCGTAGCGCGCGGGGTCGAGCGGGGCGCCGAGGAGCTGGTCATTGTCGGGGTGGGTGTGGCCGCAGTGGCAGCGGCCGGTGTCGGGCTGGTTGTGGACGGGCCCGAAGCCAGGTGCGGTGAGGGTGGCGAACACGCGCGGGTGGGCGGCGACGCTGGTGGGGACGGTCTTGCCGCCGCGCAGGCCGGCGGCGATGAGCTGGTAGGTGTCGTAGCGGTAGACCGTGGAGCAGGCGGGGCAGCGGGTGCCGCGGCGGTTGCCGCAGCGGACCAGCAGCTCGCCCGCTGGGAGCTGCCCGGAGTCGAAGTGGTCGAGGACCTCGCCCGTCGCGCTGTCCAGGCGGGTTCGGTGCCCGGTGAGGCGGATCGGGTGCGCGCAGCCGCCGAGCGTGCTGATCTGTCGTGCGAGGGGTGCGAGTTGGTCGGTGGCGGCGAGCTTCGCCAGCTTGCCGGTGAGCCTGGCGCGGCGCTCCAGCGCCGACCGCCCTGCCGCCGAGGCGGTGACGTCCGCCGGGCTGCTCGGCATGGTGAACGCCGGCGACGGACGCGAGGCGGTCGGAACGGTTGCCGGGTACGGGAGTTGGAGCTGTGTGGGCATGCGGAACAGGGCCTTTCGGCGGGAGTGCGGAAGCAGCACGACGTGACGGTGGGCAGGCCGAGGTGATCGGCTCACAGGGAACGGGGCGCCTCGAAGTTGGGCGCGGAGGCCGGGGCCGGCGGGGCCTGGTCGGCGGGGCGCGGTGGTGATCACCGGCGGGTGCGTGACGTTAACATCGCCCCACTGGCACATTCAAGTGCATCCCTCCTCATTCCTTTCTGTGGGTGGTGGGACGCGGGTAGTGTGGGGCCGGTTTCCCGGTTTGGACGGGCCGGAATTGGCTGGTAGTGGGCACGGAGAGCGGGGTCGCAGGCGTGGTGACGACGCGGCGCGGGCGCAGGCCGGCGGCCGGCGGGGTACCGCTGACATTCGAGGTCATCGCTGAGACCGTGCGCGAGCTCATCCGCTCTGGTGGGCTGCGGCCCGGTGATGCGTTGCCCACGCAGGCCGTGTTGATGCGGGAGTTCGGGGCGTCGAGCCTGACCGTGCAGAAGGCCATGGCCCTGCTGAAGCACGAGGGGTGGGCCGTCTCCCGCCCCGGCAAGGGAGCCTTCGTCGCCCACCACGACCACGCCGACCGCGACGCTGATGACCTCGACGCCCCCGAGGCGACCGTGCCCGCCATCGGGACGACGGCCCGCGTCGAGGCGCTGGAACGTGCGATGGCCGAGGCCGCTCAGCAGATTGCCGACCTTCGTGGCCGCATCGAGGCCCTGGAGTCAGGCAGCGACGAGCGGGGCCGCTGACCCACCCGTGCCGCGTGGCTCAGGACCGGACAAGCATGACCCGGGGGCGTGCGTTCAGATTTTCTCTACGAGATTCAAGGCGGGCCCGCCCGCCAAGGCTGGCCGCCGTCGCCGACAAACCCCGCCGTCTACTCCCGCGATCACGCGCCACCGGAGGACCGAGCCGAAACGGTAGCTGGGCTGCGAAAGCGGCAATCAGCCAGATTGCCGGATGACCTGAGCCGGGCTCCTGGCGGAGCAAGCTATCGCCTACGACCGTCCTACGGCCGGATCGCAGGCAAGGGCCGACCAGGGGGCCGACCCTTCACATGCGTCGCGCAGGCTCACCGGGGGCGGTGGCCGGCACCACGCCAGCGGGGGTGAACCTCTGTCGATCCAGCTGCCCCAGGCCGCAGGGTCGTCCTACACTGCTGGCGTGACCGCTGCATACGACTACGAGGACATGCACCACCTGGTGGACCGGCTCACCCCGACCCAGGTGCGACGCCTGCGCCTGCTTGTCACCCAGGACGAGGAACTTTCCCAGGTCGCTCAGTCCCTGCCGGCAGTCGAGGCGAACGAGGACGAGGAGTCGGTCCCGGCCGGGCTGCTCGCCCTGATCGGCAGCGTGAACGGCCCAGAGGATCTGGCTGAACGGCACGACGACTACATCCGCGAGCGGATGCGCGAGCGCTTCGGCGACTCGGCGTGATCGCCACGGTCCTGGACACCGGACCCCTGGCTGCGGCGTTCAACGCGGCCGACCGGCGCCACCCGGAGTGCGCCTCCCTGCTGACGTCGCTGACCGGCCGCCGTCTGCTGCCCAGCCCGGTCATGACCGAGGTCTGCTGGCTGCTGGAACGCTGGCCCCAGGTCGAAGCGGCGTTCCTCGCCGAGGTCGCACGGGGAACATTCGAGCTGGTCCACCTCACTCCCGCCGACCTGAAGCGCATGGGTGAGCTGGTCCTCCAGTACGCCGACTTCCCGCTCGGCGGGGTCGACGCCTCGGTCATCGCGGTGGCCGAGCGCTTCGGCGTGGACCGGGTAGCCACCCTCGACCGGCGGCACTTCAGCGTCGTCAAGCCCGCCCACGTTCCCGCGCTGACACTCCTGCCGTAGCTCGATCGGTGGTCTATACCGCTGACGGCAACAAGCGCGTACGCCAGGGCACGGCCACGGACGCCAGCGGAGCACGAAACCACCGCTGACCTGCGAAAACGCAGGTGGGGGTGGGGTGCGTAGCACACGTACTATGTGCTGGCAGGCGCCACGCCGGTACTCGTCCACAATTGTGGCGGCTATTTCCCGGGGCACGCCGACTCGTGCACATGTGAGGGCATCGGTGACATCACACCCAGGGCGGTCCCTAAGGCTGCCAATCCGGCTGATGACTTCACGCGTCACGCAATGCAGCGTCTGGAACAGCGTGGGGTTTCGGCAGAGGATGCTCAAGCCGTTCTTAGGAGAGAGCCCTTCTCCTATCATCATGATGATCAATGGAAGATGGGCTACTGCGATCCCAATTCCAAGGTGTTCGTCGCCAAGACCGTCGATGGGAACATAAACACGGTGATGACCAATGTGGACAGGTCATACATCAACCGCCTCCAGGGAGGGCGCTGACCATGGCGGACGTCCGAATCACATACGACCAGAAGGCGAACGCTGCGTACGTCTACTTCGCTGATCCGCAAGCGCATCCGAAAGTGGCACGCATGTATCCCTGCGATCCGGTCGAAGTCGGAGGCATGATCAACCTCGACTTCGACGAGAACGGGTGCCTCATTGGCATCGAAGTGCTGGCAGCCAGTTCAAAGCTGCCGCAGTACATGCTCGATGCAGCGGAGCGACTCGACGTAGAGGGTGCATGAGCGGCGCCAACAGTTTCGAATCGATTTCTCGAATTTGGAGATTTCCTTTCTGAGGGTGCTGCCCGGCGTCTTCGGAAGTGAGCAAGCCGCCCCCATCGGAGACGAATCCAGTGGGGGCGGTTGCGGCACTCTGGGATACCTGACGGCAGTAGTCGACGCTGGGTTTGAAAGGCTGGGGTGACAGAGTTTTGGGAGCGCCAGGACACAGTCCGGTCTCGCCGAAGACGGCCTCGAGGGCTCCCGAGTGGCGCTGAAGGTTCCACAGCTTCGCCGGTAGGGGGGCTTCGCTCCCTGGCCGGGGTGTCGGGGCTACCGGCATTGGTGGTGCTTACGTGGGGAGGCGAACATCAGGGGGGCGGACGCTACCGAGCGGTCCAGGTCCCCAACGTGCTCTTCGGACGAGGTGCCACGGCCAGTGTCCCGCTTTGGTCTTGGAGTTGGCATGAGTGGATCTCAGGCGGCGTGCGCGAAGTCCGGTGGGGGTGCGAGTTCGCACCAGAGGAGTTTGCCGCCGCGGCCGAAGAGGTCGTCGCCCAGGGGGTAGCCGCCCCAGTTGTCGGCGCAGAGTTGGACGAGCAGGAGGCCGCGGCCGGTGTCGCTGTCGGCGGTCGGGTGGGTGGGGACAGCGCGGAGTGCGCCGGGAGGCCGGTTGAACGGGGCCGGGATCGTCGGGTTGGTGTCCCAGACGCTGATGCGGAGCCAGCCGCCGTCCATGTGGCGCAGGCGGAGCATGGCGGGTCCGTGGGAGTGGCGGTAGGCGTTGGTGATCAGCTCGCTGGCGAGGAGTTCGGCGGTGTCGAGGCGGTCGGTCATGCCGTGGCCGGCGAGGGCGGCGCGCAGGGTTGTGCGGGCGATGTGGGGTGCGCGGGGGTCGTGGGGGAGGTGGAGGGCGTTCGACCAGGGGGCGTGCGGGGATACGGTGGTCACGGAAGTCTCCTGTGGGGAGGTGGAGTTGGATCACTCGACTACGGCCCTCGGTATCAGCCAGGCGCGGGTCAGTAGCATCGAGTCGGGCCGCTATCCGGTGAGCGCCGAGCGCGTGCGCACCTTCGCCCGCACGTACGACTGCGCGGACGAGGCGCTGATCGAGGCACTCTGTGCGATGACCGGTGGGCGGACCCGAGGCTGGTGGGAGGAGTACCGGGAGCACCTGCCGGCCGCCTTGGTCGATCTGGCCGAACTGAAGCATCACGCGACCGAGTTGCGCGTCGCTCTGGTGATCCACATTCCGGCCCTGCTGCAAACCACGGACCATGCGCGAGCCCTGTTCAAGGAGGTGGCCCCCCCTCTGCTGCCCTACGAGGCGGAGCATCGGCTGTCCCACCGCATCAAGCGCCAGCAGATCCTCTACCGGTCTCGACCCATTCAGTACACGGCGCTGATCCACGAGGCCGCGCTGCGCATGGGTTTCGGGGGACAGGAGGTCGCCCGGGCGCAGTTGGAGCACATTGTTGAGATGAGCGAGCGGGACAACATCTCCGTTCGGGTGCTGCCCTTCGGAAGCGGCGCCTTTCCCGGCACGGGGCAGCCCATCGACTACGTATCGGGTGCGGTGCCCAAGCTGGACACCGTCCAGGTCGACACCCACTTCGGCTGCGAGTTCCTTGACGCTGAAGCTCAGCTGATCAAGTTTCGGTCCGTGCTCGATCGGCTGGAGGCGTCAGCCCTCAAGCCGCCCGAGTCGCGGGACTTCATCCACCGGATCGCTCGTGAGATGTGAGGAGGGGCGCGAAATGCCCACGTATCAGTGGAGGAAGTCCTCCTATAGCCCTGACGGCTCCAACTGCGTCTGCGTGGCACTGGCGCCTGACGGAACGGTGCGGCTGCGCGACAGTAAAGCGCCGGAGAGGCTCGTCGCGGTCGGCGGCGGTGCGCTGCGGGTGTTCGTGGAGGCGGTGAGGGGCAGCGGGATGCAATCGTGTTCTGGCTGGTGACCCCGTGGTCACTCCGGCTCGCTCATTCTTACAAGAGGATTACAGACCTCCACATCGCTCGCACGATCCGCGAGGCTGACCCGATGCTCAAGCACACCACCAGCGTCACCGTCGCGTCGCTCGCTCTCCTTACCCTGACGTCGTGCGGTGGCAGCGAGCGGAGCGACGCGCCCTCCACCGTTGAGGCGCCTCGCTACACGGTCATCAAGGAGACTGACCGCGTCGTCGAACTCCTCCTGGAAGGCGCCACCGCCGAGATCGCCACCGCCGCTATCTGGGATTGGATCGACAAGGGGGTTGGGGACCGGGAAGTCTTCACCATCCAGGTCGTCCGGGACAGGGAAGCCGGCGCCGTCGTCTGTCGCGGCGAGTACTACATTTCCAAGCACCACCAAGAGTTCTACAGTGGCAAGTTTGTCGACAACAAGGGCGTGTGGCCCCGCACGCTGATCGACTGCCCGGACCCGGCCGGCCCCTGACCTGGCTGTGTCGGGCAAGCCCTGATTCTGTCCGCATGACGGCGAACGCACAGCCGGCTCCGTCGTTCCGGGGTGCGGGAATCCCCCCGACCGCTCAGGCCGTCAGGCCCGCCAGTTCCCGTTCCAGGTTCGCGCGGGCGCGTTCCTCCCAGGCCGCCGCGCCGTACGGGGTGTGGAACAGGCGGGGTAGGGACAGGAGCTGGCGCAGGACCGCCGCGCGGCCGTCCCTGAATGCCGCGTCCGGGACGAAGGCGTACTCCTCGCGGACCGCCGACGCATACCCCCTGTACGTATCCGGGGCGCTCGCCAGGATCGCCAGGTCCGCGTCGCAGAGGATCTCGCCGTTGATGTCGCCGTCCGCCGGGTCGTGGGTGAGCGTCAGGCGGACGAGGCGGGCCACCTCCGCCACCTCGTGGGGGGTCAGGCCCGCCTCCGTCAGGGCCTTTTCGGCCAGGGTCGCCGAGCGTTCCTCGTTCTCGGAGCGGTCCGGGCGGTAGACCGCGTCGTGGAACCAGGCGGCCAGCCGGACCAGCTCCAACTCCCCGCCCTCGCCGCCCTTTTCGGCGAGTTCGTCGATCCGTTCGAGGACCGCCCGAAGGTGGTCGACCGTGTGGTACTTGCGCTGCGGCTCCGCCCAGCGGGCCAGCAGGTTCCGGCCGTACGGGGCCGGGTCGGGGCCCTCGCGGCCCGAGCGGGCCGCCAGGAGCGTCGAGGTCCAGCGG
This sequence comes from Streptomyces vilmorinianum, assembly GCF_005517195.1. Taxonomy (NCBI): domain Bacteria; kingdom Bacillati; phylum Actinomycetota; class Actinomycetes; order Kitasatosporales; family Streptomycetaceae; genus Streptomyces; species Streptomyces vilmorinianum. The sequence continues at coordinate 7,177,891 of NZ_CP040244.1, read as the reverse complement.
GCGAGGAGGTCGTGGTCCGCATCGGTGGTCATGAGGGGATCCTCTCACTCTTACATACCCCCCGTGGGTATGTTACGGTGCTCCGCGAGGTACCCCCTAGGGGTATGTAACCGAGTGAAGGAGCAGGGCAATGTCAACCGTCAATCCCCGGCGCTGGTGGGCACTTGTCGTGCTCGCCGCCGCCCAGTTCATGGTCATCATGGACACCTCGATCATCGGGGTCGCGCTCCCCGAGATGCAGAAGGACCTGGGCTTCTCGCAGAGCGAGCTCCAGTGGATCTTCAACGCCTACGTCATCGTCTTCGGCGGTCTGCTGCTCCTCGGCGGCCGCCTCTCCGACCTCGTCGGAGCCCGCAGGATCTTCGTCTCCGGCTGGGCGATCATGATCGCCGGCTCGGTCGTCGCCGCCGCCGCGCAGACCGCCTGGGTCGAGATCGTCGGGCGCGCCGTCCAGGGCGTCGGCGGTGCGCTGATCGCGCCCTCCGCCATGACCCTGCTGATGATGCTCTTCATGCACGACCCGAAGGAGCTCGGCAAGGCGATGGCGCTCTACGGCGCCGCGGCCCCCGCCGGCGGTACCGCGGGCGTCTTCCTCGGCGGTGTCTTCACCGAGTGGATGAGCTGGCAGTGGGTCTTCATCATCTACATCCCGATCGGCCTCGCCACCCTCGCCGCCACCAAGCTGCTCCCGGACGTCGCCTCCCGTCGCGGCTCCGTCGACATCCTCGGCGCCGTCGCCGTCACCGCCGGTCTCGCGCTCGCCGTCTTCGCCGTGGTCCGCGCCCCCGAGGTCGGCTGGGGCGCCACCGCCACCATCCTGGAGCTGGTGGGCGCGGCCGTCCTCCTCGGCCTGTTCTTCGTGATCCAGAAGTCGGTCCGCGAGCCGCTCATGCCGCTCAGCGTGTGGCGGGTCCCGCGCCTCGGCTCGGCCAACCTGGCGATGACGCTGCTCGGTGCCGCGTGGATCCCGATGTGGTACTTCCTCAACCTCTACCTCCAGCAGGTCCTCGGCTACGGCGCCTTCGCCTCCGGTGCGGCGCTGCTCCCGATGACCGTGCTGCTGATGATCTTCATGACGGCCATCACAGCCCGCCTCATGGGCAGGTTCGGCGCCAAGCCGCTCATCGCCGGCGGTCTGCTGGTCCTCGCGGCCGGTCTGGTCTGGCTGGCGGCCGTCCCGCCGACCGGCACCTTCCTCGTCGACGTCCTGCCCGCCTCGCTGGTCGCCGCCCTCGGCATGTCCCTGGCCTACATCCCGGCGATGATCGCCGCGATGTCCGGCGCCCCGCAGGAGCAGGCCGGTCTCGCCTCCGGCATCGTCAACACCACCTACAACGTCGGCTCCGCCCTCGGCCTCGCCGCGCTGACCGCGCTCGCCCTGTCCCAGGGCGCCGACCAGCTCGGCGACCTCCCGGCCCTCACCGACGGCTTCTCGGCCGCCTTCATCGGCGCCGCGGTCATCGCCGCCGTCGGCGGGGTCATCACGCTCCTCGTCATGAAGAGCGACAAGGCCCTCGCCTCCGAGTCCCCCGCCCCCGCCCCGCAGCAGGGCGAGAAGGCCTCCGTGTGACTCCGTGTGACCCGCGCGCACCCGCGTGTTCCCAAGGGGCCGCCCGATGTCCGTCCCGGACATCGGGCGGCCCCTTTTCCGCAGAGAAGGAGAAGAGATGGACATCCGTACCCGGGCCGTGCACGTCGTCAACGAGCCGCCGGCCGCCGGCAGCCGGCCGCTGACCGTGCCCCTCGTGCAGTCCTCGGCCTTCGCCTTCGACTCGGCCGACGCCCTCGCCGAGGCGATGGCCGGACCCGACGGCCCGTACGTCTACAGCAGGCGCGGCAATCCGACCGTACGGGCCCTGGAGAAGACCCTCGCCGGGCTCGAAGGCGGCGCCGGAGCCATCGCCTTCGCGTCGGGCATGGGCGCCATCAGCGGTGTGCTGCTCGCCCTGCTGCGGCCCGGAGACCGGGTGATCGCCCAGCGATGTCTGTACGGAGGGACCTACGCGGTCCTCTCCGACCTCTCGGCGCGCTACGGGATCGAGGTCACGTACGTCTCCGGGGACGACGTCGCCGAGTTCGAGGAAGCGGCCGTCCGCGAGCCCCGGCTCCTCGTCCTGGAGACCATCGCCAATCCGACCGGCCAAGTGGCGGACCTCCCAGGCCTGTTGGCGGCGGCCCGGCGCCTCGGGGTCACCTCCCTCGTCGACAACTCGCTCGCCTCGCCCGTCCTGTGCCGACCCCTGGAGCTCGGCGCGGACATCGTCGTCCACTCCACCACCAAGTACCTCTCCGGCCACTCGGACGTGCTGGGCGGCGCGGCGGTCTTCGCCGACGACGCGCTGCGCCGTACGGTCTGGCCGCGCACGGTCGAACTGGGCGCCTGCGCCGACCCGTTCGCCGCCTGGCTGACGCTGCGCGGGATACCGACGCTCCCGCTGCGGATGCGGGAGACCTGCGCCAACGCCGCCGTCCTGGCCGGGCGCCTCGCCTCGCGCGCCGACGTGACGGCCGTCCACTACCCGTGGCTCGCGGGCCACCCCTCGTACGACACCGCCCGCAAGGTGCTCTCCGGGGGCGGCGGGCTGCTCTCCTTCGAGCTCACGGGCGGGCGGGAGGCGGGCAGGGCCTTCATCGAGCGGGTACGGATCGCCCGGCTCGCGCTCTCCCTCGGCGGGGTCGAGACGCTGGTGACCCACCCCGCGTCCACCTCCCACCGGGAGCTGGACGCCGAGGCGCTGGAAGCGGCCGGCATAGGGGCCGGTCTCGTCCGGGTGTCGGTCGGCATCGAGGACGTCGAGGACCTGTGGGGGGATTTCGAGCGGGCGCTCGGCGACAGCGGCGGTGAAGAGCCGGGCGACTGGGGCCACATGAGTCTTCTTTTGGGTTGACAAAATAAATGAGCAATTCGTAGATTGGGTGATGCCAGGGAACGACCATCCTTTAGGTCAAGGGGGGCGCGGATGCGCTACTTCGAGGACTTCCGGCCCGGCGACGTCCATGAACTGGGCACCGTCACCGTCACCGAGGAAGAGGTGCTGGAGTTCGGCAGGCGCTTCGATCCGCAGCCCTTCCACACGGACCCCGTACTCGCCGCCGGTTCGCAGTTCGGCGGACTGATCGCCAGCGGCTTCCACACCCAGGCGATGTTCATGCGGCGCTACGTGGACGGACTGCTCGCCTACAGCGCCTGCATGGGCTCGCCCGGCATCGACGAGGTCCGCTATCTGCGTCCCGTACGACCCGGGGACGTCCTCACCGCCCGCGTGGAGATCCTCGGCTCCACCCCGTCGCCGTTCAACCGCGCCACCGGCACCGTGAAACCCCGGTGCACGCTGGTGACCACCGACGGGACGGCCGTGTTCAGCATGATCCTGCACAGCATCTTCCGGCGCCGTCCCGCCGGTACCGAGGCCGAGCATCTGTCGTCGATGCCCGCGGCCGAGGACCCCGTTGCCTGTGCGCGCGTGAGTGCCTGAACACGGCCGTCCGTACCTTTTCCCACCAAGTGAAGGGGGACCTCCTGTGGAGGCCGTATCCCGCACCGCCCAGTGGACCGCCGCCGCGCGCGCCCTGGAGACCGAGCGCGAGGACCGGCTGTTCGCCGATCCCTACGCGCGCACCGTCGCCGACCGGATCGGCTTCGAACTGCTCGAGCGCTACGCCGGGGCCGGCACCGTGCCGTTCCTCGCCATCCGCACCACCTACCTGGACCGGGCCGTCGTCAAGGCGGTGGAGGAGCGCGGCATACGCCAGGTCGTCTTCCTCGCCGCCGGCATGGACACCCGCTTCTTCCGCCTGCCCTGGCCCGACGGCGTCACCGTCTACGAGCTCGACCGCCCGGCCCTCCTGGAGGCCAAGGCGAAGATGCTCGGCCAGGAGCCCCTCCCGGCCGGCCGCACCCGGATCACCGTCCCGGTCGACCTGACCCAGGACTGGACCGGCCCCCTCAAGGAGGCCGGCTGGAAGAGCGACGAGCCGGTGCTGTGGGTGGTCGAGGGGCTGCTGTTCTTCCTGCCCGAACAGGCCGTACGGACCCTCATCTCGACGCTCTCCGCGCACGCCGCGCCCGGCTCCGTACTGCTCGGCGACGTCATCTCCAAGGCCGCCCTGGAGAACCCGCTCTCCCGCCCCTTCCTGGGCGCGCTGAAGGAGGACGGCAACCCGTGGCTCTTCGGCACCGAGGAGCCCGAGGCGCTGCTCGCCGACGGCGGCTGGGAGGTACGCGAGGTCAGGCAGCCCGGAGAGGAGGGCGCCGACTTCGACCGCTGGCCCTACCCGGTCCCGCCGCGTTCCGTGCCCCGTGTCCCGAGGTCGTTCCTCTTCACGTGCGACCTGCCGGCGGTGTCCGGCACGGGTTCGGGGGCAGCCGCGTGAGGTGCGTGTACTGCGTGAGGCGCGTGTGCCGCATGAGCCAAGCGACCCATGTGAGGCCCAGGACGGCCGGCCGCCGTACCCCGACCCGAGAGGAGATACCCGCATGAGCGCGCACGACTTCCACCAGAAGGTCATCACCGACGCCGGGGCCGCCGTGCGCGGCCTGACCGTCGCCCTCGGCGAGCGGCTCGGCCTCTACAAGGCCCTTGCCGAGCACGGCCCGCTCACCTCCGGGCAGCTCGCCGAGAAGACCGGCACCAACCCCCGGTACATCGAGGAGTGGTTGCACGCCCAGCTGTCCGCCGGATACGTCGAGCGCCACCCGAGCTCTCTCACGTACACGCTCCCCGCCGACCACGTCGAGGTCCTCGCCGACCCCGAGGCCGTCACCTTCGCCGCCGGGTTCTTCACCGCCCTCAAGGCGCTGTACGCCACCGAGGACCTGCTCGTCGACGCGTACCGCACCGGCGACGGCGTCGGCTGGGCCGAGCACGACGCGGCCCTCGACACCGGCATGGGCTCCTTCTTCCAGCCCACCTACGAGCACAAGCTCGTACCGGACTGGCTGCCCGCCCTCCACGAGGTCACCGACAAGCTGGCCGCCGGCGGCACCGTCGCCGACGTCGGCTGCGGCGTCGGCCACACCACGCTGCTGATCGCCAAGGCGTTCCCGCAGGCCACCGTCCACGGCTTCGACTACTCCGAAGAGGCCATCACGATCGCCCGGCAGCTCGCCGAGGAGGCCGGCCTGTCCGACCGGGTCGTCTTCGAGGTCGCCTCCGCCGACGACTACCCGGGCACCGGCTACGACCTGGTCTGCTTCTTCAACGCCCTGCACGACATGGGCGACCCCGTCGCCGCCGCCCAGCACGTCCACAAGTCCCTGGACGCGGACGGCACCTGGATGCTCGTCGAGTCGAACGTCTCGCCCGCCGACATCGACACCAACACCCCGGCCGCGCGCATGTTCATGGCCCTGTCCGCCGTGATGTGCCTGCCCGTCGCGGTCGCCCAGCGCGGCCCGCACGCACTCGGCAACCACTCCGGCGAGAAGGCCTTCCGCGCCATCGCCGAGGAGGCCGGCTTCACCCGCTGGCGGCGCGCCACCGAGACCCCGGTCAACGCGGTCTACGAAGTCAGGCCCTGAAGTTCCCCTGATCAGCGAGGAGTTGGCTATGGGCGTCAGCGCCCCCCTGCCCGTCACCGACCGGTTCATGGAAGTCCTGGAGCGGCTCAGTTCCCGCTCCATCGAGGAGTACTACAACCCGTACCAGCAGTTCGACTGGCCCGAGCGGCTGGAGGAGAAGCAGCTGTGGATGACGCCGGAGCTGCTCACCGTCCACGGCACCCCGTACTACGACGAGCTGGGTGAGGAGACCATCCAGAAGCTGTCGAAGTGGGAGTCGATCAACTTCTACAGCCTCAACGTGCACGGCATCCGCGAGCTCCTCATCGAGGTCGTCGGCCGTATCCACATGCCCGGCTTCGAGGTCCCCTCGGACTTCTTCCACCACTTCATCGGCGAAGAGAACGAACACATGTGGTTCTTCGCCGAGTTCTGCCGCCGCTACGGCAACAAGATCTACGGCTCCACCGCGATGCGCGCCGACTCCGCCTGGGAGCCGGAGGTGGAGAACTTCCTCGTCTTCGCCCGCATCCTGTTCTTCGAGGAGCTCGTCGACCACTACAACACGCGGATGGCCCAGGACGAATCCCTGTGCCACACCATCCGCGAGGTCAACCGGATCCACCACCAGGACGAGTCCCGCCACATCGCCTTCGGCCGCGAGCTCGTCTCGCTGCTCTTCACCCGGATGCGCGAGGCGGTCCCCGCCGAGCGGGTCGCGGAGGTCGAGGCGTACCTCAAGCGGTACGTCGTCTACAGCGTCAACTCCCTCTACAACCCCCACGTCTACCGCGACGCCGGCGTCGCCGACCCGCTGGCCCTGCGCAACGCGCTGGTCGCCGACGAGCGCCGCCGCCCGTACGAGCGCAAGGCGATCCGCAAGCCGCTCGCCTTCTTCCTGAAGACCGGGATCTTCTCCGACGACACCCTGCCCGTCGTCTGAGCGACACCCTCACCCGAGAGGTGCACCGATCATGACCGTGACGACCCCCGCGAACGTCGGGGAGACCAGGGGCCTGCCGTCCCTGGGGCCCGAGGCGACCGCCCTGCTGCGGCTCCTCGACGACACCTTCGAGAGCTGGGGGGTGGCCGCGGGCGCCCGCCCGATGACCATGCCGCCGCTGCTGCCTGCCGCCGACCTCGCCCGGCTCGACTACTACGACAACTTCCCCCACCAGGCCGTCGTCGCCGCCCCGCTCGACCTGGAGCGCCGCGAGACCTCCGCCTTCCGCACCGACACCGGCTGCTTTCCGTGCGACGCGCTCGAACCCGCCGCGCTCGGACTGCCCTCGGCGTCCTGCTACGCCGTCTACCTCGACCACCAGGGCCGGCGGGTCGCCGACGACACCCTGGTCACCATCTGCTCCTGGTGCTTCCGCAAGGAGACGCACTACGAAGGCATGCGGCGCCAACTCGGCTTCCGTATGCGGGAGATCGTCGCCATCGGCGCGCGCGAGCACGCCGAGACGCATCTCGCCGACTTCACCGCCCGTATCCACTCCTTCGCCGAGGCGCTCGACCTGCCGCTGCGCCGGGAGGCCGCCTGCGACCCGTTCTTCGACAAGGGCGGATCCAAGGCGGTGCTCCAGCGCCTCACCCCGGTGAAGCACGAGTTCCTGTACGAGGACCTGGCGATCGCCTCGGTCAACACGCACCGCAACTTCTTCGGCGAGCGGTGTGCCATCACGCTGGAGTCGACCGGCGGGCCCGCGTTCACCAGCTGTGTCGCCTTCGGCCTGGAGCGCTGGCTGTCCGCGCTGACCCGGCGCCACGGCAGCTGGGAAGCGGCCACCCGGGCGGTACGGGACGCGGCCGGGCCGGTGATCTGACGTGCCGGCCCGACCCGTCGCCCCGCCGGCGGGCGGCCTGGGCTGGGCGAACCTCGGCATGGACATCGTGTCCGTCAACCGTGTCCGCCGACTGCTCGCCGAGTACGGCGAGCCGTTCTTCGAGCGGATGCTCACCCCCGGCGAGCTCGCCGACTGCCGCACCTCCACCGGGCTCGACGTCCTGAGCCTGTGCGGACGGATCGCGGCCAAGGAAGCGGCCTTCAAGACCCTGCGGGTCAGGGGCAGGTTCCTGCCCTGGCCGGACATCGTCGTACGGCGCTCCGAGGGCGGCTGGCCGCTCGTGGAGCTGCACCGGAGCGCGGCCGTGATGGCCGCCGAGTCCGGCATCACCGAGATCACCGTGTCCATCAGCCACGACGTGGACTACGCGGTGGCGGTGGCCGCCCCCATCATCGCCCCCACTTCCGTACCCAGTAGCGAGACCCAGTAGCGAGAAGGAGAAGCACCATGGCCGACGGCCTGCAGCAGGTGAAGAACTGGATCCTGGACCGTCACCCCGAGCGGAACGACATCGCTCCCGACCTCGACCTCATCGAGAACCGTCTCATCGACTCGCTGTCCTTCGTCGAGTTCGTCTTCCTGCTGGAGCAGCAGAGCGGCACCTCCATCCAGATGGAGACCCTGGAGGTCGACGAGATCCGGACGCTCGCCGCCATCGAGACCCACTTCTTCGCGGGCACGCGTGCGGAGGTGGGCCAGGCATGAGCAGCAGCAGCCGCCGCCTGTTCACCTCGGAGTCGGTGACCGAGGGACATCCCGACAAGATCGCCGACCGGATCAGCGACACCATTCTCGATGCGCTGCTCGCCGAGGACCCGGGCTCGCGGGTCGCGGTCGAGACCCTGCTCACCACGGGTCTCGTGCACATCGCGGGCGAGGTGACCACGACCGCGTACGCGCCGATAGCGAAGCTGGTGCGCGAGGCGATCCTCGACATCGGCTACGACTCCTCCATGAAGGGCTTCGACGGCGCCTCCTGCGGTGTCTCGGTGTCCATCGGCGCGCAGTCGCCGGACATCGCCCAGGGCGTGGACACCGGTGGCGCCGGCGACCAGGGCCTGATGTTCGGGTACGCCTGCGACGACACGGCCGAGCTGATGCCGCTGCCGATCGCGCTGGCCCACCGGCTCGCGCGCCGGCTGACCGAGGTCCGCAAGAACGGGACGGTCCCGTATCTGCGGCCCGACGGCAAGACGCAGGTCACCATCGAGTACGACGGGGACCGCCCGGTCCGCCTGGACACGGTGGTGGTCTCGTCGCAGCACGCGGCGGACATCAGCGTGGAGGGTCTGCTGGCCCCGGACATCCGGGAGTTCGTCGTCGAGGCGGAGCTGAAGGCGCTCGCCGAGGAGGGCGTCAACCTGGAGTCCGACGGCTACCGGCTGCTCGTGAACCCGACCGGGCGCTTCGAGGTCGGCGGCCCGATGGGCGACGCGGGCCTGACCGGCCGGAAGATCATCATCGACACGTACGGCGGCATGGCCCGCCACGGCGGCGGCGCGTTCTCCGGCAAGGACCCGTCGAAGGTGGACCGCAGCGCCGCGTACGCGATGCGCTGGGTCGCCAAGAACGTCGTCGCGGCCGGTCTCGCCCGGCGCTGCGAGGTGCAGGTCGCGTACGCGATCGGCAAGGCGGAGCCGGTGGGCCTGTTCGTGGAGACCTTCGGCACCGGAACGCTCCCGGACGAGGCCATCCAGGACGCCGTGTCGAGCGTCTTCGACCTGCGGCCGGCCGCGATCATCCGCGACCTGGACCTGAAGCGGCCGATCTACGCGCAGACGGCGGCGTACGGCCACTTCGGCCGCGAGCTCCCGGACTTCACCTGGGAGCGCACGGACCGCGTGGAGGCCCTGAAGAAGGCTGCGCAGAAGGACGAAGGGGTCTGATTCCATGCGTATCGCTGTCACGGGATCCATCGCGACCGACCATCTGATGACCTTCCCCGGCTGGTTCAGCGAGCAGCTGCTCGCCGACCGGCTCGACCGGGTCTCCCTGTCGTTCCTCGCCGACAACCTGGAGGTCAGGCGCGGCGGAGTGGCAGCGAACATCGCCTTCGGGCTCGGGGTCCTCGGGCTGCGTCCGGTGCTCGTGGGCGCGGTCGGCGCCGACTTCGAGCCGTACCGGGTCTGGCTCAAGGACCATGGTGTGGACACCGACTCGGTGCGCGTCAGCGCGTCGCTCCACACCGCCCGGTTCGTCTGTACGACCGACCGGGCGCAGAACCAGATCGCCACCTTCTACGCCGGGGCGATGGCCGAGGCCCGCGAGATCGACCTGCGGGAGGTCGTCGCCCGGACGGGGCGTCTGGACCTGGTCCTGGTCTCCCCGGACGACCCCGAGGCCATGCTCCGGCACACCCGCACCTGCCGCGAGCTGGGGGTCCCGTTCGCCGCCGACCCCTCGCAGCAGCTGGCGCGGCTCGGCCGGGAGGAGGTGCGGGAGCTGGTGGACGGGGCGCGATGGCTGTTCACCAACGAGTACGAGACGGCGTTGCTCGGCGAGAGGTCGGGCTGGTCGGAGGCGGAGATCCTGCGCCGGGTGGGGACATGGGTCACCACGCACGGCGCGGCGGGCGTCCGGATCCGAGGGGAGGGCCGCGAGCCGCTGGCCGTGCCGGCGGTGGAGATGCCCGGGGTCGTCGACCCGACCGGGGTCGGGGACGCGTTCCGTGCCGGGTTCCTCGCCGGGACGGCGTGGGGCGTGCCGGAGCGGTGCGCGGCGCAGCTGGGCTGCGCGGTCGCCGCGACCGTCCTCGACTACGTGGGCACGCAGGAGTACCGCCTGCACCGGGACTCCCTCCTGGACCGGATCAGGACGACGTACGGCGTCGGGTGCACGGCCTCGCTCCTCACCCATCTGAGGGGGCTGTCATGAGCGCGATCACGAGGCGCTCGCTGCGGGAGGAGTTCGCCACGCGGGTCGTGGTCGCCGACGGGGCGATGGGCACCATGCTCCAGGCCGCCGACCCGACGATGGACGACTTCACGGGCCTGGAGGGCTGCAACGAGATCCTGAACGTCACCCGGCCCGACATCGTCGCCTCCGTCCACGACGCCTACTTCTCCGTCGGCGTGGACTGCGTCGAGACCAACACCTTCGGCGCCAACCTGGCGGCGCTGGGGGAGTACGGGATCGAGAACCGGGTCTACGAGCTGTCCGAGGCCGGCGCCCGGATCGCCCGTACCACCGCCGACGCCCACACGGCCGCCGACGGCCGGCCCCGCTGGGTCCTCGGTTCCATGGGCCCGGGGACGAAGCTGCCGACGCTCGGCCACATCACGTACGAGCCGCTGCGCGAGGCGTACCGGCAGAACGCCGAAGGCCTGATCAGGGGCGGCGCCGACGCCCTGCTGATCGAGACCTCGCAGGACCTGCTCCAGACGAAGGCGGCCGTCATCGGCGCCCGCCGGGCCCTGGAGTGGTGCGGCCTCGACCTGCCGCTGATCGTGCAGGTGACGGTGGAGACCACCGGCACCATGCTGCTCGGCTCGGAGATCGGGGCGGCGCTCACCGCCCTGGAGCCGCTCGGCATCGACATGATCGGCCTGAACTGCGCCACCGGCCCTGCCGAGATGGCCGAGCACCTGCGGTATCTGTCGCGGCACGCGGGGATCCCGGTCTCCGTGATGCCGAACGCGGGCCTTCCGGTCCTCACCTCCGACGGCGCCCACTATCCGCTGTCGCCGGCCGAACTGGCCGATGCCCAGGAGCGTTTCGTACGGGAGTACGGCCCCGCGCTCGTCGGCGGCTGCTGCGGTACGACCCCGGAGCATCTGCGCGAGATCGTCGAGCGGGTCCGGGGCGCGGCCGTCCCGGCGCGCACTCCGGTCGCGGAGCCGGGCGCCTCGTCGCTCTACAGCCATGTCCCCTTCCGCCAGGACACGTCGTATCTGGCGATCGGGGAGCGGACCAACGCCAACGGCTCGAAGAAGTTCCGCGAGGCGATGCTGGAGGGCCGCTGGGACGACTGTGTGGAGATGGCCCGCGACCAGATCCGCGAGGGCGCGCACATGCTCGACCTGTGCGTGGACTACGTGGGCCGGGACGGGGCGGCCGACATGGCCGAGCTGGCGGGCCGGTTCGCGACGGCCTCCACCCTCCCGATCGTGCTCGACTCCACGGAGGTGCCGGTGCTGCGCGCCGGTCTGGAGAAGCTCGGCGGCCGGGCGGTGATCAACTCGGTCAACTACGAGGACGGCGACGGGCCGGAGTCGAGGTTCGCGCAGGTCACGGCGCTCGCGAAGGAGCACGGGGCCGCGCTGATGGCGCTGACGATCGACGAGGAGGGCCAGGCCCGGACGGTGGAGGCGAAGGTCGCCGTCGCGGAGCGGATCATCGCCGATCTGACCGGGACGTGGGGCATCAGGGAGTCCGACATCCTGATCGACACCCTCACCTTCACCATCTGCACGGGCCAGGAGGAGTCCCGGCGCGACGGCATCCACACCATCGAGGCGATCCGGGAGCTCAAGCGCCGCCACCCGGACGTCCAGACGACGCTCGGCCTGTCGAACATCTCCTTCGGGCTGAACCCGGCGGCGCGGATCGTGCTGAACTCGGTCTTCCTCGACGAGTGTGTGAAGGCCGGTCTCGACTCGGCGATCGTGCACGCGTCGAAGATCCTGCCGATCGCCCGTCTGGAGCCGGAGCAGGTCGAGGTCGCGCTCGATCTCGTCTACGACCGGCGGCGGGAGGGTTACGACCCGCTGCAGAGGCTGTTGGAGCTCTTCGAGGGCGCGACGGCGATGTCCCTGAAGGCCGGGAAGGCCGAGGAGCTGCTCGCGCTGCCGCTGGAGGAGCGGCTGAAGCGGCGGATCGTCGACGGCGAGAAGAACGGCCTGGAGGCGGATCTGGACGCCGCGCTGGCCGGCCGTCCCGCGCTGGAGATCGTCAACGACATCCTGCTGGGCGGGATGAAGACGGTCGGCGAGCTGTTCGGCTCCGGGCAGATGCAGCTGCCGTTCGTGCTCCAGTCCGCCGAGGTCATGAAGACGGCCGTGGCGTATCTGGAGCCGCACATGGAGAAGGTCGAGGGCGCCGAGGGCAAGGGCACGATCGTCCTCGCGACCGTCCGGGGCGACGTCCACGACATCGGGAAGAACCTCGTCGACATCATCCTGTCCAACAACGGCTACAACGTCGTCAACATCGGCATCAAGCAGCCGGTGTCGGCCATCCTGGAGGCCGCCGAGGAGCACCGGGCCGACGTCATCGGCATGTCCGGGCTCCTGGTCAAGTCCACGGTGATCATGAAGGAGAACCTGGAGGAGCTGAACGGCCGCGGGCTGGCCCCGAAGTTCCCGGTGATCCTCGGAGGCGCCGCCCTGACCAGGGCGTACGTCGAGCAGGACCTGCACGAGCTGTACGAGGGCGAGGTGCGCTACGCGCGGGACGCCTTCGAGGGCCTGCGTCTGATGGACGCGCTGATGGCGGTCAAGCGGGGCGTGCCCGGAGCCGTACTCCCGGAGCTGAAGCAGCGCCGGGTGCCGAAGCGGGAGACGCCCGTCCTCGACGTGCGGGAGCCAGAGCCGGCCGGCCGCTCGGACGTGGCCACCGACAACCCCGTACCGGAACCGCCGTTCCTCGGCACCCGGGTCGTCAAGGGCATCCAGCTCGCCGATTACGCCTCCTGGCTCGACGAGGGCGCCCTGTTCAAGGGCCAGTGGGGCCTCAGGGACGCCGGGACGATCGAGTCGGAGGGCCGGCCGCGGCTGCGCGGCTGGCTGGACCGGCTCCAGACCGACCAGCTCCTCGAAGCGGCCGTCGTGTACGGCTACTTCCCCTGTGTGTCCAAGGGCGAGGACCTGATCGTCCTGGACGAGGACGGAGGCGAGCGGACCCGCTTCTCCTTCCCCCGCCAACAGCGGGGCCGCCGCCTCTGCCTGGCCGACTTCTTCCGCGCCGAGGACTCCGGGGAGGTCGACGTCCTCGCCCTCCAGGTAGTGACGGTCGGCTCCCGGATCGGCGAGGAGACGGCGAGGCTCTTCGCCGCCGACCGCTACCGCGACTACCTCGAACTGCACGGCCTGTCGGTGCAGTTGGCCGAGGCCCTGGCCGAGTGCCGGCACGCGCGGGTGCGCGGGGAGTGGGGCATCGCGGGCGCATCGGAGCCCGCTGACATCGAGGGGATGCTGCGCACCGAGTACCAGGGCTGCCGGTACTCGCTCGGCTACCCGGCCTGCCCGGACCTGGAGGACCGGGCGAAGATCGCCGACCTGCTGCGGCCGGAGCGGATCGGGGTCCGGCTCTCGGAGGAGTACCAGCTGCACCCCGAGCAGTCGACGGACGCGTTCGTCGTCCACCACCCGGAGGCGAGCTACTTCAACGCGGGAGGCCGGCGGTGACGCGGGCGCCCTCGACATGCATCGCACGATCCAGAACTCAAGGAGTCTCAGTGTCCGCTGAATTCACGGACTTCAAGGTCGCCGACCTCTCGCTCGCGGAGTTCGGCCGCAAGGAGATCACCCTCGCCGAGCACGAGATGCCCGGCCTGATGGCGATCCGCCGCGAGTACGCCGCCGCCCAGCCGCTGGCCGGCGCCCGGATCACGGGCTCGCTGCACATGACGGTGCAGACCGCCGTCCTCATCGAGACGCTGGTCGCGCTGGGCGCCCAGGTGCGCTGGGTGTCCTGCAACATCTACTCGACGCAGGACCACGCGGCCGCCGCGATCGCCGCCGCAGGCATTCCGGTCTTCGCCTGGAAGGGCGAGACCCTGGAGGAGTACTGGTGGTGCACGGAGCAGGCGCTGACCTGGCCGAACACGCCCACCGGCGGCCCGAACATGATCCTGGACGACGGCGGTGACGCCACGCTCCTGGTCCACAAAGGCGTGGAGTACCAGAAGGCCGGCGAGGTGCCGGACCCGTCGACGGCCGACAACGACGAACACCGCGTGATCCTGGAGCTGTTGGCGAGGACGACGCTCGACTGGTCCGCGCTCGCGTCCGAGATCCGGGGCGTGACGGAGGAGACCACGACCGGTGTCCACCGCCTGTACGAGATGCACCGCGAGGGCGGGCTGCTGTTCCCGGCGATCAATGTGAACGACGCCGTGACGAAGTCGAAGTTCGACAACAAGTACGGCTGCCGTCACTCGTTGATCGACGGCATCAACCGTGCCACGGACGTCCTGATCGGTGGGAAGACGGCGGTCGTGTTCGGGTACGGCGATGTCGGCAAGGGCTGTGCGGAGTCGCTGCGTGGCCAGGGCGCGCGTGTGATCGTCACCGAGATCGACCCGATCTGTGCGCTGCAGGCGGCGATGGACGGCTACCAGGTCGCGACGCTGGACGATGTCGTGGAGACGGCCGATATCTTCATCACGACGACCGGGAACAAGGACATCATCATGGCGTCGGACATCGCCAGGATGAAGCACCAGGCGATCGTGGGGAACATCGGTCACTTCGACAACGAGATCGACATGGCGGGCCTGGCGCGGATCCCGGGGGTCGTGAAGGACGAGGTGAAGCCGCAGGTGCACACCTGGACCTTCGCCGACGGCAAGGTGGTCATCGTGCTGTCGGAGGGCCGGCTGCTGAACCTGGGCAATGCGACGGGGCATCCGTCCTTCGTGATGTCGAACTCGTTCGCGGACCAGACCCTGGCCCAGATCGAGCTGTTCACCAAGCCGGAGCAGTACCCGACCGATGTGTACGTGCTGCCCAAGCACCTGGACGAGAAGGTCGCCCGTCTCCACCTCGACGCGCTGGGTGTGAAGCTCACGACCCTGCGTCCCGAGCAGGCGGCGTACATCGGCGTCGACGTCGAGGGTCCGTACAAGCCGGACCACTACCGCTACTGATGTGTGCCGCCGACCCGCGTGACCCGTGGCTCCCGGACCGGCTGCTGCGGACGGAACGGGACGCGCTGATGCCCCTGCTGCGCCGCACCCCGGAGGCCTCCTTCGAGCTGCGCACCGCCTGCCCGGGCTGGACGGCCCGGCAGGTGCTCGCCCACTGCGCGGCGGCCCTCGTCCGGATCGTCGAAGGCCGCCTGGAGGAGGGCGTCTTCCTGCCCGAGGCCAACGCGGCCGACGTCGCCGAGCGGGAGTCCTGGCCGCTCGGCCGGATCCTCGACGAGCTGGAGCGCGGCTTCTCGGAGGCCGGCCCGGTGATCGCGGAGACGGACGACGGCACGCTGGACGCCGTCGCGCTGGGGGAGTGGGTCCACGCCGGAGACGTACGGGAGGCCTTCGGCGAACCCGGCGCGTACTGCGGGGCGAGCCTGGAGCTCGCCCTCCCGCTCCTGGAGGTCACCAGCCGCAGACGGGACACCCCCCGGCTGGTGGGCGTCCTGGACGGCCGCCCCGCGCCCGTGGACCTCGGGAACGCGATCGAGGGCCGCCCGCCGGCCCGGTACGAGGGCGACGCGGCGACCCTGATCCGTCTCTACGCGGGCCGCCCGCTGGTCCGCACCCGCTACGCACTGACGGGCGCGACGGAACAGGAACTGCTCATCTACCGCTGAGGGGTGGGGACGTCGTCCGGTTGGCCGCGGTCGCGGTGCGGTGCTCCTCCGCCGCTGTTCGACTGAGGGGTACCGCATCCCCGTCCCCGCGGATCAGAGAGCAGGTACCACCATGGCGATCATCGTCGTCATCGAAATGCCGGGCGTCACGAAGGAGCAGTACGAGGAGAGCTGGAGGAAGATCCACTCCGCCCCGTGGTGGCAGGCCGACGGCTTCATCTCCCACGCGGGCGCCCCGGGGGACAACGGCTGGCTCGTGGTGGACCTCTGGGAGTCGGGGGAGGCGTTCGAGAAGTTCGTGGAGAAGGCGACGCCCATCTTCGAGGAGGCCGGATTCCCCCGGAGCGTCCAGCCGAAGATCTACGAAGCGGTGCACGTGGACACGCGCTGACGGTCGCCCCGGAAAACTCGTTGCGGGTTCGAGGCCGGGCGCGCCACGCTTCCGCGCATGACCTCCCATCCGATGCCCGGCCCCGTGGCGGACCTGTTCTCCGCCGAAGGACGCCTGAAGGCGATCCCGCGACGGGCCCCGCGCCGTGCCCAGCTCCTCGCCCATCTGGCCGAGACGCTCTTCGAGCCGGACCGCTCCTACAGCGAGCGCGAGGTCAACGAAGCGCTGCTCAGCGTCCACGAGGACTTCCCGGCCCTGCGCCGCTACCTCGTGACCGACGGCCGCCTGGCCCGGACGAAGGACGGCGCGAGCTACCGCCGACAGCAGCAGCCCGGCTCCCCCGGAGGCGCGATCCCGTCCGTCGCGTGACGGCCGCGGTGGTGGCCGGCCTGCTGGCCGGTTACGGCATCGCGATCCCGGTCGGCGCGGTCGGCGCCTACCTGGTGGCGGTCACGGCGCGCACGAGCTGGCGTACGGGAGCGGGCGCGGCCCTCGGGGTCGCGACGGCGGACGGCGTGTACGCCCTGGTGGCCGTCCTCGGCGGCTCGGCCCTTGTGCCGCTCCTCGCCCCGTTCATGGTCCCGCTGCGCTGGGTCTCGGCGGTGGTCCTCGTGGGCCTGGCGGTCCGCTCGGCGTGGACGGCGGTACAGGCCTATCGCGTACGGAACCTGACGTCGCGTGACGACGGTGACGGCCCGCTCGGCCCCTTCCGCGCCTACCTCACGTTCCTGGGCATCACGATCCTGAACCCCATGACCGTGATCTACTTCGCGGCCCTGATCCTGGCCACCGGCCCGTCCGGCCCGGCCACCCCGCTCGACCGGACGGCCTTCGTCGCGGCGGCCCTGGCGGCCTCCGCCAGCTGGCAGCTCTTCCTGGCCTCAGGGGGCGCGCTCCTCGGCCGGGGCCTGACGGGTCCGCGCGGCCGGCTCGCGACGGCGCTCGCGTCGAGCGCGCTGATCACAGGCCTGGCGGTGCACCTGGTGAGCTGATCAGGCGGCCGTAGCCGGGGCGCGACGAGTGGTCCACGCCGTGCGCGGCCCATGTGTAGAGGTGGAGTTCGAGTCCGTCGGGGTCGTTGAAGACCAGCAGCCAGCCGATGGACGCCTCGATGACGGGCGAGTGCGGAATCTCCAGTGCGTCGAGGTGCGCCGCCCAGGCGACCACGTCCTCGCGGTCCTGGAGGGCGAAGCCGACCGGGTCGAAGCCCTGGCAGCCTCGGGCCGCCTCGGCGTTCTCACGGAAGCCGACCAGGGTGGTGCCGAGGCCCGGCATCTCGCCCGCGACCCCGCGCACGGTGCCGTCCGCATCCGGGAACTCGATCACGGGCTTGAACCCGAACACGCGGCCGTACCACTCCACGGCCCGAGGGAGTTCGGTGACGGGGATCTTCACATGGTGGATTCCGGCGAGTTCCGGCATGGTGAGCGCCTCCTCGATGCCGCCGATTTCACCACAGTGCGACTGCGGTTAATTTCTCTTACACTCCTCCTCATGGGCGAGGACGTCAAGAGGCGGTACAGGTCGTCGAAGCGGGCGGAATCGGCGGCGCGGACCCGCGCCCGTATACGGGAGGCGGCCGCGCGGCTGTTCGTGGAGAAGGGGTACACGGGGACGCGGATGAAGGAGGTCGCGGCGGAGGCGGGAGTGGGGGAGCGGACCTTGTACGACGTCTTCCCGACCAAGGTCGAGCTGTTCGGCCACACGCTCGGTGTCGCGACCGTCGGCAACGAGGACGCGGTCGCCGTCGCCGACCGGCCCGAGATCCGGGCCCTGCGGGAGGAGGGTGATCCGGCGGAAGCGGTCACCGCCATGGTCGTGTACGCCGCCGATCTCCTGGACCGCGCCGGCGACCTGATCATGGTCAGCGTGGAGGCGGCCGGAGCCGACCCGGACATGCGGGCCGCGACGGAGGCCGGCGCCGCCGCCACCCACGGAGTCCATCTCTCCCTCACCACGGCTCTGGCCGCCCGCTCCGCGCTCCGCCCCGGCCTGGACGCGGCGGACGCCGCCGACATCCTCTACGCGCTGGCCTCCCCCCACATGCACCAGCTCCTGCGCCGCCACCGCGGCTGGCCCCCGGACCGCTACCGCGCCTGGCTCACCCGCGCCGTGCTCCACGAACTCCTCGGCGCGGGTGCCTAGCTGATCGAGAAGCAGGCGACGGCCCGCGATGGTGACCGATCGCGACCAGATCCCGCTGTACCGCGCTGATCTTCGGCCAGGGGCCGTCCCGTGCGGGGACGCGGCCGAAGCTCTGGCTGAGCATGGTGAAGAGCGGTTCGTAGTCGCGTTCGACCCGCAGGCCGAGCATCAGCTCCGACTCCGCCGGCGGGCAGAAGGCCACGGTCCCACGTGCCACCCGATCCGGCCGGGGGCGCCGGTCGTCCGCGCTGATCGCCGCCGCCATGGTCAGCGCCGGTCGCCTAACCCTCCGGCGCGGGGGCGATGTTCTGGGTGTGGTGGAAGACGTTGTCGGGGTCGTACGTGCGCTTGATCAGCGCCAGCCGGTCGTAGTGGCCCCGATACGTGGCCTTGACCCGCTCCTCGCTCTCGCCCGCGCCGAGGAAGTTGACGTACGCGCCGCCCATCGAGTGCGGGTGCAGCTCCTCCCAGTACTCCACGCACCACTGGCGGATCCGCTCCGCGTCGGCCGGATCGGGGCTGATCCCGCCGATCACCCCGGACCAGACGGCGTCCCGGTACGCCCAGGCCGTGTCCATGGGGCCCGCCTGGTGCGCGGCGCCGTCGACCGGGTAGAGGTGCATCGTCGACAGCTCGGTGGGGATGTTCTCCAGGTACGTCGCGTGCACGTCGATCGATTCGTCCGCGATTCGGTCGAAGAAGTCACCGCGCCAGTACCACTGCAGACCCTTCGGGATCAGGTGGTCGAACATCGCCTGCTGTGCCGGGTACGGGATCGGCGTCGCGAAGTGGAAGGCCGGCCGCGCCGGCGCGTTCACCGGGGCGAAGACCTCCGCGAGCCGGACGTCGTCCGCCTTGCCGGAGTAGCACCACACCACGCCGCACATCTTCCGCCCGTACAGCTCCTCGGGGAACGGCGGCTCGGGGGCGATGACGAGTGTCGCGAAGAAGCCGTACAGCTCCGGTGGCGCGGACGGCAGGAACTCCCGGTACCAGCGCAGGACGTCACCGATGTGCTCGGGGTCCCACACGGTCACGCCCAGACCGACGGTGTCCACCGGATGCAGTCGGTACGTGAACGAGGTGACCACCCCGAAGTTGCCGCCGCCGCCCCGCAGTGCCCAGAACAGCTCGGGGTGCTCGTCGGCCGACGCCGTGACGAGCGAGCCGTCGGCGAGCACCACGTCCGCGGCGAGCAGGTTGTCGATGGTCAGCCCGTGGGCGCGGGTCAGATACCCGTGCCCGCCGCCGAGCGTGAGCCCGCCCACGCCCGTGGTCGACATGACCCCGGCGGGGGTGGCCAGGCCGAAGCCGTGCGCCTCGTGATCGAGGTCCCCGAGCTGTGACCCGCCGCCGACCTGCGCGGTTCGGGCCTCGGGGTCGACCCGTACCCAGCGCATGCGTGAGAGATCGACGGTCAGGGCGTCGTCGGCGACGCAGAGCCCGCCACCGCTGTGGCCACCGCCGCGTACGGCGATGTCCAGCTCGTTCTCGCGGGCGAACCTCAGCGCCGCTCTGACGTCCGTGACGTCCGCGCAGCGCGCGACCGCGGCGGGCCGACGGTCGATCATCGCGTTGTAGACCGCGCGGGCGTCGTCGTAGGCGTCCCCGTCCTGCGGTCCGACGACCTCGCCGCGCAGCGTCTCGCGCAGGGTGTCCAGTGCAGTGACGTCCATGGGAGCTCCTCGCCCCCCGGTCACCGACCGCGCCACGTCTTCAGTCTCCTCCCGACGGGGCGCCCGCGCGCGTCGTGCCCGCGTACCCTGCCGTCCGTCCCGCATGCTGACGGAATGAACGGTGACGGCTCAGGCGGTGGTGGACTTCAGGCGTCGGCGCGCGGGTGGCTGACCCTGCAGCTGGCCGTGCTGGGGTTCGTGGGGCTGTGCGGGGCGCTCAAGAGCGGGGGCGGGACGTCGGCCCCGAGGACCGTGGAGGCGGTGGCGGGCGTGCTCGTCCTGCTCGCGCTGGCCGTCGCCTGTGCGGCGACCTATCTGGTGGCGCGAACCGCCTGGCCGCTGTTCGGTGCCCCGGGGACGGACGGTGACGCGGCGGCCGCGCGGCGGCTACGGGTGGGCATCGGGCTCACCTTCGTCGCCGTGGCCCTGACGGCGGCCGCCGCCACGGCCGCCTGGTGGCCGGAGCCGGAGCAGGAGTCCGGGCGGTCCGCCGGGCTGGTGGAGGTCGCCACCTCGTCGGGCACCTGGTGCGGGGCGCTGCGGCCCGGCACCGAGGGCGCGGTCCGGCTGCGCGCGTCGGGTCAGTCCGTGGACGTGCCGCTCGCGGGTGTGCTCAGCGTGACGCCCGTGGCGGCGTGCCGCTGAAGGGTGTGGGCTCGGGCCCGGCGGACGACGAGATGACCGACAGCGACCTTCAGCAGGACGGCGAGCAGGACGGCGCCGACGGTCCAGCCCGTCCATGAGAGGGAGGCCAGGGCGGCCCCGCCGAGCCCCAGGTGCAGGGCGACGATCAGCACCACGGCTGCCGCCAGGACGACCGTCCTGCCGCGGCCGCGGCCCCGGCCTCGGCCCCGGCCGCGGCCTCGGCCGCGGCAGGGGGCGGGTGAGGGTGAGTCGGAGGCGTCGACGGATTCCGGGGTGGCGTGGTGCCAGGTCACGGTCAGCCCCTCGCGCCGGCCGATCTTCTCGATGCGCCCGGCGATGCCGTCCTGGAGCCTCCGCAAGGTGTCCTCGTCGTCCGCCTCGACGTGGAGCGTGAGGGTGTCCGGGGTGGCCTTCAGGGTCCACCGGCCGTCGGCGAACCGGACGGTCCCCTCGGTGTCGGACCAGTCGACGTGCCGGATCTCGGGCGCCCTGTGGTGCGTCATGTGCTGCCGCGGGCCGCCGCTCATGTGACCGGCGTGCCGGCAGAGCTGGACGAGGTAGCGGCTCGCGCGGCCGGTCGGGATGCGTGCTTCGGCGGTGGGCATGTCGACAGCTTTATCGAGACACATTGTCTCCGTCAAGTCATCGTGTCGCGGTCGCGCCGCTGCGTATCCTGGCAACGTGCCGAAGCTGTGGAACGAGACGATCGACGCGCACCGCCGCGCGGTGCGCGACGCGACCCTGGAGACCACCGCGGCGCTGGTGGCCGAGCACGGACTCGCGTCGGTGACGATGTCGCAGATCGCCAAGGAGACCGGCATCGGGCGCGCGACGCTGTACAAGTACTTCCCGGACGTCGAGTCGATCCTGGTCGCCTGGCACGAACGCCACGTCGGCGCCCACCTCGAACGCCTCGCCCACGTCCGCGACCAGGCGGACACCCCCGGAGAGCGGCTCGCGGCCGTCCTGCACGCCTACGCACTCATCACCCACAAGCGCCCGCGCGGCAGCGAGATCGCGGCCCTCGTGCACCGGGGCGAGCACCTCGCCCCCATCCAGCAGCACCTCACGGACCTCGTCCGTGACCTGGTCACCGAGGCCGCCGAGACCGGAGACGTCCGCACGGACGTCTCCGCGGACGAGCTGGCGGCCTACTGCCTCCACGCCCTCGCGGCCGCCGGCGGCCTGCCCTCCGAAGCCGCCGTCCACCGCCTCGTCGAGGTCACGCTGAGCGGCCTGCGCCCCTGATTCGGCCGGCGGGAATGTTCGTCCGCCCGGTGGGACAATCACGAGGGGGAAGCGGGGGACCGCAGCGTAGGAGTGCGCATGAGTCGTGGTGTCCCCCGCCGCGTGGCGGAGACGGCCGTCGTGGTCGGCGCGAGCATGGCCGGACTGTGCGCCGCGCGCGTTCTGTCGGAACGCTTCGACCAGGTGGTCGTGATCGACCGCGACCCCCTCCCGGACGAGCCCCGCCGGCGCCCCCACGTGCCCCAAGGCCGCCAGCCCCACCTCCTGCTGTACGCGGGGGCGGAGCTTCTGGAGGGCTGGTTCCCGGGCATCGTCAAGCAGTTGTACGACGGCGGAGCGACCGAGTTCGACGTCTGCCGGGACTTCTACTGGCACCAGAGCGGCGGCGTGCTGACCAGACCGGAGTCCGAGCTCCGCGGCCCGGCCATGTCGCGGCCGCTCCTCGAGACCACGGTGCGAGAGCGCCTCGCCGCGCTCCCCTCCGTCACCCTGCGCGACCGGACCACGGTCGAAGGGCTGGAGGCCGACGCCACGGGCACCCGGATCACCGGTGTCCGGCTCGCCGGACAGCCCACCCTCGGCTGCGATCTGATGGTCGACGCCACCGGGCGGCAGGCACGGAGCCTGGGCTGGCTCAGGGAACTGGGATTCCCCGAACCGCCCCTGTCCGTGGTCACCGTGGACACCCACTACGCGAGCCGGATCTACCGCCGCGACGAGGCGACGGCTCCGGACTGGAAGGCGGCCGCGGTGATCGGGGACCCCGCGACGCGGCGGCTCGCGATGGCCCTCCCGCTGGAGGGCGCCCGGTGGATCGTGGCCCTGGTCGGCATCAACGGCGAGGTGCCGCCGACCGACGAGGCGGAGCGAGTGGCCTTCGCCCGCTCCCTGGGCTCGCCGGTCATCGCGGACCTCATGGCCGCCTGCGAACCGCTCACCGAGCCGGTGGCCTACCGATTCGCGTCCAACCAGCGGCGCCACGTGGAACGGTTGCGGCGTTTCCCCGTGGGCTGGGTGCCGGCCGGCGACGCCGTCAGCAGTTTCAACCCGATCTACGGGCAGGGCATGACCTCCGCGGCCCAGCAGGCGACGGTCCTCGGAGCCTGCCTCGACCACACGGGGAGGGTCGACCGCCACTTCGCCCGCCGGTACTTCCGCGCCGCCGCCCGCACGGTGGCCGTCCCGTGGTCCATCGCCGTCGGCGGCGACTTCGCCTACGCGGGCACCACCGGGAAGAAGCCGCCGGGAACCGACGTGCTCAACCGGTACGTGGATCGCGTCACCCGCGCCGCCCAGCACGACGACACGGTCACCCGCCGCTTCAACGAGGTCGCCGGCCTCGCCCGCCGGCCCGAGTGGCTCCTCGCCCCCGCGTTCGTCCTCCGCGTCCTGCGCTCCGGACGGTGAGGCGCGGGACATCCCCCGCCATGTTCGTACGGGCCTGGCCCGCGAATGATGGGGGGCGATCTCCCATGTGCCGGACCGGGCCCAGGGCGTTTCATGAACGCACGCCGATCACACGGGAGGTGAACCACATGGCAGTCCTCAAGCTTCAGTCGATGCGGCCGACCGTCGCCGCGTACAGTGCCGGCGTCTCCAGCCTGACGAGCAGCGTCGCCCACTGCTGCAACAAGGATCCGGACTGATCGCCCGTCACCGATCACCCTTCGGGGGGCGCTGCGCGCCCCCCGAAGGCCGTGGAGTGGAGGAAGGGCCGCGAGGCCCCGGTGCCCTGGAGGGTCAATTCATCCGGCCGCCGCGAGGGGGAGCGGCACGGTCGGGATCCGGACACAGGTGGCAGCGCCCCGGTCGTCACGGAACGCGACGGAGAGGTGGCGTCGGCCCAGGTGAAGGGCGCCCTCCTCGCCCGCCGTGGCTTGAGGTTCCTCTGAGGTAACCGGCCGCAGAAATGGCGCAATTCGATCCCCTCGCGTGACCCGCGTCACTTCTGATTGCGTCGCCTGATCGCCGCGCGGTAGGAACGGCCAACGCACCTCACCCCGAGCTTCTCTCATGCATCGCTCAGGGTGACCGCTTCGGCTCCCTGACCAGGAGTCAGGAGCGAGGAGGTGTCTCCATCCACTCATGAATCGGGGAAACATGAGCCACATCGCCATGCGCACCGCGCTCCCTCTCATAACCGCCGCAGCCGTGCTGCTGGCCGGAGCCGGCGCCAGTGCCGCCGCTCCGGTCGACGTTCCGGTCGGTGAGCCGGTTCCGGCCGAGGGGGCGCGGATCGTGCTGGACGACGGGCGGGTCGTCGGTGTCGGCGACTCCGTCAGCTTCACGTTCGAGGGGGACGAGGAGCCGGCGGTCCAGCCCAAGCCGGGCAAGGGGGACATGGCCGCGATGGCCTGTCCCGAGGTGAACGACCGGCCGACGTACACCGTCAAGGGATCGCCGTACTTCATCCCGGACAAGGCCAAGCCCCAGTCGACGTGGCTCCTGCCCCGTCAGACCGTGTCCTGGACCGTGACCGGCAGCCACACCTTCACCTGGGACATCGGCGGGAGCGTCGAGGCGGAGGCGGGGGCGATCCTGGCCAAGGCCAAGGTCAGCGTCGACACGAAGATCAGCAACTCGTGGACGTGGACCGGGACGCAGACCGTCACCGACACGAACACCACCTCGAAGGGGTACCGTGCGGTGCTCGGGCAGGTCGGCTGGAAGCTGACGGGCGTCAAGACGTGGATCGCCCCGCCCTGCACCGTCAAGAAGAAGACCATCGTCGTGCTGGCTCCGCGCAAGGGCGACATGTCGATCGGGCGGCAGAACTCGTGACGCGGACCAAGGGACTCGGACTCTCCGTCGGCCTCTGCGCCGCCGCGCTGCTCTGCGCGTCGGCGTGCGGCCCGGGCGAGGAGGCGAGCAAGCCCTCCCGGAGTCCCGGCGTCACCGGGTCCGCCTCGCCGACGGCGTCCGCGAGGCCCGGCGCGGACGTGGCGAAGGCCGTCCTGGAAGGGGCGTTCGTCGGACGGGAGTCCCTCGGGAGCGGGTCCGGACAGCTCCAGCGGCAGTTCGGCAACACCCACCCCGCCACCCCCGACGGCGTGCTGAGCGTGACGTTCGCGTTCACCTGCACGGGCGGCGCGGACACCAAGGTGGCGCTGAGGTTCGCCGTCGCGGACGCGTACGTGCCCTCGGCCGAGGACACCGCGGTCTGTGACGGCTCCGTCTTCCAGCGGAGTATCGACGTGACCAAGTCCGGTCCGTTCCGCTTCGAGGCCGGGCTCACCGGCTCCGAGGACGGCGGGTACGCCTACGCCTACTACGTCGAGAAGAAGCAGCTTCCGTAGCCGGGACGCCCGGTCCGAGCTCTGAGCCCCCTGCGCTGCCTGCCCGGGCGCGGGGGGCTCAGTCGATGTGCACGATCTGGAACGCCTCCGCCATCCGGCCCGCCGGCAGGCCCCCCGCCGTCGCGTGTTCGCTCAGCCACTCCCGTAACAGGCCCGCCAGGTCGTCGAAGTGGGCCGTCTGGGACGTGTGGATCCGCAGGGCCTCGACCTTGCGGTCGAAGACGCCCGTGACGTCCACGTACTGATTGGGCGTCGGGCCCGTCATCAGCCACAGTTCATGGACGATCCAGGGCTCCAGGCCCTCCTGCTTCAGCAGGGACGCGTGGGCGAAGGGGTTGCGGGCCTCCGGGTAGATCGCGCGGAGGCAGGCGTCGCCGACGGCGCGGTGGTCGGGGTGGAGGTCGGCGACGCGGGCCCAGTTGATCTCGGGGGAGGGGATGATCGCCCGCTGCGGGCGCACCTCGCGGATGATCCGGCACAGGTCGCGGCGCAGCTCCACGCTCGGCTCCACGAAGCTGTCGGGGTAGCCGAGGAAACGGACGTCCGCGACGCCGCTGAGCTTGGCGGAGTGGACCTGTTCGGCGCGGCGCAGGTCCGCCATCGCCTGGCGCGGGAGCTGTTCGTCGTAACCGCCGGCTCCGCCGTCCGTGACGATGCAGTACGTGACGCGGGTGCCGCGCGCGACCCACTGCATGACCGTGCCGCTGACGCAGAACTCGATGTCGTCCGGGTGCGCGGCCACCACCAGCAGGGATTCGGGGGCGGTGCGGTTGAAGTCCTCCATGGGGCCAGCCTGTTGGGGTGGCGGGGGCGTCGCAAGGCCATGTCGTGGCGTGAACCGGACATGGCACTTACGCGCCATTCAAAAACTTGGTAGATTCAAATCATTGGTGAACTGAGAACAGGCAGAGACGCAGACGAACCGGAGGCGACCGGCATGTGCAGGATTTTCGGCTCCTTCGCCGCCGGGGCGGCGGCCCACGCGGCCCGCCCCGAGCCGGCCGAGCTCTCGGCGGTCTCCGCCCGCCAGCGGCACGGCGGCCCCGACGAGCACGAGGTGCTCAGCGGGGCCGGCTGGTCGCTGGGGTGCGACCGGCTCGCCGTCACCGACCCCTGCGGCGGGCAGCAGCCCTACCGGCTGCCGCACCTGCCCGGGATCCTCGCCGTCCTCAACGGCGAGATCTACAACCACGCGGCACTGCGCCGGCACCTGGCCGCCCGCGGACACCGCTTCCCCGACCGCTGCGACGGCACGGTGCTGCCCGCGCTGTACGCCGAGTACGGCCCCGGGTTCGCCGAGCACCTCGACGGCATGTTCGCCGTCGCCGTCCTCGACCTGCGGGCGGGCAGGCCCCAACTCGTCCTCGCCGTCGACGACATGGGCATGAAGCCCGTCCACTGGCACCACGACCCCGCCGACGGCTCCACCCGGTTCGCGTCCGAGATCCCCGCGCTCCTCGCCTTCGAGGGCGTGCGCATCGCCGTACGCGAGGACTCCCTCGACACCGTCCTCGCCACCCGCACCTCGTTCTCGGCCCGGACCGCGCTCGACGGCATCGAGGTGCTGCCGCCGGGCGCCACCGCCGTCGTACGGCCCGGGTGTCCGCCCGCCGTACGGCGCCGGGCCCCGCAGACCCCGGCGGTCGCCCCCGTGGGCGACACCGAGGACGTGCTGCGGCGCGAGGTGCGGCGGCTCACCCAGGCCGAGGTGCCCGTCTGCGCGATCACGAGCGGCGGCCTCGACTCCGGGCTCGTGACCGCGCTCGCCGCCGAGTACGCCCGCGAGACCGACGCGCCCCCGCTGCACACCTTCCACCTCACCTACCGCGGCAAGTGGCCCGACTCCGAGTCCGCGTACGCCCGTTCGGTCGCCCGCCGGACCCGGACCGTGCACCACGAGGTGGCGCTCGACCCCGACGAGCTCGGCTCGCTGCTCACTCGTACCGTCCGCCACCTCGGCCAGCCCAACGCCGACCCCATCGCGCTCTCCACCTACGCCCTGTTCCGCGCCGTCCGGGAGGCCGGCTTCACCGTCGCACTCGCCGGTGACGGCGCGGACGAGCTCTTCGGCGGGTACGAGCGGATGCGCGCCGCGCTCGCCGCACCGGAGGGCGCGGACTGGGCGGGGGCGTACGCGGACGCGCTGTCGGCGGCCCCGCGGATGCTGCGCGAGCACCTGTACACCGCCGGGTACCGCGCGTACATCGCCGAACAGGGCTCGGCCGCCGACCGGATCGAGCAGGAGCTGCGCTCGGCGGGGCCCGACAGGATGGCGGCCCTCACCGCGTTCGAGACGCGGTGGCGGCTGCCCGCGTACCACCTGCGGCGCGTGGACCATCTGTCGATGGCGTGGGCGGTCGAGGCGCGGCTGCCGTTCTGCCAGCCGGGGGTGGTGGCCCACGCGCGCTCGCTGCCGCCGGCCGCGCTGCGGGGCAAACGGGCGCTGTACGAGGCGGGGCGCGAACTGCTGCCGGCGGCGGTCCTCGCCCGCCCCAAGCAGCCCTTCACCCTCCCGATCGCGGCGATGCTGACCCCCGGCAGCCCGCTCCTCGACACCGTCCGCGACCTCCTCTCCCCGGCCCGCCTGGTCCTGGGCGGCAAGGTCCGCGCCGACCGAGTCCAGAAACTCCTCACCCGTCACCTCGAACGCCCCTCGCACCAGGACGCCCTGGCCCTGTGGGCCCTCGCCGTCCACGAACTGTGGACGGACGTCGTCCAGGGCATGCGCATCCCGGTGGGCTGCGCGGCGTGAGAGGCCCGGGCCCGGGCTTCGTCCACGCCGCCGTCGTCATGGCCGAGGGCGCGCCCGGGCCCACGCTCGTCGTCGCGTTGGGTGAACTGCCCGCCGGGGCACTCGCGTCGGGCGGGGAGCTCGCCGCGGTGCGGGGTGCCCTCGTCGGGACGGAGTACGCGGGGGTGAACAAGTTCGCCCTGTACGGGGCCTCGGCGTACCCCGGTTGCGAGCTCGACTACCGCTTCGTCCAAGGGCTCCCCGGCGGCCGCTTCGACTTCCGTACCGGATGCGGGCACTCCCTCCTCGCCTGCGTCGTCGCCGCCGCCCGCCCCGGCCGCCCGCTCGCGGTCCGCGCCGTCACGACGGGCGACCTCGTGCGCTGCGTCCCCGAGGCGGCCACCGGTGCGTACGGCCTCCACTTCCTCCGCGCACCCGACGACCCCGGCACCCTGCCCACCGGGCGGCCCGTCGACGTCGTCGGCGGGCTGCCGGTGTCCCTCGTCCGGTACGGGAATCCGTACGTCTTCGTCGACGCCGCCCACGTGGGCATCCCCACCGCCGACGCCCTCTTCCGCGCCGGGGACGACACCCTGCGCCGGCTCCTCGCGCTGCGCGCGCACGCCGCCCGCAGGCTCGGGCACCCGCCCCACTCCGCCCTGCCCAAGATCGCCGCCTTCACCGTCCGTGACGGGCGGACCGCCGTCCGGGCCCTCACCGTCGGCGGCTGGCACCCCCGCCTCGCCCTCACCGGGGCCGCCGCCCTCGCCGCCGCCGCCGTGATCCCCGGGACCGTCGTGCCGGAGCTCCACGGGCCCGTCCGCACCCCCGGCGGCCCCGTCACCGTCTCCGCCGGGCCCCGCCACATCGGCGTCCACCACAAGCGCGCGACCGTGCTCGACAGGCTCCGGCTGCCGTGGCGTATCCACGCAACGGCGTGAACGCGCACCCCTCTCACCGGGCCCCGGCCCCTCTCCCTCTGCCACGCTGAATTCGACCGCATTCGCCCGCCGGGCAGGGGAGACCAGACGAGCATGAAATTCGAGAATCTGCGTGTCGTCGTGACCGGCGCGTCCCGCTATTTCGGCCGCGCACTCGCCGTCGGATTCGCGCATCTCGGCGCCGAGGTCTATGTATCGGCCCGCACCGTCGAGGCCGCCGAGCGCACCCGTACCGACGTCATGGGCTCCGCCCGTGACCGTATCCACGCCTTCGGCTGCGATCTGAGTCGACCCGCCGAGATCCGGGAGTTCGCCGCCAAGGTCGGCGAACACACCGACCGCGTCGACCTGCTGGTCAACAACGGCGCCCGCTGGCTCGACGGCATGGACCTGGAGGCGGCCAGCGACGACCAGATCGTGGAGACGATCGAGTCGACCGCCGGCGGCACCGTCCTGATGGTCAAGCACTTCCTGCCGCTGCTGCGCGCCTCGCTGCGACCCGACATCGTCAACATGGTCGCCGTACGGGATGCCGAGGGCGCCTCCGCCGCCACAGCGGGCGCCGCCCACGAGGCGTTCTGGACGGCGAAAAGCGCGCAGGCCGGTTTCGCGGACATTCTCTCCCGCAGACTCCGGCCCTCCGGAGTCCGTGTCTTCTCGCTCTACCCGCCCGACTTCTCGACCTCCGATCCGCGCTTCGCGGAATGGGACGGATCGAATCCGGACGGAATAGCCCCGGACGAGAAGCTCACCACCCAAGCCCTTTTCGAATGCATCGTCTACGCGGTCGAGCAGCCTCGTGACTGCTTCATCCGGTCCTTTCACTTCGAACCTCGCTGACGCTCAGGAGGTCCCCCATGAGCACCCCTGTCTGGATCACCGCGACCCCTCCGGCCACCCACGGCGAACTGCACATCGGTCATCTCGCCGGGCCGTACGTCGCAGCCGACGTGCTGACCCGTTTCCTGCGCGCCGAGGGCGAGCCCGTACGGTTCACCACCGGCACCGCCGACCACGCCAGCTCCGTCGAGGTCCGGGCGCTGCGCCACCACCGCAAGCCCGAGGAGGTCGCCGAGGGCTACCGCGCGGCGATCACCGCCGACTGGCTGCGCTCGGGCGTGGAGTTCGACCACATCGTCCGGCCGCGCCGCGACCGCGGCTACGGCCGCTGGGTGCAGGACCTCTTCGGCCGGCTGTACGCGCAGGGCGTCATCGCCCCGCGCACCCGCCTCCTGCCGTACTGCGAACCGTGCGAGCGCTGGCTGTACGGCGCGCACGTCACCGGCACCTGCCCGCACTGCGGCGCGGTCAGCGACGGCGGCATGTGCCACGAGTGCGCCCGCCCCAACGACGGCGGCGACCTGATCGCGCCCCGCTGCTCGCTCTGCGACACCCCCGCGCTGTCCCGCCGCTGCCGCCGCCTCTACGTGCCCCTCGAACCCTTCCGGGACGCGCTCTCCGACTACTGGGCCGCCGCCGGTCTCCCGCCCCGCCTCGCCGCGCTGTGCGAGTCGCTGGTGGAGGACGGGCTGCCCGACGTCGCGGTCGGCCACCCGGGCGAGTGGGGGCTCCAGGTGCCCGTCGAGGGCTTCCCCGACCACCGCGTCGACGGCTGCTTCGAGGCCGCCGCGATGCATCTGTTCGGCTACGACACCAAGGGCCCGCTGCCCCGCCGCGCCATCCACTTCTGCGGCTTCGGGCACGCCTTCTGCCACGCCGTGCTGCTGCCGGTGCTGCTCCTCGCCCAGGACATCAAGCTGCCGCAGGACTTCTGCGTCAACGAGTCGTACGTCATCGAGGACCCGCAGCACGTGTGGGCGCTCGATCTGCTCACCGAGTACGGCTCCGACACCCTGCGCCGCCATGTCCTGCAGGCCCGCCCGACGGGCCGCCGCACGGTCTTCCACCGGGACCGGCTCGCCGCGGCCCGCCGGGAGCTGGACGAGTCCTGGAACAGCTGGCTCTCGCGGCTCTTCGCCTCCGTACGCGAGGAGTGCGCGGGACTCGTCCCGCAGGCGCTGCCGGGCGGCACCGGCTGGGAGATCCTGGAACGGCGGCTGCACCGGGCCGTCGAGGATCTGCGGGAGGCGTACGGCCCCGACGCCTTCGACCCCCGGCGCGCGGTCGCCGTCCTCGACGAGATGGTCCGCTCGGTGGCCGACTTCGGCCATGTCAACGCCCACGAGCGCTGCCGGCCCACCACCGCCTGCCGTCATCTGCCCGCGCTGGCCGCGCAGTTGGCCGTGGCCTCGGCGCTCTCGGCCTGGGCGCGGCCGGTGATGCCGGAGGGCGCCGACCGGCTGGCCGCCGCGCTCAGGGTCGAGCCGGGACGGGCGATCGACCCGGCCGCCCTGACCGCGCCCCTGCCGGGGACCCGGCTCGCCCCACCGTCCGGCCCCGTCTTCGGTTTCTGACCCACTGTTCATCCTCACCGCCGCGTGGCCGTGCGCGACGCAAACGCAGGGACACGTGGCCCGCCCTCACAGGAGCCCCACGTGTCCCTGCGCGTCGCCATGCTCAGCGTCCACACCTCCCCGCTCCACCAGCCCGGCACCGGGGATGCCGGCGGCATGAACGTCTACATGGTCGAACTCTCCCGGGCCCTCGCCGAACAGGGCGCCGAGGTCGACCTGTTCACCCGCTGCCGGGGCGAGGGCCGCCCTCCGGCGGTCGATCTCGCCCCGGGCGTCCGGGTCCGCCATCTGCACGCGGGCCCGCGCGAGGCACTCCCCAAGGAAGCCATGCCGGGTCTCGTCGTGCCGTTCTCGCTGGCCCTGCTCAAGGAGGACCGGCGCTACGACCTGGTGCACTCGCACTACTGGCTCTCCGGGCAGGCCGGCCGCATCGCCTCGGCCGGCTGGCGGATACCGCTCGTCCACACCGCGCACACCCTGGCCCGGGTGAAGAACGCGGCCCTGGCGGACGGGGACACCCCCGAGCCAGAGCTGCGGATCCGCGGCGAGCACCAGGTCGTCCACTCCGCCGACCGGTTGATCGCGAACACGGACGGCGAGGCCGAGGCCCTCCGGTCGCTGTACGGGGCGGCGGCGCCGCGCACGGAGGTCGTCCGGCCGGGGGTCGACCTGCGCACCTTCGGACCGGGGGACGGACCGGGGGACGGGCCGGACGCAGGCCGGGCGGCCGCGCGGGCTCGGCTCGGCCTGCCTGTCGATGCGTTCGTTCCCCTCTATGCCGGGCGCATCCAGCCCCTCAAGGGCCCCGACGTGCTCGTACGGGCGGTCGCCGAGCTGCTGCGGATGGCGCCGGAGCTGCGTCCCCGTCTCCTCGTCCCCGTGATCGGCGGCCACTCGGGGGCGACCCGGGAGGGCACCGCCTGGCAGCTGGCGCACGAGCTCGGGGTCACCGATGTGCTGCGCCCCTGTCCTCCCGTACCGCAGGAGCGGCTCGCGGAGTGGTACCGGGCGGCGGACGTGCTCGTGGTGCCCTCGCGCAGCGAGTCGTTCGGCCTGGTGGCCCTGGAGGCGCAGGCGTGCGGGACGCCGGTGCTCGCGGCGGCGGTGGGCGGGCTGCCGACGGCGGTGTGGGACGGGGTGACGGGGCTGCTCGTACGGGGGCACGACCCGGTGGAGTACGCCCGTCGGCTGCTGTGGCTCGCGGCGCATCCACGGGCGCGGGCGACGATGGGGGAGGCGGCGGTCTGTCACGCCCGCGGGATGAGCTGGCGGGCCTCGGCCGCGCGGACGATCGAGGTGTACGAGGCGGCGCGCGGGGAGGCGGCGCGAAGTGGGGCAGGAGCGGCGGCACGCCCCTGCCCCGGCGGCCCCTCTCTCCTGGAGGAACGAGAAGGCCGTACCACAAGCCTAGCATCTCTTTTGGTCTAACCAAAGATATGGGACGCTCCGGATCCCTCAATTCCGTTGTTCCGGCGGCGCATTGACGCATCCACGCCATGGCGAGTCCACGCATGGGGAAACTATGGATTCGCTTCCGGGGCCGGGCCAATATGGAGATGTCTTCAGGGAGCGCCCGGCGGCACGGGCCCCCAGAAGCGGAATTCCCATTCCAACTCCTGGAGGAATCATGTCTGCTGTGCGTCACTCCGGTATTCGCAAGACCGTCCGCCAGTTCTGCGTCGCCATGGTGGCCTGTACGGCCGTCGCGGCCGGCGCCGCCCTGGTGGCCGCGCCCGGCGCGACCTCGGCTCCCCGCTACGAGATCGCCGGCGCGGAGACCGACCCGACGCCGGCGCCGACGTCGTCCCCGTCGAACGGCAACGAGTGGAATTCCGCTTCCCCGGCTCCCGCTCCCGCCAACTGATCTTCCGGCGGACCTCAACAGGCCTGAACAGACCTGCCACAGAACGGCTCCGTGGTCACCGAATGGGGTGGCCACGGAGCCGATTTGTTTTTTGGAGGCGACTCGTCCGGTCAGTCCAGCCAGCCGAGCCGGAATGCGCGCACGCCCGCCTCGAAGCGACTGGTGGCACCCATTTCCTGCATCAGCTCGGACAGCATGCGGCTCACCGTGCGCAGGGAGACCCCCAGATTGCGGGCGATCTTCTCGTCCTTCATGCCCGAGGCGAGCATCCGCAGCGCCGCGCGCTGCTGCTCGGAGAGGCCGTCGCCGCCGTGCTCGGGCGCGATGCCGTCGCCGTACGGGGTCGCGGTGTGCCAACAGTGCTCGTACAGCGCCAGATACGAGCGGACCAGCGCGGGCCCGCGGGCCAGCACCGCACCCGCCATCGGCTCCGCCGGGTTGGCCGGCAGCACGGCGAACTGCGCGTCCGCGATGATCATGGTCATGGGGACGACGGGCGAGACGCGGATCTCGACGCCCAGCTCCACCCTGCGCCGGAGCAACTCCGTCACCTCGGGGGAGGCGTTGACCCGGTTGCTGTACAGGGCGCGGACCCGCACCCCGTTCTCCAGCTGGCGACGGTCCCGGCTGAGCACCCGGTCGGCGACCTCCCGGACCAAGGACGTCGGGTGCATCGACGCCAGACTGTGCTGGATGACGTCGGTGATGTCCTCCAGCACCTGCTGGATCCGCCGGTAGTCGCCGAGAACCTCCACCTCGACGTCGGAGCGGGCCAGGGAGCCGGCCCGCAGATACGTTCCCGCGAGCGTCTCCAGGGTGCTGTACGCGCGGTCGGCCTCCTCGAGGTGGACGCGCAGCCGTTCACGCTCCCGCTGTAACAGCCGGAGCAGGGCGATCTCCGGGTCGATCACCGCCACCGTGTCGTCGTCCGGTGCCCAGGTGCCGCCCTGGAGGTCCTGGCGGGCCGCATGCGTGGCCGTCGTCGGCACGATGAGCCCGAGGGAGATCAGTTCGCCGCGACATCGCTCGTACTCCTCGGGCGCCAGCGCGAGTTCCTCGTAGACCTCTCCGAAGCTGGAGACGCCGCGCCTGCGCAGCTCCTGATAGAGGGTCAGCGCGGGATCGACCGCCTGACTCCCGACGCCGCCGCCGCCCGTCGTGACCATGGCGAAGTGACCCCCCTTGTCGTCCGAGTCGCCCCGCCTCACCTTGTCATACGGCTCGGCGGGTGTCCGTCATGCCGATCTTCCCAGTGTCACCCGTCACGCGATACGCCACCCGAACTCCCGCGCCTACCCGACCCGTTCGTAACCCTCGCCGTCGAGCAGGCCGAGCCGCGCCGCCTTCACGCCGGCCTCGAAGCGGCTCGCGGCGTCCAGCTCCTGCATCACCTCGGACAGCAGCCGG
Organism: Streptomyces vilmorinianum; assembly: GCF_005517195.1. Lineage (NCBI taxonomy): Bacteria > Bacillati > Actinomycetota > Actinomycetes > Kitasatosporales > Streptomycetaceae > Streptomyces > Streptomyces vilmorinianum. The sequence goes on along the minus strand of NZ_CP040244.1, from coordinate 7,143,311 downwards.
CTGACCGTGCGCAGCGAGACGCCCAGATTCCGTGCGACCTGTTCGTCCTTGATCCCGGAGGCGAGCATCCGCAGCGCGGCCCGCTGCTGTTCGGAGAGCCCGTCGCCGCCGTGCTCGGGGGCCGCCTGCCGGTCGCCGTACGGGCCGGCCGCGTGCCAGCAGTACTCGTACAGCGCGAGATACGAGCGGACCAGACCGGGCCCGCGCGCGAGGATCGTCGCGGAGTCGGGGCTGTGCGGATCGGTGGGCAGCATCGCGAAGTTCTCGTCGGCGAGCACCATGTTCATCGGTACGACGGGGGAGAGCCGGATCTCGACCCCGAGGGCGGCCCGCTCCTCCAGGTGCTGCGCCATGTCCGGTACGGAGCTGATCCGGCGGCTGTACATGGCGCGGACCCGCAGCCCGCGCCCGGTGCGGCACCGGTCGCGCGCCAGCTCCTCGGCCATGTCCTCGCGCCGTAACGAACCGGTGTGCATGGAGTGGACGGAGCGGCGCACGGTGTCGGTGAGCCCGGCCAGTTCCTGCCGGACGCGCTGCGGATCGGAGACGATCTCGACCTCGACCTCGGAACGGGGGACGGCACCGGCCCGGAGGAAGGGGCCCGCCAGCGTCTCCAGTGTGGCCTGGGCCCGGCCGGTCTCGGCGAGCCGGTGCGCGAGCCGGTCGCGTTCGTGCTGGAGGAGGCGGACCAGGGCGAGGTCGGGGTCGATCACCGGGCGCTTCGCGGTGGGTTCGATCAGGCCGAGGGTGGTGAGTTCGCCACGGCAGCGGTCCCGCTCCTCGGCGGAGAGGGCCAGGCCGTCCGCGACCTCGTCGAAGGAACAGGCGGGCCGGGCGCGGAGCTCGAGGTAGATCGCGAGGGCCTGTTCGCTTCCCGTACGCGTCCCGGTGGCGTTTTTGGACACAGCGCAGCAGACTCCCCTCGGATCCCTGAGGATCCCGTTGAATCGCCCCGCTAGACCCTGCCATACATTCGAACGCCACGCATGGGGTTCAAGTGGTCTCGGACGACGCCTAGGACGACGTCTCGGACGACTGTGCACAGTCGGGGCACAGTCCCTTGAAGACGATCTCGGCGTCGCTGGTCCGCCAGTCGGGCAGGGCGCCGCGGGGCGGCTTCGGGGCCGGGGCGTCGACGTTCTCCACGCGGCCGCACCGCACGCAGAGCGCGTGCTGGTGCGGCGGTCCGGAGATCTCGAAGACGGCCGGGAGGCCGGGGCGGTCGAACTTGCTGACCAGGCCGGTCTCCTGGAAGTGGCGGAGCATCTCGTACACGGCCTGGCTGGTGAGCGTGCCGAGGCGCTCGCGGGCGGTGGTGGTGATCGCCTCCACGTCGAGATGGCCGGCCGAGGCGAGGACCGTGAGCACCTCCAGGCGGGGGCCCGTGACCCGCAGACCGACATCGCGCAGGCGCTGGATCACCGCCTCGCGGCCCGTCAGCTCTTCCACGACTGCCATCTTCTCCGCCCGCCACCTGGTCGGCTCAAACGTTTGTGGGCATCGTACCTCTTTGTCAATCATCCGTCCGGCAGACGAGCAGGACGCTCTCGGTGCGTTCGTCGATACGGTGCCGCCGCCGGCCCTCGATGTGCAGGCCCGCGGAGTGCAGCTCGGCGGCCAGGTGCTCGGGGTCGACGATCCACTTGTCGGTGGTCAGTACGGCCCGTTCGGTGGAGAGCTTGCCGGTCCTGGCCGCGTAGTAGGTGATCCGCTCGCTCATCGCGCGCAGATCGAAGACCTGCCGGGCCACCACCCACTCGTCGATCCCGTCGAACCGCGGGACCTGGAAGGCCCAGGTCCGCTGCGGCTCGGCGACGAGACCGGGGAGCAGGTGGGCGGTGTAGTCCAGGGCGAGGGCGCCGCCGGTGTCCAGGTGCGAGGCGATCTCGCGCAGCAGACCGGGGCGGGCCTTCGGGGGGACGGCGGACACCATGGCGCCGGCGAGCAGCGCGAGCCGGTAACTGCCGTGCAGGCGGAGCTCGGTGAGGTCGGCCCGGGTGGTGACGATCAGCTCGGCGACCTGGGGGCCGATGCGCCGGGCCCAGGCCTCGAGCCGCTCCAGGGCGGCGGCGTCCCGGTCGACGGCCTCGACGGCGAAGCCGTGCCGGGCGAAGGGGACGGCGAGCCGCCCCGCACCGGAGCCGAGGTCGAGGACGGGGCCGCCGGTGGCGCGGGCGAGGCCGAGGTAGCGGACGATGTCCGCGCTGTGGGGGCCGAGGAGGGCGTCGTACAGCCAGACCGAGTGCTCGTCGCCGGGGGCGACAGACTCCAGGCCGGGGAGGATGTCGGCCACCGTGTCGTATCGGGACGGCAGGACCGGCGCGAGCGCGGCGCCGCTCGGTGTGTGCATCGCTCCTCCAGGGGCTCGCTCGGTCCATGCCGTCCGGACGAGGCACCCGTGCCGCCGGGGTCCACGCCGCTGCCCCCATCCTGAATCGACGGCCCCCCGCCTCGCCAGCGCTTCCCACGGCGCAAACACGCGATGGCGCACATCTGCCACGCCTGCCCGCAACCCGGGGAGGGGAGGGTCAGAGCGCTTGCGTCAGGCGGGTCGGGGTCAGTGGGGTGAAGCCGCTCGCTTCGTAGAAGGGGAGCCACGGGTCGCGCTCCGACGGGAGGGTCACGCGGAGTTCCCGCGCCCCGAACCCCCGCATCCGATCCGCCGCCGCCGAAAGCAGCGCCGCCCCCACCCCCCGCCGTCGCGACCCCTCCGCCACGCACAGCGCGTACAGCTCGCCCTCGCCCGGGACCGGCACCCCACCCGCCGCCGCGCCGACGAGCGTGCCGTCCTCGGCCGTCGCCACCAGCCAGCCCAGCCAGCCCGGCGCGCCGCCGGGAATTTCAATTTCCGCGCGGATACGGGGAAGTGCGCATTGCGTCGAGATCAGACGCCGGACGGCGATTTCGTCGAGGATTCCGTCGTAGCTGCCCCGAATGGCGTCCGCCAGCAGCCTGGATATCGTCGTCGCGTCGGACGCAGCCGCCGTCCGCACGTCAGCCAGCTGCATTGGTTCGTACCCTTCGACGTGCCGAGCCTGAGCGCCAACGTACCCACGATAGCCGGGAATTCAGACCGATGTGACCGATGTGAAATCTACGAATTCACTTAGTAATGAGGCGATGAACCGAGTCAATTACCCGGGCACGGAACAACACGCGATGGCCAGCGGCGTCACGGCCCCCGCCCCCGCCGCGATCGTCAACAGCCCCCGCAGTACCGGATGTCCCGCACTGTGCGGAGCGAGAATGCGCCGCATCCGCAGCGCCGCCGACGGCCCGCCCGCCCCGAACGCCTCGCGCGGTGCCTGGCCCGCGGCGAGCGCGTACAGCGCGGTGGCCAGCGCGTCGCGCGAGCAGCGGCGCAACGCGCGGTCGTCCGCGGCCATTTCGAGCAGCAGCGGTACGGCCGTCCCGCCGTGCCGTGCCAGCGGGAGCCGGGGGAACACGGCCGCGAAGGACTCCGCCGCCGCGACGAGCAGGTGGTGCCGGCCGGCGATGTGCGCCCGCTCGTGCGCGAGCGCCGCCGCCAGCTGGGGCGCGGTCAGGGTGTCCACGGCGCCCGAGGAGACGACGACCCGGCGCGCGCGGCCTGGCAGGCAGTAGACGGCGGGCCGCGCGTGGTCGAGCACGGTCGCCCGCAGCGCGGGGTCGTACCGTCCGACGAGCCGCAGGACCCCCGCGTGCCGCTGCCGTGCCCGCCGGGCCCGCAGCACCTTCCGTACGAAACCGCAGGCGGGCAGCGCGAGGACCGCCAGGGCCAGGCCGAGGGCGAGGTATTCGCGCCCCGACAGGGCGAGCAGGGTGGCGGGGGAGGGGAGCGAGAGCGTGAGGAGCGTGTCGGTCAGCCGGTGGCTGCTGTCCCCGGCGAGCACCAGCTGGGCGGGGAGCAGCGCGGCCGAGAAGGCGAACACCGCGCCGCTCGCCGCCCACACCGCCAGACCGAGCCGCGGCACCTGCTGGGCCCAGCGGGCCCGTACGAGGAGCCAGGGGATCAGAAGCCCGGTGGACAGGGCGAATCCGAGGGGGAGCAGCGCGTGGTGGTTCACGCGACGCCCCCACGCATGGTCGCCTCGTGCGTCCCGCCCCCGGGACCGCCCCTGGGGCCACCCCCGGGCCCGCTTCCAGGTCCATCCCCAGGGCCGCTCCAGGGTCCGCTTCCAGGTCCACCCCCGGGGCCGCTCCAGGGTCCGCTTCCAGGTCCAGCCCCGGGCCCGCTCCCGGATCCGCTTCCAGGTCCAGCCCCGTGCCCAGCCCCGTGCCCAGCCCCGTGCCCGCCCTCGGCGCGGCCGCGCGCCGTACGCAGCGCCGCGTCCAGGGCCTGCATGTCCTCGGGCGAGATGGTCTCCACGAAGCGCAGCAGCGCGGCCGGGCGGTCCGCGCTGTCGCCGAGCGCGTCCTGCATCAGGGCCGCGGTGTACTCCTCGCGGCTGCGGACCGGTTCGTACAGCCAGGCCCTGCCCGCCTTCTCGCGGCGGAGCCAGCCCTTGCGGTGGAGTATGTCCGCCACCGTCATCACCGTCGTGTAGGCGACGTGCCGCCCCAGATTGATGTCGTCGACGATCTCGCGGACGGTGGCGGGCCGTTGCCAGGCCCACAGCCGGTCCATGATCTCGGCCTCGAGGTCTCCCAGCCGGCGCACGCGCATCCCCTCCCCCTACGGGCCGCCCATCGTACGGGCCGCTCACCCGGCGGAGATATACCCCCTAGGGGTACGATGACCGGATGTCGACCCTCATGAGGAACCGCCCCTGCGCGAAGGTCTGCGGCCCCGGCCTGCCCGGTTCGGTGGAGCTGACGCTCCTCCGCCAGGTGCTCGGGCTCTGTCTTCGCCTGAGCGTCAAGCTGTCCGCCGACTGCCCTTCGCACAAGGGCGGTTGAGATCCTTCTCGTCCGGTTCTACGTCCTGATCAGCCGGGCGATGGCCTTCGAGGCCTCGCCCACCTTCACCTTCGCCTGGTCCCCGCCCTGGGCGATCGCCTCGGTGACGCAGCAGCTGAGGTGCTCGTCCAGGAGGGCCACGGCGCAGGACTGCAGGGCCGCGTTGATCGCGGAGACCTGGGTCAGTACGTCGATGCAGTAGACGTCCTCGTCCACCATCCGCTGCACCCCCCGGACCTGACCCTCGATGCGCCTCAGGCGCCGGATGATGTCTTCCTTGTGCTGTACGTAACCGGCCACGGCGAACTCCTCATCGGTCGGCGGCCTGGAAGCCGCGCAGGCGCAGGCTGTTGCCGACGACGAAGACCGAGGAGAAGGCCATCGCGGCACCGGCGATCATCGGGTTGAGCAGTCCGGCCGCGGCGAGCGGCAGGGCGGCCACGTTGTAGGCGAAGGCCCAGAAGAGGTTCGAGCGGATCGTGCCGAGCGTCCTGCGGGAGAGCCGGATCGCGTCGGCCGCGGCCCGCAGGTCCCCCCGTACGAGCGTCAGGTCGCCGGCCTCGATGGCGGCGTCCGTGCCCGTGCCCATCGCCAGGCCCAGGTCGGCCTGGGCGAGCGCGGCGGCGTCGTTGACGCCGTCGCCGACCATGGCGACCGAACGCCCCTCGCCCTGAAGGCGCTTGACCACGTCCACCTTGTCCTGCGGCATGACCTCGGCGATGACCTCGTCGATGCCGACCTCGGCGGCGACGGACTCGGCGACCGCCTTGTTGTCACCGGTCAGCAGGATCGGGGTCAGGCCGAGCGCGCGCAGCCGCTCGATGGCCTCCGGGCTGGTCTCCTTGATGGCGTCGGCGACCTCCAGGACCGCGCGCGCCTCGCCGTCCCAGGCGACCGCGATCGCCGTCCTGCCGGCCTTCTCCGCCTCGTCCTTCGCGGACTTGAGGCCCTCCGGGAGCTCCATGGCCCACTCTTCGAGCAGCTTCTCGCGGCCGACGAGGACGGCGTGGCCGTCGACGACGCCCTGGACGCCGAGCCCGGGGATGTTGGCGAAGTCCTCGGGGGTGGGGAGCGTACCGACCTTGGCCGCGGCGCCGGTGGCGACGGCCTGGGCGATGGGGTGCTCGGAGGAGTGCTCCAGGGCGCCCGCGAGCCGCAGGACGTCGGTCTCGTCCACGCCGTCGGCGGTGTGGACCTTGATCAGGGTCATCCGGCCGGTGGTGACGGTGCCGGTCTTGTCGAGCACGATGGTGTCGACCTTGCGGGTCGTCTCCAGGACCTCCGGGCCCTTGATCAGGATGCCGAGCTGCGCGCCGCGGCCGGTGCCGACCATGAGCGCGGTCGGGGTGGCCAGGCCCAGGGCGCAGGGGCAGGCGATGATCAGGACGGCGACCGCGGCGGTGAACGCGGCGGTCAGACCGGAGCCCGTACCCAGCCAGAAGCCGAGCGTGCCGAGCGCGAGCGCGATGACGATCGGCACGAAGACGGCGGAGATCTTGTCGGCCAGGCGCTGGGCGGCGGCCTTGCCGTTCTGGGCGTCCTCGACGAGCTTGGCCATGCGGGCGAGCTGGGTGTCGGCGCCGACGCGGGTGGCCTCGACGACCAGGCGGCCGCCGGCGTTCAGGGTGGCGCCGGTGACGGAGTCGCCGACGGAGACCTCGACCGGTACGGACTCGCCGGTGAGCATGGAGGCGTCGACGGCGGAGGAGCCCTCGACGACCGTGCCGTCGGTGGCGATCTTCTCGCCGGGGCGGACCAGGAAGCGGTCCCCGACCTGGAGTTCGGCGGTCGGGACGGTGACCTCGCGGCCGTTCCTGAGAACGGTCACCTCCTTGGCGCCCAGCTGCATCAGCGCCTTGAGCGCCGCGCCCGCCTTGCGCTTGGAGCGCGCCTCGAAGTACCGGCCGGCCAGGATGAAGGCGGTGACGCCCGCCGCGGCCTCCAGGTAGATGTTCCCGGCGCCGTCGGTGCGGGCGATCGTGAACTCGAAGGGGTGCGTCATGCCGGGCGTACCGGCGGTGCCGAAGAACAGCGCCCACAGGGACCAGAGGAACGCGGCGATCGTGCCGACCGAGATCAGGGTGTCCATGGTGGCCGCGCCGTGCCGGGCGTTGGTCCAGGCGGCGCGGTGGAAGGGCCAGGCTGCGTAGACGACGACCGGGGCGGCGAGCGTGAGGCTCAGCCACTGCCAGTACTCGATCTGCAGGGCCGGGACCATCGCCATCGCGATGACGGGCACGGCGAGCGCGACCGCGGTGATCAGGCGCTGCTTGAGGGGCCGCAGCTCCTCGTCGGCCTTCTCCTCGTCGGACGGCCCTTCGTCGCCGGCGCCGGCGGCGGCGACGCGCTCGCGCTCGGGCTCGGCGGCGGTGTAACCGGTGGCCTCGACCGTGGCGATCAGATCGGCGACGGAGATGTCGGCGTCCGCGTCGAAGGTGACCTTCGCCTTCTCGGTGGCGTAGTTGACGGTGGCCTCGACCCCGTCCATGCGGTTGAGCTTCTTCTCGATACGGGCCGCGCACGAGGCGCAGGTCATGCCGCCGATGGCGAGCTCGACCTGGGCGGCGCCGGGGGTCGTCGTGGTCATTTCCTGCTCCTCGGTACAGCGGGAGGTCGGGGGCCGGGGCCCATGGATGGACGGGCCCCGGCGGCCGGGTTCGTGGGCGCGCTGGATCAGGCGCGGCCGGTGAGCTCGTAGCCGGCGTCGTCGACGGCGGCGGCGATCGCGGCGTCGTCGGGGGCGCCGCCCGTGGTCACGGTCACCAGGCCGCCGGCGACGTCGACGTCCACGGAGATGACGCCGTCAAGCGCGGAGACGGAGGTGGTGATCGCGGTCTTGCAGTGTCCGCAGGTCATGCCCGACACGGCGTAGACGGTGGCGGTGCTGTCGGCGACGGCGGTGGCGGTCGTGGCCTCGCCGGCGCCGGTCGAGCAGCTGCCGTCAGGAGTACAGCAGGAAGACATGTCTTCTCCTCCGAATTCAGCGATGAATACCCGTGGGGGGTATCTGGAACTGACTCATGTATACCCCCCAGAGGTATTCCACGCAAGCGTTCGCCTCGGCTTGACTTGATACCCCCCAGGGGTATGGTGTGGGCATCGAAAGGTTACTCACGTACGGGAGAGCTGCCATGAACACCGGGCTGAAGATCACCGCCTTCGCCGCCGCGCTCGCCGCGACCTTCGGGACCGCGTACGGGGTCGGCAAGGGCGTCGGACCCGTGAACGAGCCGGCGAAGGCCGCGCACGGGGAGCACGCGGAGCAGGGGGAGCAGGGAGAGCAGGGGGAGCACGCGGGGCACGAGGAGGGCACCGGCGCGGCGAACGCCCCCGCGGCCGGGGGCCTCCAGGTCTCGGAGGGCGGCTACACGCTGGCCATGGAGACGCCGAGGCCGGCGGTGGGCAAGAGCGTGCTGAGGTTCACGGTCAAGGACGCCGGCGGCAAGAACGTCACCGCGTACACGACCGAGCACGGCAAGGAACTCCACCTCATCGTGGCCTCGCGCGACCTCACGGTCTACCGCCATCTGCACCCCGTACGGGCGGCCGACGGCACCTGGTCGGCGCCGGTCGACCTGCCCGCCGCGGGCGGCTACAAGGCCTTCGCCGACTTCAAGCCCGCGGTGAAGGGCGCGCAGGGCGTGACGCTCGGCGTCGACCTGGCCGTACCGGGCGCGTACGCGCCGCAGCCGCTGCCGGCCGCCGCGCCGACCGCGACCGTCGACGGCTACCAGGTCACGCTGGGCGGCACCCTCGACCCGGGCAAGGCGGGCGAGCTGCGGCTCACGGTCAGGAAGGGCGGCAAGCCGGTCACCGACCTGGAGCCGTACCTCGGGGCGTACGGCCATCTCGTCGCGCTGCGCGACGGCGACCTCGCCTACCTCCACGTCCACCCCAACGAGGGCGGCCCCGGCCCGGACGTCTCCTTCACGGCGACGGCGCCGAGCACGGGCACGTACCGGCTGTTCCTCGACTTCCAGCACGGCGGCACGGTGCGGACGGCGGCCTTCACGGTGCACGCGGGAGCGGGTCCCGCGCCTGCGCCCGCCGCCACCACCGAGGCGACGCGCGATGCGGGCGGCCACACGCACGGCTAGTCTGTCCATTGGACTAGACCTGTAGCCGCCCCTCACGGAAGAAAAGGTGCAATGAGCAACCGTGCAGTCCTTGAGGTGATCGCCCTCGACGAGGAGGACGCGGTCGCCGCCCAGGCCGGCGGGGCGGACCGCCTCGAACTGGTCACCGACATGGCGGCGGACGGGCTGACCCCGTCCCGTACGGGCTTCGCGGCGATCCGCGCCGCCGTGGACATCCCGCTGCGCGTGATGCTCAGACTGACCGACGGCTTCGCGGCCGGCGACGTGAACGCCCTGGTGGCCCGCGCGTCCGACCTCCGGGACGCGGGTGCGGACGAGTTCGTGCTCGGCTTCCTGACGGCGGAGGGCGACGCGGACCTGGTGGCGGTCGAGCGGCTGGTCGCCGTCCTGGACGGCTGCCACTGGACCTTCCACCGGGCCATCGACCGCGCGGCCGACCGCGACACCCTGCGCAAGCAGCTCGCGGACCTGCCGGGCCTCGACACCTACCTCACGGCGGGCGCCCCGACCGGCGTCGACGACGGCCTCCCCGTCCTCAGGTCCGAGGCATCCCGCACCGGCCGCCCGGGCTACGAGCCCCAGATCCTCGTCGGCGGCGGCCTGCGCCTGGACCACCTCCCGGAACTGCGCTCCGCCGGCCTCACCGCCTTCCACATCGGCGGCGCGGCCCGCCCCCACGGCTGGACGGCCCCGGTCTCGACCGACGCGGTCCGGACCTGGCGCGCGGCGATCGACGCGTAGACCGGCCAACACCCGCCACCGGCCCCCCGGCACGACGGGACCGCCACCCGGCACCCGTCACCCGGCACGTCGGGGCATCGCGGACCTGTAAGGGATCCCTGTACTTCACCGACGAGTGAGGTACGCGTGGATCCCGGTGGGGCCGGGCGGTCGAGTGCCGGCCGGCCCCCCGGCCGCGGTCCCGTCAGCGGCCGCCCGCTACCCGCAGGACCGTGCCCGTCGTGTACGAGGCGTCCGGGGAGAGGAGCCAGGCCACCGCCGCGGCGATCTCGGACGGTTGGCCCGGGCGGCGCAGGGGGATCGTGGTGGCGGCCTTCGCCGGGCGGTCGGGGGCGCCCATCGTGGCGTGCATGTCGGTCTCGATGATGCCGGGGGCCACCGCGTTGACCCGGATGCCGTCCGGGCCGAGCTCCTTGGAGAGGCCCATGGTCAGGGCGTCGGTCGCCGCCTTCGTCGCCGCGTAGTGGACGTAGTCGCCGGGGCTGCCGAGCGTGGCGGCGGCGGAGGAGATGTTCACGATCGCGCCGCCGCCGTGGGCCGTCATGTCGCGGGCGGCGCGGCGGCAACACAGCAGGTAGCCGAGGAGGTTGACCTCCACCACCCGGCGCAGATCCTGCGTCGTGGCGTCCGCGAGGCGCCCCAGCGGGCCCGTCACGCCCGCGTTGTTGACCAGGCCGGTCACCGGGCCCAGTTCGGCCTCCGCCGTGTCGAAGAGCCGTTCCACGTCCGCCTCGACGGAGGTGTCCGCCCGGACCACGACGCAGCGCGCGCCCGCTGCCCGGACCGCCCGCGCCGTCTCCTCGGCGGCGGCGGAGTCCCGTACGTACCCGAGCACCAGGTCATGGCCCTCGGCGGCGAGGCGTACGCAGGTCGCCGCGCCGATCCCGCGGCTGCCGCCCGTGACGACGGTCGTGCCGGTCATGGTGTTCCGCCCTTCTCTCGGTCGCGCCGCCCCCACCGTAATTCGATGGCCCGGCGAAGATCGCGCTGGCTACCCTCCCCGTCATGGTCGACCTCGTGCGCAGACTGATCGCCGCCCAGTTCCCGCAGTGGGCGGAGCTGCCCGTCACCCGGGTGCCGTCGGCCGGCACCGACAACGACATGTACCGCCTCGGTGACGGCCTCGCGGTCCGGCTGCCCAAGACCGCCGAGACCGCCCGGTCCATCGGCAAGGAGCAGCGCTGGCTGCCCCACCTCGCCCCGCACCTCCCGCTGCCCGTGCCGGTCCCCGTGGGCAACGGCGTCCCAGGGGAGGGCTACGACCTGCCCTGGGCGGTGTACGACTGGCTCGACGGCGCCAACGCCTTCGACGAGCCGATCGCCGATCTCGCCCACGCCGCCGTCGAGTTGGGGCGCTTCGGCGCCGCCCTGCGGCGCGTGGACGCCACCGGCGGGCCGAGGTCGAGCCGGGGCGGCCACGTCACCGAGTGGGCGGACGGCTCTATGGAGGGTGCGATCCGGGACCTCGGCGACGAGGGCGTCTTCGACCCGGACGTCGTGACCGAGGTCTGGGAGTCCGTGCTGCGGCTGCCGCAGTGGGACGACCGCCCGCCCGTCTGGGTCCACGGCGACCTGCTGCCCGGCAATCTGCTGGCCCGGGACGGCCGGCTGAGCGCCGTCATCGACTTCGGCGCCATCGGTACCGGCGACCCCGCCTGCGACATGATCGCCGCCTGGAGCCTGCTCACCGCCGAGACCCGCCCGCTGTTCCGCGAGGCCGCCGAGGTCGACGACGCGACCTGGGCGCGGGGGCGTGGCTGGGCCCTGTGCTGGGGCGTGGTGTCGGAGCACTACTTCCGCGACACCAATCCGGTCCTGGCCACGGTCGCCCGCCGTACGCGGGCCGAGGCCCTCGCCGAGTACGAGTACGAGTACGTGTAGGAGTGACCAGGGCGTGAACTCCGGTCCTGCACAGGGCTGTTCATCCATGACCGCAGGCCCCACCATGCTCCTCACTACTCGTGCGTAACACCTCGTAGGGGGAAGCGTGTTGAGGACCTGCGTCAGGATCGTCCCGTTGTTCGCCCTGGTGGCGTGCCTGCTGGCGCAGGCTCCCGCCGAGGCCGCCGCCGCCCGTACCCCCGTCGTCTTCGTGCACGGCTACAACGCCGACCCCGGCGTATGGGGCGGCCTGCGCGAGGACTTCAAGGCGGACGGGTACACCGACGCCGAGCTGTACTCCTTCGGGTACGACACCCACCGGTCCGTCAACGAGGTCCTCTCCGGTGAGCTCGCGGCGTACGTCGAGAACGTCAGGCGGCAGACCGGCGCGAGCCAGGTCGACCTCGTCGCCCACTCCTTCGGCAGCCTCGTCACCCGCTGGTACGTGAAGTTCGACGGTGCCGGCCAGTCGTCCGTCGCCCACTGGGTCTCCCTCGCCGGCCCCAACCACGGCACCAGCACCGCCTGGGCCTGCGCCCTGTGGGATCAGGCCTGCCGGGACATGACGCCCGGCTCGTACGTCCAGAAGCGGCTCGCGGAGGGCGACGAGACGCCCGGGGCCGTGCGGTACGCCACCTGGTGGTCGAACTGCGACGAGGTCATCAACCCGGACAGCAGCGTGCCGCTGACCGGGGCCACCAACAACGCCGCGGGCTGCCTCGACCACAACGCGCTGCTCGGCGACGACGGGGTGTCCCAGGGCGTCCGCGCCTTCCTCAGCTCCTGATCCGTCAGGTCAACTGCGCGGGCAGCGGCGAGGAGTGAAGGACCGTCAGGCCCGACACGGCGCGCGTCAGCGCCACGTACAGCCTCCGCAGCCCGGTCCGCTCGTCGGGCTCCCCGTCGACGACGGCCGCCGGGTCGTCCAGGACGACGTAGTCGTACTCCAGACCCTTCGCCAGCGAGGCCGGGACGAGGGTCAGGCGGGACTCGGCCGTCGTCTCCTCGCCGGGGGAGAGGTGCGCGAGACCGGCGGCGGTCAGCGCCTCCGCCAGCGGGGCGATCCGCGCGTCGGCGGCGATCAGGCCGATGGAGCCCTCGTGGGCCAGGGACTCCACGCAGGCCGCGACCACGGCCGTGTCCAGCTCCGCCGGCGTGCAGGGGCGGACCGCCAGCGAGCCCGGGTTCTCGCGGACCGACTCGACGGCGGCCAGGCCGGGGGACATGTGGGGGAGCAGCCGGGAGGCGTACGCGATGACCTCGCGCGGCACGCGGAAGCCCGCCGTCAGCTCCTCCACCACGGCCTCCGGCTTGCCCAGATGCGCGAGCGCCTGCGTCCAGCTCTCCGTCGCCCACGGGGTCGTGCCCTGCGCGAGGTCGCCCAGGATCGTCGCCGAGCCGGTCGTGCAGCGGCGGCCGACCGCGCGGTACTGCATCGGGGACAGGTCCTGCGCCTCGTCCAGGACCACATGGCCGAGCGAGTGCGTGCGCTCCACCAGGTCCTTCGCCTCGTCGATCAGGACGGCGTCCGCCGCCGACCACTTCGCCGACTTCGCGCTGCGGGCCGGCTTCTGCCAGAGCAGCAGCTTCTGCTCGTCCTCGGTGAGGATCCCCTCGGCGTGCTCCGCGAGGAACGGGGCGTCGCTCAGCAGCCGCAGCACCAGCTTCGCGGGGTCGACCGGCGGCCAGACCGCCTTCACCATCGCCTTCACCGCCGTGTTGCGGGCCACCGCGTCCTGCACCCGGTCGTCCGGGGCCTCGCCCGCCTGCTCCATCCGCACCAGGACGGCGTGCGCGACGCGCTGCGGGAGCGCGTCGCGGGCGGCCCCGTAACGGATGTCCCGGTCCAGCAACTCGCGGACGATCTCCTCCAGTTCGTACGCGGGAACGCGCCAGCGGCGCGAGCCGCGCACCACCATCAGCGGCTCGGCCGGCAGCGTCACGTGCGAGCGGACCGCCCGGCGCAGCACCTCCGCCATCCTCGCGTCGCCCTTGACGACCGCCGTCGCCGCCTCGTCCGCGCCGCGCACCTCGACATGCGCCACGAGATCGTCGACGGTCGCCTGCTGCACCTCCAACTCGCCGAGTGCGGGCAGCACTTGCTCGATGTAGTGGAGGAAGGAACGGTTCGGCCCGATGACCAGCGTGCCGGTGCGGGCGAGCCGCTCCCGGTGTGCGTAGAGCAGATACGCGACCCGGTGCAGACCCACGGCCGTCTTTCCGGTGCCGGGCCCTCCCTGCACGCACACGGTCCCGCCGAGCCCGGACCGGACGATCTCGTCCTGCTCGGGCTGGATGGTGGCGACGATGTCCCGCATCGGGCCCACGCGCGGGCGCTCGATCTCCGCCTGAAGCAGCCGGCTGGTCTGTTCCAGCTCCGCCGGGTCGGAGAGATGCTCGTCCTCGTACGCGGTGAGCTCGCCGCCCGTGTAACCGAACCGGCGCCGCAGCCCCACGTCCTGCGGGTCCTTCTTCGACGCCCGGTAGAACGGCTGCGAGACCGGTGCGCGCCAGTCGATCACCATCGGGTCGCCGCCGGCGTCGTGGACGTGACGGCGGCCGATGTAGAAGCGCTGCCCCTCCTGCGTGGTGTGGAGGTAGTCGAGCCGGCCGAAGAAGAGCGGGGTGTGGGAGAGGTCGGCCAGCGCCTTGATCCGCTCCTCGATCTGGCGTCCGAGCACCACGGAGTTGACCCAGTTCGCGGTGACGTCCTTGATGTCGAGCGATTCCACGTCCTCGCGCATCGCGCGCAGCGCGGCGCGCGAGTCGGCGAGATGGGCGCGTTCGCGCGAGAGCGGATCGGACGTGGACATGCGGAAGCCTCCAGGTGCGTACGCGGACATGCCAGGGCGGCCGCCGGTTTCCGACCGGGCGGCGGCACTCCACTCGGGGAGGCGGGGAAGTCGGAGATTGTAGCTCTGGGGCTCGGGTGGCGGCGAATGGTTTTCGTCGGGTCGGGCGCAGGGACGACCCGTAGGGGTCGGGGTCCGACGTGAGGGGGACCCGGGTTCCACCCCCAGGGCGATGTGTTCGGAATGTCCGAATTCCATCATGGAGGCATGACCACAGCGACCTTCACCCCGGACCGTACGATCCCCCGCTCCCGCCGCCTCGCCACCGCGCTGCGCGGCATACGCGCCTTCACCGGCGCGGCCGTCGAAGTCGTCGTCCTCGGCCGGTACGCCGAGGAGGCGGGGGTGCGGAACCCGCGTCCTGAGTACGTGGGAGGCCCGGACTGAGTACGCGGGCGCATACCGCGGCCCCGGCCCGGCTGATGTGATCGGGGCATGACGACCTCGGCAGCGACCACGAGCACGAGCACGACCACGAGCACGACCACGAGCACGGCAACGACATCGACGGCACCGGCGCCGACCTCCCCTTCCACCGGCGGGCTGCGCATCATGGCCCTCGGCGGTTTCCTGGCCCTGTTCGTCTCCTTCGTCCTGACCGCCGTCGTCGCGCTGGAGGACGCCATCGGGGGTGACGGCGTGAGCGGTCCCGCTGTCACGGCGGGCTTCTGGGCCGTGGGGCTCGGTGCCGTGGCCGGCGCCCTGGCCGCCGTACTGCCGGGCAGCGTGCTCGGGTACGGCGCGCGCAGGGGCGCGGTGGTCCTTCAGTACGCGCTGGCCGTGATCGCCCCGGTCATCGCGCTGATGGACTGACCGCCGTCGGTCATCTCTCCGCGGCGTCGTCGGCTTCCCAGCGCAACAGATCTCCCGGCTGGCACGCGAGCACCTCGCAGAGCGCGGCGAGCGTCGCGAAGCGCACCGCCTTCGCGCGGCCGTTCTTGAGGACCGCCAGGTTGGCGGGGGTGATCCCGACGCGTTCGGCGAGCTCGCCCACCGACATCTTCCGCCTGGCCAGCATCACGTCGATGTCGACCACGATCGGCATCAGATCACCTCGTCGAGCTCGGCCTGCATCCGCGCCGCCTCGACGTCGCGCGCCACGGCCTGGGCGAGCAGCATCCGCAGCACGAGCACGATGAGCGCGACCCCCAGGATGGCCACGCCGACCCCGCCCATGATGACGGTGACGCCCGGGTCGTCCCGCTGGCCCGGCGCATTGACGGCCGTGACCGCGAACCACAGGAGGGCGGCCGCCACGATCGCGCCGATCACGCCGTCCACGTACCGGAAGGCGGCGTGGGAGAAGACGGTTCCGCGTCGCACCATCGTCACCAGCCGCCATACGCAGACCAGGGCGGCCTGGACCGACGCCATGCCCAGGATCGTGATCACGCGCAGCGGGGTCAGCGGGAGCGACCCGTCCTCAGGGTCGGTGGCCAACGCCCACACCATCAATGCCTGTACGAACACGGTGCCGGCGAGCACCATCACGAGCACGGCGCGCAGCGCACGCATTGCCAGCTTTCCCACGCCCCATCCTTCCATCGAGTTACGATGGGAATCTATCGATTTTCGATCGGTCCGGCAAGGGGCTACGCGGTCAGGAGGCCGCGAGGCCGCGAGGTCAGGTCAGTCGGCGCACCAAGGCGACGGCCTCGTCCGCGCGCCCCGCGCCGCAGGTGCGCAGGATCTCGGCCAGGCCGGGATGCCGGGGCTCGACAAGGGCGGCCGCGTCCAGGATGTCGACCGCGCCCGCCGTCGAGGTGAGGAGGTCGCGCAGCCGCCGCGCGAACCGGAGGTCGGCGTCCGCCGCGGACTCGGCCGGGTCTTTACGGCGAACTGCCCCCGCCCGTCGGCCTGTTGATCGCCGAACAGCTCCTCGACGCCCTCGCCGCTGTCCACGCCGCCGGGCTCGTGCACCGCGATGTGAAACCCTCGAACCTGCTGCTCGCGGCGAGCGGCCACGGCCGCCCGCACGCGTTCCTCGGCGACTTCGGGGTGGCCCGGGTCCTGCCGCATCTGCAGCTCACCTCGCCCGCGCTCGTGGCGGGCACCCCCAACTACCTCGCGCCGGAGGTCCGCGCCGGGGCGGGCAGCTCGCCCGCCCAGGACGTGTACGCGGCGGGACTGGTCCTGCGCGCCCTGGGAGGCCCGCCCGCCCTCGTCGCCGCGCTGGCCGCCGACCGGCCGGAACAGCGCCCGTCGGCCGCGGCCGCCCGCGACGAGATCGCCCGGGCACGACACGCGCTCGGCCCGGAGCGGTGGCCGGTGATCTGGCAGGACGAGCCTGTCCTCGTCCCGGACCGGTTCGGGGACGCCCCGCCCCCGCCCCTACCCCCGCGCCCATCCCCGCCCGCGCCCGTCGCCGTACCGGGCCACCGCCCCCGCGTGGGGTGGGTGGTGGCTGCCGTCGCCGCCGCAGTGGCGCTCGCCGTGGCGTCCGCCGTCGCACTGACGGCCGACGCCACCGAGAAGGACGGCCCGCCCGCCCGTACCGTCCCGGCCGACACCGTCATGGGCCCGCCGGACCCCGAGGGCCCGACGGCCTTCACCGAATGCGCCGCCGAGAAGTACCTCGACGTCGCGTTCAGCCCCGAGGGCTACGCGCTCCTCTGCACCCGGACACCCGGCACACGACGCTACGAGTGGACCCCGACCACCTAGTTCTCCTTCTCGCCCGCCATCAGCTCGTCCGCGTCGACGATCCGGTACGCGTACCCCTGCTCCGCCAGGAACCGCTGCCGGTGCGCCGCGAAGTCCTGGTCGATCGTGTCCCGCGCGACGACCGAGTAGAAGTGCGCCTGGTGCCCGTCGGCCTTCGGCCGCAGCACCCGGCCCAGCCGCTGCGCCTCCTCCTGGCGCGAGCCGAAGGTGCCCGACACCTGGATCGCGACCGTCGCCTCGGGCAGGTCGATGGAGAAGTTCGCGACCTTCGAGACGACAAGCACGCTGATCTCGCCGTTACGGAAGGCGTCGAAGAGCTTCTCGCGCTGCGCGTTCGACGTCTCGCCCTTGATGACCGGCGCGTCCAGGTGCTCGCCGAGCTCGTCCAGCTGGTCGATGTACTGGCCGATGACGAGGATCTGCTGCCCGGCGAACTTCCTCACCAGCGCCTCGGTCACCTTCCGCTTCGTCGCCGTCGTCGCGCAGAAGCGGTACTTCTCCTCCGTCTCCGCCGTCGCGTACGCGAGCCGCTCGGAGTCGGTCAGATTGACCCGGACCTCGACGCAGTCGGCGGGCGCGATGTACCCCTGCGCCTCGATCTCCTTCCACGGCGCGTCGAACCGCTTCGGACCGATCAGCGAGAACACGTCCGACTCGCGCCCGTCCTCCCGCACGAGGGTCGCCGTGAGCCCCAGCCGCCGCCGCGCCTGCAGATCGGCGGTGAACTTGAAGACCGGCGCCGGCAGCAGGTGCACCTCGTCGTAGACGATCAGGCCCCAGTCGCGGGAGTCGAAGAGCTCCAGGTGCGGATAGATGCCCTTCCGCTTGGTCGTCAGGACCTGGTACGTCGCGATGGTGACCGGCCGGATCTCCTTCTTCGTACCGCTGTACTCGCCGATCTCGTCCTCGGTCAGCGAGGTCCGCTTCACCAGCTCGTGCTTCCACTGCCGCGCGGAGACGGTGTTGGTGACCAGGATCAGCGTGGTCGCCTTCGCCTGCGCCATGGCACCGGCCCCGACCAGCGTCTTCCCCGCGCCACAGGGCAGCACGACGACACCCGAGCCGCCGTGCCAGAAGCCCTCGACGGCCTGCTTCTGGTACGGGCGCAGGGCCCAGCCGTCCTCGGCGAGATCGATACGGTGCGCCTCACCGTCCACGTAACCGGCGAGGTCCTCGGCCGGCCAGCCCAGCTTCAGCAGCGTCTGCTTGATCTGCCCGCGCTCGGACGGGTGCACGGCGACGGTGTCCGGATCGATCCGGGCGCCGACCAGCGGCTGCACCTTCTTCGACCGGAGGATCTCCTCAAGGACCGGCCGGTCGGTCGTGGTCAGCACGAGCCCGTGGGTGGGGTGCTTGGAGAGCGTGAGTCGCCCGTAGCGGGCCATGGTCTCGGCGACGTCCACGAGCAGCGCGTGCGGCACGGGGTAGCGGGAGAACTCCACGAGCGCGTCGACGACCTGCTCGGCGTCGTGCCCGGCCGCCCGCGCGTTCCACAGCCCGAGCGGGGTCACCCGGTACGTGTGAATGTGCTCGGGCGCCCGCTCCAGCTCCGCGAACGGCGCGATGGCCCGCCGACAGGCATCCGCCTGCTCGTGGTCCACCTCCAGGAGCAGCGTCTTGTCACTCTGGACGATGAGTGGTCCGTTCACGCCTTCAGGGTCCTTCCCGCCGTGCCGTGACGCGAGTGCCGCGACGGCCAATCCTCCAGTGTGCCCGACGGCAGCGCGGTGTGCGGCTGAGCAGCGCGTCTGAGTACGGGGCGTGGGGGGGGATTGAGTACGTGCGCGGTGGGGCGGGGGTGGGGTCGGGCGGTGGGATGGGGGCATGACGTTCAACGCCTCGATGCCCGCCGTCGCCCCCTCGGTCCCGGGGGACGAGCCCGACCCGCGCTGGTGGGTGGCCCCGCTCGTGGGCAGCGTGGTCGCGCCGGTGCTCGCGGTGGCGGCCGCCGGCTCGCAGGGCATGTGGGCGGATGCTCCGTTCATGCTCGTCGGGAGCCTGGTGTCGGCGTTCGCGCTGATCGTGCCGAGCTGGTTCCTCGCCCGGACGCGGCGGCGGCATCAGCGGCGGATCACGCTCGCGGCGCTGGGCTGTGGGCTCGCGGCGGGGTTCCCGCTGCTGCTCGCGACGGTCGGCTGGACGGTCTTGATCGTCATGCTGCTGACCGGCAACGTGCACTCCTGAGCGGGGCCGTGCGGGCCGTGCGGGCCGTGCGGGCCGTGCCGGCTCAGACCTGGTCGTCGGCCAGTTCCGCCACGCCCGTGATGCGGTGCAGCGGGTACGTGCGGACCTCGTCCGCCGTGTGGTCGTAGCCCGTCACGAAGCCGCCCTCCACGCGGACCGGGGCGATGACCCGCTGGCTCGCCGCGCCCTCCGCGTTGACGTAGCCGATCCAGACGGCCGAGCCGGTCATCGCGGCGGCCTGGACGGTGGCCAGGGTCTCGGCGGGGGAGGTGCGGGGGAGTTCGCCGCCCGCGAGCGGCCGGCCCTCCGGGCGTTCCTTGCGGACGGCCGTCGAGGCGAGGTCCCCGGCCCGGATCGCCCGGACCGCCGCGGCGAGCAGGGTCGTGTCCGGGGCGGGCGGGCCCTCGGGGACGGGCGCGGGCGCGGTGCGGGGGCCGGTGCGGTAGGCGTCGGCGCGGGTGATCAGGACGTCGCCCTCCGAGGACTCGGCGGCCGGGGCGTACCCCATCGACCGCAGCCCGTCGAGCAGCGCCGCCGGGTCGGTCTGGGCGGCGAGCACGGTCGGCGCGAGGCGGCGCAGCCGCAGCGACGCGGACCGCTTGTCGGCGAGGATCTCGCCGAGGAGCGCGTCGTCGTCGCAGCGTACGTAGGCGGAGGCGGCGCCGATCCGGAGGTGGCCGTGCTTCCGCGCCACGTCGTCGATGAGATACGCGAGGGGCTGCGGAACCGGCGTACGGGAGTGTGCCGACAGGAAGTCGTGCAGATCGGACGCGCTGCGTCCGGCGTCGAGCGCGCGGCGCACCGAACCGGGCGTGAACCGGAAGACGGTCGCGCCACCTTTCGATTCCACGTCCGCGAGCACGGAGAGCATGTCGGCGAGCGGGCGCCGGAGCGGGCCGGGCGCGACGGCGGTGAGGTCGGCCTGGAGGAGTACGTGGTCGACGGGCTCGGGGAGCAGCGGCGCGAGGAGGGTCGCGGCCCGGGAGGCGGCGACGGACAGCTCGACGCCGTGGACGGCCACCGGTTCGGTCGCGGCCTCGGCGAGGGGCAGGTTGAGCAGCGCCCGCGCGGGCGAGGCGAGGGCCCCGCGGCCGGTGACGCCGAGCATCTCGGCCTCGGTGAGCGTCCACACGGCGATCCGGGACCGGAGGTCGGCGGTGGCCCCGGAGGCACCCTGGCCGTAGGCCGTACCGGCGCCCGCGCCCGCCCCTGTGCCGTAGGCCGTACCGGCGCCCGCGCCCGCCCCTGTGCCGTAGGCCGTGCCGGGGCCCGCGCCCGTGCCCGTACCCGCGCCTGCGCCGTACGCCGTGCCGGCGCCCGTGCCCGCAGCGGAGCCCGTACGCGTACCAGCCCCCGCACCGCCCGACGCGACCGCGCCCGCCCCGCCCGCCCCGCCCCGCAGCGGGCGCTCCCACCGCAGCCTGGCCAGCAGCGCCTCCGGGTCCGCCGCCGAACCCGGCGGCAGCGTGGCCTGAAGCGTCAGGACCCGGCGCCGCACCTCCGGCGCCGCGCCCCGGTCGAGGTCCGGGCCCAGGGCCGACAGTGTGCGGCCCTTCGCGTCCTGGCCGCCGACCAGGCCCGCGGTGCGCGTCCCCACCATCCAGGACGTGACGAGCCGGGCCCAGCGCTCGGCCGGGGGCAGGTCGAGCCAGTCGTCGTACGCGGGCGTCGGCGCGTACCGCTCGTCCGCCTCGCCGTCCGAGGCCAGCAGCCCCGCCCCGTGACAGAGCTCCAGCCAGAACGCCGCGACCGGCTCCGCCACGTCCAGCGCGACGGCCGTCCGCTTGAGGTCCCGTACCGACAGGCCTCCCGCGCGCAGCACGGCGGGACCGCCCTGGTCCCACCCCTTCAGCAGCTCCTCGACCGTCGCGAGCGCCGTGGACGCCTGGCCGGCCGCCGCGTTGTCCACAACCTGGGGACGGTACTCGCGCAGGACGGTCAGCTCAGGTGCGTGCGGCTCCGGCGCCCGGTGCGCCCGGCCGCCCCGCAGATGCAGCGCGGCCTCCCTCGGCAGGACCACCGTCCGCGGCGAGGCGGGCAGCAGCAGGCCGCGGTCGCGCAGCCACCGCACGGGCGGGGCCGGGTTCGCCGTCACCTCTCCGTACGGCGGTCCCCACACCAGCCGGTCGAGCACGGCCAGCGCCTCCGGCGGCGCGGTGTCGAGCAGCGCCCCCATCCGGTCCCGGTCGGTGAACAGCTCGGTCAGCGCCGCCACCGCCGAGACCGGGTCGTGCGTCGCGGGCAGCCCGGCCGTCGCGATGATCTCCTGGATCCGGCCCGGCGACATTCCGGCCGTGGCCTCGGCGACGGTCGGCCCGAGACCCGTCGGGGAGGGGTGCTGCGGCGAGGGCGCGAGCAGCTCCCGCGCGGTCCGTACGAGCCGCAGCCGGTCCTCGTCGCCCCAGATCAGGGCCTGTTCGCGCAGCACCTCCACCGCGCGCGGCAGCGCCGCCTCGATGTCCGGGTCGCCGTCGTCGCCGCTGAGCAGGCCGAGGAGTACGGGATACGGGGCCGGGTCCGGGGCCACGGCCAGCGCCTCGGCGGTCTGGAGCGTGAACCGGTCGAGGCGTTCGAGCGCGCGGACGACGGAGCCGCGCGTGCCGGCCCGGGTGGCGAGCTGGGTCAGGTCGTTCGGCACCGGGGAGAGCAGATCCGGGCGCGCCCGCAGCAGCGCGGCAAGCCCTTCGTCGCCGCGTGCGCGCAGCGCCTCCGCGAGCGTGCGCGGCGCAGCGGCAGCGCCAGTTCCTCCGGGCACGTGCGCCTCCCGATCGAGCTCACCGATCCCCATCCGCCCCACGTTAGCCCCTGTGCGGGCGCTAACGTCGGGGCGTACCGGCCGTGGAGGGGCACTGTGGGGATCGAGAGCGACCAGTTGGTCTTCGACTATCTGAGCCGGGTCGGTGATCTGGCGCAGCAGCGGCAGCTGTCGTCGAGCGCGCGGATGCGGCTGGTGTCGGGGCTCCGGGGCGAGATCGACCGCCGGCGCGCCACGTACGGCCAGGAGAGTCCGACCGTCGTGCGCGGCATCCTCGAACAGCTGGGAACGCCGGACGAGGTGGTGGACCGCGCGGCGGGGATCCCGCCCGTACCGGCGCCGGCCGGGCTCGAGCGGCCGGAAGTGCCGCGGCAGCGGGGGCGGTCGCGGAAGAAGCGAGCGGTACCGAAGCCGCGTACGGAACCGCAACCGCGCCCGCAACCCGAACCGAGTCCTGGGCCTGACGCGTGGGCGACCGCACCCCACCTGGCGGGGACGGACGAGGTCGGGGTGGCCGACACCGAACCGGACTGGTGGCGCCTGGACGACACACCGCGACCGGGGGACGACCTCGTACCGGGGTTCAAGGGCGGCGTGGAGATCCCGGAACTCCTCAAGCCGCCGGTGGAGGAGACGGACGAGGCCGATGAGCCCGTCGAGGAGGACGAAGCGCCGCGCCGGGGCTGGAAGCGTCTGCTGCGCCGCCCTCGTAAAGCCTCCGTACCTGCCGCCGACCCGGATCCGGACGCGGACGAGGACGTGGACGCCGCCCCCGCCACCGAGGCAGCGCGCCGCGTCCGCCTCGGCAACCCGGTCCTCCTGCTCGCCGCGCTCCTCCTCGTCGGAGGCGCCGTCTTCGGCTCCCTCCTGGCCCTCGCGGGCGGCTGGCTCCTCGCCTACGCCTCCCGCCGCCTCTCGCGCGTCGAGACCCAGTGGGCCGTCGTCGTCCTCCCGGCCCTCGCGGCCACGGCGGGCGCCGTCTGGATCTGGGGCCGTATCGGTCGCCGCTGGGGCGCCCCGATCGCCGAGGGCGGCGAGGCGATGGGCGCGGCGATCTCGGAGACCTGGCCGTGGACCCTGCGGTCCGCGGCGGTGGCCTCAGCCCTCTTCCTGATCTGGCGCGCCCGCCGCCACTGACTCACCCCGGGCCTCCGCGCCCCACGGCGCCCCGGGCACGACCAGCGGCGAGCCCGTCACCGGGTCCGGGACCACCACCGAGTCGAGGCCGAACACGTCGCGGACCAGGTCCGCCGTCACGATGTCGTCCGGGTGGCCCTCCGCCACGACGCGCCCGGCCTTCATGGCGACCAGGTGGTCGGCGTACCGCGCCGCCTGGTTCAGGTCGTGGAGCACGACGACGACCGTCCGGCCGCGCGCCACGTTCAGGCGGCGCACCAGGTCGAGGACCTCCACCTGGTGGGAGATGTCCAGGTACGTCGTCGGCTCGTCGAGCAGCAGCAGGTCCGTCTCCTGCGCGAGCGCCATCGCGATCCAGACCCGCTGCCGCTGCCCGCCCGACAGCTCGTCCACGGACCGTTCGGCGAGCGCGGTGACGTCCGTCCGCTCCATCGCGTCGACGACCGCCCGCTCGTCCTCCTCCGACCACTGCTTCCACCAGGCCTGATGCGGCTGGCGGCCGCGCGACACCAGATCGGCGACCGTGATCGCCTCCGGGGCGACGGGGCTCTGCGGCAGCAGACCGATCTGCTGCGCGATCCGCTTCGTCGGGATCTTCGCGAGCTCCTCGCCGTCGAGCAGCACCGCCCCGCCCGCCGGCTTCAGCAGCCGTCCGAGCGCCCGCAGCGTCGTCGACTTCCCGCACGCGTTCGGGCCGACGATCACCGTCACCTTGCCGTCCGGGACGGCGAGGTCCAGATCCTGCACGACCGTACGGTCCTCGTACGCGAGCGTCAGCCCGCGCGCGGTCAGCCGACTCACGACGCTCCTCCAGCGATAGCGGTAGCGGTACGGCTCCGGACGATGAGCCAGATCAGATACGGGGCGCCGACCGCCGCCGTCAGGACGCCCACCGGCAGTTCGGTCGGCGAGAACAGCCGCTTGCCGAGCAGGTCGGCCAGGACGACGATGAACGCCCCCGTCAGGGCCGAGCACAGCAGCGGGATCTGTGCCGTGGGGGCGCCCCCGCCCCGGCGCAGCCGGGAGCGGGGGAGAGTCATCCGCCGGGCGATCTGCGGCGCGAGCAGCGCCACGAAGTCCACCGGCCCGGCCACTCCCGTGGCCACCGACGCGAGGACGACCCCGACGCCCACGAGCCCGAGCCGGACCCGCCCGAGCCGCACGCCCAGCGCCGTGGCGGTGTCGTCGTCCAGGGAGACCGTCCGCTGCGCGCGGGCCGCCCACAGGATGGCGGGCAGCAGCACGATCAGCGTCCAGCGGATCGGCGCGGCCTCGTCCCAGCCGCGCCCGTTGAGCGAGCCCGTCATCCAGATCTGGGCCTGCTGGGCCACCAGGTAGTCGCCCTTCGTCATGAACAGCGTGATCAGTGAGCGCAGCGCGATCGCGAAGCCGATGCCGATGAGGACGAACCGGGTCGCGTGCAGCCCGCCGCGCCACGCGAAGACGTAGACGAGCGCGGCGGCCGCGATCCCGCCGAGGACCGAGAGGTAGGGCAGGACGGCGTACGAGGTGAGGCCGAAGGTCATCGCGCCGACCGTCAGCGCGCCCGCGCCCTGGCTGATGCCGATGATGTCGGGGCTGGCGAGCGGGTTGCGGGCGACGGTCTGGATGAGGGCCCCCGCCACCCCGAACGCGGCGCCGACCATGAGTCCGACCGCGAGCCGCGGCATCCGCAGCTCCTCGACCACGAACGCGGACCGCGAGTCCTGCCCGAAGAGCACCTTCAGGACCTCGGACGGTTCGACGAACTTCTCGCCGACACAGAGGTACGCGACACAGGTCGCCGCGAGCACCAGCCCGAGGGCCAGGGCGACGAACGCCGAGCGCCGGTGCAGCAGGAACGATCCGCTTCCGGAGCGTACGACTCCGTACCCGGCGGGCCGTACAGAAGTCGCCGTCATGCCGGCACCGCCTTCCGGCGCACCAGCGTCACCAGGAACGGCACGCCGATGAGCGCCGTCATCACACCGGCCGGCACCTCGCCCGGCGGGAACAGCACCCGCCCGATCACGTCCGAGACCAGCAGCATCACGGGGCCCACGAGCGCCGCCATCGGCAGCACCCAGCGGTGGTCGCTCCCCACGATCGCGCGGGCGATGTGCGGGACCGCGAGGCCGACGAACGCGATCGGACCGGCCGCCGCGACGCCCGCGCCGGTCAGCACGGTCGCCCCCAGGCCGCCCACGATCCGTACGGTCGCGACCCGCTGGCCGAGCCCCTTCGCCACGTCCTCGCCGAGCGCCAGCGCGTCCAGGCCGCGGGCCACGGACACCACGAGGACCGTGCCGAGCAGCAGGAAGGGCCAGACCTGGCCGACGACGCCGACATCCCGCCCGTCGAGCGAGCCGATCTGCCAGAACCGGAACTCGTCGAGCGCCGACGCCCGCGTCGTCAGGATCCCGGTCGTCACCGAGAGCAGCAGCGCGTTGATCGCGGCGCCGCCGAGCGCGAGCTTCACCGGCGTCGCCCCGCCGCGCCCGCTGGAGGCGATCGCGTACACCGCGACCGAGGCGAGGGCCGCGCCCGCGAAGGCGAACCACACGTACCCCGTCAGCGTGTGCACCCCGGCGAAGGCGATCGCGAGGACCACGCCCACCGAGGCGCCCTGGCTGATGCCGAGGATCCCGGGGTCGGCGATCGGATTGCGGGTGATGCCCTGCAGGGCCGTCCCGGCCAGGGCCAGCGCGGCGCCGACCATCAGCCCGATCAGGGTCCTGGGCACCCGCAGTTGGCGTACGACCTGGGCGTCGTCGCTCGTCCCGCCGTGCAGCAGCGCGTCGAGGACGGTGGAGGGGGCGATGGGCCGGGCGCCCACGGCGAGACTCAGCAGGATCGCGAGAAGGAGGGCGACGACGGCGGCGACGGCGGCGAGGACGCGTCGGAAACGGAAGGCGGCTGTCATCGAGGCCCATCGGGAGATACGGGTGGTGCACGTGCTTGCTTCGGTAAGGCTTGGCTCAGTAGCCGGTGGCTCAGTCTAAGCAGTGGCCTGATTCGAACACCCGGGCACAATGTCCCCCATGACTCTCACCGTCGGCTTCGACCTCGACATGACGCTGATCGACTCCCGCCCCGGCATCAAGGCGGCCTTCCAGGCCTTCTCCGCCGAGACGGGCGTCCCGATCGACGCCGACCTCGCGGTCTCCCGGCTCGGGCCGCCGCTGCACCACGAGCTGGCGCACTGGTTCCCGGAGGCGGAGATCGAGGAGCGGGTCGTCCAGTACCGCGCGCTTTACCCCACGTACGCGATCGGTCCCTCGCTCGCGATGCCCGGCGCAAGGGATGCGATTCAAGCCGTTCGCGACGCGGGCGGCCGGGCGATCGTCGTCACCGCGAAGAACGGGCCACACGCCGAACTGCACCTCTCCCACCTCGGCATCGACCCCGACGCCGTCATCGGCGGACTGTGGGCCGAGGGCAAGGCGGAAGCCCTGCGCGAGTACCGAGCGGGCGTGTACGTCGGCGACCACACGGGCGACGTGCGCGGCGCCGCGACCGCGGGCGCCGTATCGGTCGCCGTGGCCACCGGACCGTGCGACGAGCGGGAGCTGCGGGCGGCCGGCGCGGACGTCGTCCTGCCCGACCTGACAGAGTTCCGCCCCTGGTGGGAGG
This sequence comes from Streptomyces vilmorinianum, assembly GCF_005517195.1. Taxonomy (NCBI): domain Bacteria; kingdom Bacillati; phylum Actinomycetota; class Actinomycetes; order Kitasatosporales; family Streptomycetaceae; genus Streptomyces; species Streptomyces vilmorinianum. The sequence goes on along the minus strand of NZ_CP040244.1, from coordinate 7,116,510 downwards.
CGTATCAGGCCTGACGGGCCGGGGCCACGGCCGACTTCGCCTGGCGTCGCTGCGCCGCGATCGAGCGGAGCACACCGGCGCCCGCGACCAGGAATCCGACGCCCATCAGCATGCACACCGCGTACGCGACCGGCGGGAACGGATCCGTGCCCAGGAACAGCGGGGCCACCGTGACCAGCGTGGCCACCGCGCCGATGATGAAGACGATCGCACCGGCGCGGACGAGCCCGTCACCCGGAGCGGTGTCGTCCGACGTGGCCGAAGGGGTTTCACTATGCATTCGGCCAGGGTAGTTCCCAGGCCGAAGGAACAAACCGGCGACGTCTTGTCACCGGCCCGAAGCCCATTAGCCTTGGTGCCGGCGGGTCGGGCGACCCGCTGTATCGCTCTCCAGAGCCGGAATCCCGGCGCATCCATCGAGTACGAAGACGAGGACAGACGTGCCTACCGGCAAGGTCAAATGGTTCAACAGCGAGAAGGGCTTCGGCTTTCTCTCCCGCGACGACGGCGGCGACGTCTTCGTCCACTCGTCGGTGCTCCCTGCCGGAGTCGACGCCCTCAAGCCGGGGCAGCGTGTGGAGTTCGGGGTCGTCGCCGGCCAGCGCGGCGACCAGGCGCTCTCCGTGACGGTCCTCGACCCGACCCCGTCCGTCGCCGCGGCGCAGCGCCGTAAGCCCGACGAACTGGCGTCCATCGTGCAGGACCTGACGACGCTCCTGGAGAACATCACGCCGATGCTGGAGCGCGGCCGTTACCCCGACAAGGTGCACGGCAAGAAGATCGCCGGCCTGCTGCGGGCGGTCGCGGACCAGCTCGACGTGTAGGACCCGTTTCGGGTCAGGGGAACGCCAGCGCGTCCGGGCCGAGGGGCGGTACGAGCCCCTCGGCCGCCGCGCGCGTGAGCAGCCCGCGTACGGCCGCGTAGCCGGCCTCGCCGAGGTCGGCGGTGAACTCGTTGACGTACAGGCCGATGTGCTGATCGGCCACCTTCGGGTCCATCTCCTGCGCGTGTTCGAGTACGTACGGACGTGACGCGGCCGGGTCGTCCCAGGCCATCCGGACCGACGCGCGGGCCGCGTGCGCGAGGCGACGCAGCATGTCCGCGCCCAGCGAGCGCCTGGCGATGATCGCGCCCAGCGGGATCGGCAGGCCGGTGGCGTCCTCCCAGTGGGCGCCCATGTCCGCGAGGGCGTGCAGGCCGTAGTTCTGGTAGGTGAACCGGGCCTCGTGGATGACGAGTCCCGCGTCGACCTTCCCGTCCCGCACGGCGGGCATGATCTCGTGGAACGGCATGACGACGACGTTCCCGACGCCGCCCGGGACGACGTCCGCCGCCCAGAGCCGGAAGAGGAGATAGGCCGTCGAACGCTCGCTCGGCACCGCCACCGTCTTCCCGGTGAGTTCGACTTCGGGCTCGCGGGTCAGGACCAGCGGGCCGCAGCCGCGGCCCAGCGCGCCGCCGCAGGGCAGCAGCGCGTACTCGTCGAGGACCCAGGGCAGCACGGCGTACGAGACCTTCAGGACGTCGTGCTCGGACGCGCCGCTCTCCGCCCAGCCGTTGGTGAGGTCGATGTCGGCGAACGTCACGTCGATGCGCGGGGCGCCCGGGACGCGGCCGTGGGCCCAGGCGTCGAAGACGAAGGTGTCGTTCGGGCAGGGCGAGTACGCGATCTTGAGCTTGGAGGTCATGGGGCGGGCTCCACGAAGACGGTGTGGCTGAGCAGCTGGAACGTGCGGCGCAGCGAGTCCAGCGCCTCGCCGATCCGCCAGGCGCCGCGGTCGCGCGGGCCGACGGCGTTGGAGACGGCGCGGATCTCGACGACGGGCACCCCGTGCGCGGCGGCGGCCTCGGCCACCCCGAACCCCTCCATCGCCTCGGCGGCGGCGCCCGGATGACGCCCTGCCAGCTCGGCGGCGCGCTCGGCGGTGCCGGTCACGGTGGAGACGGTCAGGACGGGCGCGACGGTGTGGGCCTGCTCGCCCCGGGTGAGGGCCGCGGAGATCCGCCGGGTGAGCGCCCCGTCCACGGGGTGCACGGACCGCCCGAACCCGAGCTCCTCGACGGTGAGGTAGCCGCCGGGCGTCTGCGCCCCGAGATCGGCGGAGACGATCGCGTCGGCGACGACGACGGACCCAAGGGGCGCGAGGGGCTGGAACCCGCCGCCGATCCCGGCGGAGACGACGAGGTCGTAGGGGAGGCGCCCACCGGAGCCGCCCAGGGCGGCCGTGTCGCCGTGGCTCTGCGCGGGTGCCGACGGTTCGGGAGTGGGTGCGTGGCTCTGCGCGGGTGCCGAGGGTCCGGGGGCCGCGGCGTGGGCGAGCGCGGTGGCGGTGGCAACGGCGGCGGCGGCCGGCCCGACGCCGCCGGTGAGGACGTCGAAGACGACGTCGACGACGGGACGCACCTGTGTCTGCGCCGGCATGCCGGACCGGGCCCCACCGGGCCGGGCCTCGGGCGGCGCCAGGGGTGCGGGTGTGCCGTCGGTGGCCTGGCCGGTGTCAGGGCCGTTGCCGGGCGCGGGAGCCGGCCCGGTCACCTGCCTGGTGTCAGGGCCGTTGCCGGGCGCGGGAGCCGGCCCGGGCGCTTGCCTGGTGTCAGGGCCGTTGCCGGGCGCGGGAGCCGGCCCGGGCGCTTGCCCGGTGTCAGGACCGAAACCGACGCCGGAGGCGGGCTCGGCGCTGAGCGCGCGGGCCGGGCGCACAGCACCGGCCGGAGGCACGGCGCCGGGCAGCGGCGCGGTGCCCGGCCTCGGGATCGTGCCCGTGTGGCGGTGCAGGGTGAATCCGCCCGGGAGAGGGATCTCGCCCGAGCCCGGTCCGCCGGAAGGAAGGCCGCGGGCGACGGAGTCCGCCTCCGCCGCCACGGCCGTCACGATCAGGATCCGGAGGATCACCGGAGGATCAGGAGTCCTTCTTCAGCTCGAAGTGCCAGATGCCGGTCAGCTTCTTGCCGTCGGTCTCCACGATGGTGACCTGGGTCTTGTCGGTGGTCTCGCCGGTCTGGCTGGAGAAGAAGGCGCTGGCCGGAATCGTCCGGTACGTCTTCTTGTACGGCTCGGGCTCGGCCTGCTGGCCACCGAGGAAGATGGTCCAGCCGTTGTCGGCGATCTCGGGGTCGACGCCGAAGCGGACCTTGTCGTCCATGGAGACCGTGATGGTCTTCTCGGCCTTCTTGTTGAGGCACTGCTGGATCTGCGACTCCTTGATGGCGTCGCCGTCGTTGTAGCAGGCGGCCTCGGAGTGCACCGAGTTCGTCCCGACCGTCACGGTCGCGAGCGGAGTCGGCTTGTCGCAGGCGGAGAGTACGAGGAGCCCGGCGGAGACGGCCCCGAGGGCGACGGCGGCCCGGCGGCGCGAGCTGGTGAAGAACGCAACGGTCATGGCCCGAAGGCTATCGGGCGTGTCGAGCTGCGCCACGCGGGGGTGCGGCGCGCCGCGTTTTCCGCCCCGTCCGCCAGTCCCGGCTCACGCGGCCAGTCCCGGCTCGCGCGGCCAGTCCCGGCTCACGCGGCCTTCGTCTCCGGGCCCTCCGGCTTGCGCGCCGCCGACAGCAGGCCGCGCACCGCCAGCAGGGCGCCCAGGCCCAGGATGCCCGCCGCGACCGACATGCCCACCGTGCCGGTCAGGGGCAGCGAGATGCCGATCGCACCGCCCACCACCCACGACATCTGCAGCAGCGTCTCCGACCGCGCGAACGCGGACGTGCGCACCACCTCCGGCACGTCCCGCTGGATCAGCGCGTCCAGCGACAGCTTCGACAGCGCCTGCGTCAGGCCCGCCACCGCGCCCAGCACCGCCACCATCAGCCCGCTGAAGAACACCGCGGCCAGGATCGCCGCTGACAGCACGATGGTGATCATCGTGGCGATGATCACCTCCGGCGCGTGGCCGCGCTCCTTCAGGAGCGAGCCGACCGCCGTCCCGCACGCGTTGCCGACCCCGGCCGCCACCGCCACCATCGCCAGCGACACCGCGGCGCTCTGCCCCGGCAGCGGATGCTCGCGCAGCAGGAACGCCAGGAAGAAGATCAGGAACCCGGACAGCATCCGCTGCGCCGCGTTCGCCTGCAGCCCGTGCAGCACCGACGGGCCCACCGTCCGCAGGCTCGGCTTCTTCTCGCCGTGCGTCAGCAGATGCGCCGGCCGTTCGCCCTTCGCCGAGTCGACCTTGTGCGGCATCCGGAACGCCCAGTATCCGCCCAGCAGGAACAGCGCGCACGCCCCGTACAGCGGGTACGGCGGGCCGATCTGCTGCAGCCCCGCCCCGATCGGCGCGGCGATACCGGTCGCGAGGAGGCCCGCCAGAGTGACCCGGGAGTTCGCCTTCACCAGCGAGAAGCCGTGCGGCAGCAGGCGCGGCACGACCGCGCTGCGCACCACCCCGTACGCCTTCGACGCCACCAGGACGCCCAGCGCCGCCGGATACAGCTCCAGGCCCCCGGTGGCCACCGCCCCCGACATGGTCAGCGCCAGGACGGCCCGGGTCAGCATCGCCCCGGCCATCGCCGCGCGGCGCCCGTGCGGGAGCCGGTCCAGGAGCGGACCGATCACGGGGGCGAGAAGGGTGAACGGGAGCATCGTGATCGCCAGGTAGAGCGCGACCCTGCCGCGTGCCTCGTCCGTCGGTACGGAGAAGAAGACCGTGGAGGCGAGCGCGACGGTGATCATGACGTCGCCGGCGCCGTTCACGGCGTGCAGCTCGATCAGCTTGCCCAGGCCCGACTCGCCCGCGCCGTGGGCGTGCGTCGCCCTTCTGATGCCCTTCGCCGTGCCGGTGAACGGCAGGTGGAGGGCGCGCCCGACCGCCCGGGACGCTCGGTTGAGCGGCCCGGCATGATCGTGGGATCGTGCGGACGACCGTGCGGCTGCCACTCCGTCATAGTGCCCCACACCTTTCCCGTACGAACCGTGGCGCGGCCTCGCGCCGCCTTTTGGGACGGGCAGGTGGGCGGCGGCCTGAGAACGGGGTAGCGTGCGTAGCGCGCCACCGGCGGAAGTTCTCGGCCGCGCGCCTCTTCGGCATCCCGCAGAATGGATGACGATAGGTGTGCCCGAGACGCGCGAGACATGTCGGGTGCGGACGTCGATGCGGCCCTCTGGTCCGCTCCGCCCGCCGCCCGCGGCTTCGCTCCCGTGCCTCGGCCGGCGCACCCGTGAGACGGCGTAGGAGAGAAGCGAGACCTGTGAGTGCTGCGACGACGCGAAGCCGTACCCCGCGTACCCCGCGTACCCCCGACCGCCTGTGCGCCGAGGCGGTAGACCTGGCGCGGGCGGCCGCCGAGGAGGCCGCCGCACCCGGCATCGTCGGGCCGCACGTGGAGGTCGTCGCCGAGGGTGACCGGGTCGTCACGCACTTCTTCGAGTGCGCGGAATCCGGCTACCGCGGCTGGCGCTGGGCCGTGACGGTCACCCGCGCCTCCCGGGCCAAGAACGTCACCCTTGACGAAACCGTCCTGCTGCCGGGCTCCGACGCCCTCCTCGCCCCCGAGTGGGTGCCGTGGAGCGAGCGCCTGCGCCCCGGCGACATGGGGCCGGGCGACCTGCTGCCGACGGAGCAGGACGACCTCCGTCTCGAGCAGGGCTTCTCCGGCGAGGACGCGCCCCCGCCGAACTCCGCGGTCTCGGAGGAGATGGCGGACCACCTCGACGCCGAGGACGCCGAGATCGTCTCCCGTACGCCGTCCCGTGGCGCGATCGCCTCGGTCGCCGAGGAGCTCGGCATGCGGCGCGCGCGGGTGCTCTCGCGGTACGGGCTGCACGTGGCGGCGGACCGCTGGGACGAGGCGTTCGGAGCGAAGACCCCGATGGCACAGGCCGCGCCCGCGTCCTGCGAGTCCTGCGGCTTCCTGGTGCCGCTGGCCGGCTCGCTGAAGCAGGCCTTCGGCGTCTGCGCGAACGAGTTCTCCCCGGCGGACGGGCGGGTCGTCTCCCTCTCGTACGGCTGCGGCGGGCACTCCGAGGCGGCGGTCATGCCGAAGCCCCCGCGCCCGGCGCCCCCGGTCCTGGACTCGATGGGCGCGGACTCGTTCCCGCTCCGCCCGGCGAAGGACTCGGGTTCCACGACCGAACCGGACGGCGTCTCCGAGGATCTGGGCCACTCGTAACCCGAGGGGCGAGACCCGAGGGCGAGACCCAAGGGCGAGACCCAAGGGGCGGACGGCTCCGGGGCACTCACCGGGCACTCGCCGGGCACGCGCGTGGCACTCGCCGGGCACCCGCCCGGAACGGGCGACGCGAGAGGCCCGCAGGTCGCGGTACCTTCGGGCCCCGGCACAATCCCGCCCCGCAGAGTGGAGTCAGACGTGAGCGTCAGCGTCAGGACGTCGACCGACGGAGCCGACCCCTTCGGCACCGCCCGGCTGCGCCGAGGCGTACTCGATTCCTGGGGAGCCGGCCCCGCCCGGTTCCGGGAGGACGCGAACGCCGAGGAGGACCTCGCCCTCGGCGGCTACCGCGACCGGCTCGTGGTCGAGCTCGCCCAGAACGCCGCCGACGCCGCCCACCGCGCCGGCGTCACCGGCCGCCTCCGGCTCACCCTGCACCCCGCGGGTGCCGACACCCCCGCCGTCCTGGCCGCCGCCAACACCGGCGCCCCGCTCGACGCCACCGGCGTCGAGTCGCTCTCCACCCTCCGGGCCTCCGCCAAGCGCGAGCACGAGCGCGGAGCGGTCGGCCGCTTCGGCGTCGGCTTCGCCGCCGTCCTCGCCGTCAGCGACGAGCCCGCCGTCCTGGGCCGCCACGGCGGTGTCCGCTGGTCCCTCGCCGAGGCCCGCGAGCTGGCCGCCGAGACCGCCCGGCACAGCCCCGGCCTCGGTGACGAACTGCGCCGCCGCGACGGCCACGTCCCGCTGCTGCGTCTCCCGCTGCCCGCGGAGGGCACGGCCCCCGACGGCTACGACACCGTCGTCGTGCTCCCGCTGCGGGACTCCGCCGCCGTCGACCTCGCCGAGCGGCTCCTCGCCTCCATCGACGACGCCCTGCTCCTGACCCTCCCCGGCCTCGCCGAGATCGTGGTCGAGACGCCGGAGGGCGTACGGACGCTGCGCCGCTCCGAGGAGGACGGTTACGTCCACATCGCCGACTCCGCGACCGGCACCCACCGCTGGCGGACCGTCAGCCACGGCGGCCCCCTCGACCCCGCGCTCCTCAAGGACCGGCCGGTCGAGGAACGGCTGCGCCCGCACTGGTCGGTGACCTGGGCCGTACCGGTGGACGGCGAGGGCGCCCCGCTGTCGCCCCGTACCGCCGCCGTCGTCCACGCCCCCACCCCCACCGACGAACCGCTCGGCATGCCCGCCCTGCTGATCGCCTCGCTGCCGCTGGACACCGCCCGCCGTCACCCGGCGCCCGGGCCGCTCACCGACTTCCTCGTCGAGCGCGCGGCCGACGCGTACGCCGAACTCCTCGCGGACTGGCAGCCCGTGACGGTCGCCACGATCGACCTGGTGCCCGGCCCGCTCGGCAAGGGCGTCCTGGACGGGGCGCTGCGCTCGGAGATCCTGCGGCGGCTGCCGCGCGTGGCCTTCCTGGCGCCCGAGGCGCCCTCCGAGGAGCTGCCCGCGCTGCGGCCCGTGGAGGCCGAGGTCGTCGAGGGCGCGGGCCACGAGACCGTCGCCGTCCTGGCCGAGGTCTTCCCGACCCTGCTGCCCGCGGGCCTGGAGCGGCGGACCGAGCTGCGCACGCTCGGGATCGGGCGGGTGCCGCTGACCGAGGCGATCGACCGGCTCGCCGGGGTGGACAGGGCGCCGTCGTGGTGGTGGCGCCTGTACGACTCCCTCGCGGGCGTGGACCCGGACCGGCTGACGGGCCTGCCGGTCCCGCTGGCGGCCCCGGACGCGGACGCGGGCCCGGACGCGGGGCCGGACAGCCCGTACGCGGACGGCGGGGAAGGCCGCGAGGAGCAGGCCGCCCGGATCCGCACCACCATCGGCCCCCGGCACGTGCTGCTTCCCCAGGACCGCACCCCCGCCGACCTGACCCGCCTCGGTCTGAAGGTGGCCCACCCGGAGGCCGCCCACCCGCTCCTGGAGAAGCTCGGCGCCCTGCCGGCCACTCCGCGCGCCGTGCTGACGACTCCCCAGGTCAGGGCGGCGGTCGCCGGATCCCTCGACGCGGGGGAGATCTGGGACGAGGACGCGGACACCCTGGACGCCGACGAGCTCGCCGAGACCGTCCTCACGCTCGTACGGGACGCGGAGCTGGAGCCCGGCGACGAGCCGTGGCTCGGCGCGCTGGCCCTCCCCGACGAGGACGGCGAACTCGCGCCCGCCGGTGAACTGGTCCTGCCCGGCAGCGCCTTCGCCGCCGTGATGCGCGAGGACGAACTCGCCCTGGTCGACGGCGAACTGGCCGCACGCTGGGGCGAGCAGCCGCTCGCCGCCTGCGGGGTGCTCGCCGGCTTCACCCTGGTCAGGGCCACCGACCTCGTCCTCGACCCGGACGAACTGGAGCCCCGCGAGGGGGACTTCGCCGAGCCCGACGACGCCGGGCTCCTCGACGCGGTCGACGTGTGGTGCGAGGACGTCCTCGACCGGCTGCCGGAGGCCCCGGTGCCGCCGGTGGCGACCGAGATCGTCGCCGTACGGGACCTGGACCTGGTCGACGACGACGCCTGGCCGCAGGCGCTCGCGATGCTCGCCCGGCCGCCGCTGCGGGACGCGCTCACCCAGCCCGTACGGGTCCTGATGCCGGACGGGACGACCGAGACCGTACGGTCGTACACCGCCTGGTGGCTGCGCGACCACCCCGTCCTCGACGGCCGGCGCCCCGCCGGTCTGCGGGCCGCCGGCACGGACCCGCTGCTCATCGGCCTGTACGACTCCGCCGACGCGACCGGTTTCGAGGACGAGCAGGTGCTGCGGGCGCTCGGCGTGCGTACCTCGGTCACCTCGCTCCTGGACGAGCCGGGCGGCGCGGCCGAACTCCTGGCCCGCCTGGCCGACCCGGCCCGCGAGGTGTCCGGTGCCCAACTGCACGCCCTGTACACGGCCCTGGCCTGGCTGGACCCCGAGCAGGTCACCCTCCCCGACGAGCTGCGCGCGGTCGTGGACGGCGCGCTCGTCGTGGTCGACGCCTCCGAGGCGCTGGTCGCGGACGCCCCCGACCTCCTGCCGCTGGCGGGCGGGCTGCCCCTGCTGCCGGTCTCCCCGTCGCGGGCGGCGGACCTGGCGGAGCTCTTCCAGGTGCGGCGGCTGAGCGAGTCCGTCGAGGCCGAGGTCACCACGGTCGGCGAGGAGCACGACGTACCGCCCTCGGTCCACGCGCTCCTCGGCCCGGCGACCCCGGCCTCGTACATCGAGCACGAGGAACTCCGCGCCGCCGGCGTCGAACTCGACTGGCGCCGCACCCCCGACGGGACCATCCACGCCGCCACCCTGGAGGGCGTCGCCGCCGGCCTGGCCTGGGCGGCCGGCCAGTGGCCCCGCCGCTTCGAGGTCGCGGCGCTCCTGGAGGACCCGTCGAGGACTGCGGAGCTGGCCCGCGACCGCTGGTTCGACTAGCCCTTGTCGCGGCGGCGGCCGAAGAGCACCGCCGCCGCGCCGAGGACGACGACCGCGCCGCCGATGACGGCGAGCGTGGTCGTCGCCCCGGAGGCGCCGGTCTCGGCGAGCCGGCCGCCGTGGTTCGGGGCGGGCGTGTTCGACGCGGTGGCCGTCGGGGTCGGCGTGGGCGTCGGGCTCGCGGTCGCCGTCGGCGTGGGAGTCGGCGTCGGCGTCGGCGTCTTGCTCGGCGTCGGCGTCGGCGTGGGCGTGGGCGTCGGGGCCGTGGTCGGCTTCGTGTCGACGGGCTTGATGCGGAAGGTGTCGTTGGCGCGGGCGTATCCCGTGCAGTCGACCTCCTTGCCGGTGTCCGGGTAGCGGTAGACGTCCGCGAACGCCCCGGAGAAGGCGAACTCCGCCCACGTGAGGTCGGCGGGTAGCTTGCCGACCGCCTGGACGCGCAGCTCGAAGCTCCGGGTCTCTCCGGCCTTCAGCAGCGCGATCTCCCCGACGCCCGCGGGCCCCGTCCCGAGGTCGTGCCAGCTTCCGTCGGCCGCCTTCACCTGCGCCTTCACATAGTCCCTGAGGTCGTACTCCGGGAACTCGACCTGCCGCCAGGGGTAGCCGCTCACCGTGACGTCCGGCAGGTCCTCGGCACCGATGTTGGTCACCGCCCCCTCGACCGGCTGCCAGCCGCTGCCCGCGACGAGCGTCTCGGGGACCACGTTCACCGTCGCGGTGAGGGACTTCTGCTCGTAGTCCCCGTAGGCGGTCGAGACGTCCTCACAACTGGGCAGCGCCGCCGGAGCCTCCGCGGCACGGCCGGCGGGTACGGCGAGGAACAGTACGGCGGACGTGAGGGCCACGGTGGCGGCCGGGCGAAGTCTCATGGGGTGTTCCCTCCCGCAGGCGCCCGACGACACCTGCTGTGCTCTCAAGACGCTCTCAGGACGCTCTCAGGACACGCGTGCGCACAAGGAGGACACCCGAGCCGGCCGAAGGGTTGTCCCGCCGGGCCCGTCACTCAGGCGGGGAACCGCCGGTCCACCCACCGCCAGGCGAACTCCAGGAGCGCCGCGCCCGCCGCCGCGATGCCGACCGCCGTCCACGGCATCGTCACGCCCACCAGCTTCAGGGCGAAGAAGTCCTGGAGCCAGGGGACGACGAGGACGAGGAGGAAGGCGCCGCCCATGGTGGCGACCAGGGCGAGGCGCCACCAGGTGTAGGGGCGGGCGATGATCGCGAGGACCCAGAGGGAGACCAGGAAGAGGGTCAGGGTCGCCGCGCTGGTCTCGGCGTCGAGCGCGCCCGTGCCGCTGTAGTGGGAGCGGGCGAGCAGATACGTGGTGAAGGTGGCCGCCGCCGCGACGATGCCGCCCGGGATCGCATACCGCATCACCCGGCGTACGAAGTGCGGCTTGGCGCGTTCCTTGTTGGGGGCGAGGGCGAGGAAGAAGGCGGGGACGCCGATGGTGAGGGTGGACAGCAGGGTCAGGTGCCGGGGCAGGAAGGGGTACTCCACCTGGGAGCAGACCACCAGCACGGCGAGCAGCACGGAGTAGACGGTCTTCGTCAGGAACAGGGTCGCCACGCGCGTGATGTTGCCGATGACGCGGCGGCCCTCGGCGACCACCGAGGGCAGGGTGGCGAAGGAGTTGTTCAGGAGGACGATCTGGGCGACGGCCCGGGTCGCCTCGGAGCCCGAGCCCATGGAGACGCCGATGTCGGCGTCCTTCAGGGCCAGGACGTCGTTGACGCCGTCGCCGGTCATGGCGACCGTGTGGCCGTGGGACTGGAGCGCGCCGACCATGTCCCGCTTCTGTTGCGGGGTGACGCGGCCGAAGACCGCGTTGTCGTCGAGGGCCTGCGCCATCTCGTCCCGGTCGGTGGGCAGCCGGCGGGCGTCGACCGTGTGCTCCGCGCCGGGCAGGCCGAGTTTGCCCGCCACGGCTCCCACGGACACCGCGTTGTCGCCGGAGATGACCTTGGCGGCGACGTTCTGGTCGGCGAAGTAGGCGAGCGTGTCGGAGGCGTCGGGCCGCAGCCGCTGTTCGAGGACGACGAGGGCGGCGGGGCTCGCGTCGTGGGCGGCCTCGGGGGAGTCGAGCTCGCGGGTGGCGCGGGCGAGGAGCAGGACGCGCAGGCCCTGTTCGTTGAGGCCGTCGATCTCGGCGAGGACCGGGTCCCCGGTGTTCAGGAGGACGTCGGGGGCGCCGAGCAGCCAGGAGGAGCTCTCCCCGTTGCCCTCGCTGAAGGCCGCCCCGCTGTACTTGCGGGCGGAGGAGAAGGGCAGCGACTCGGTGCAGCGCCAGTCCTCGGAGTCCGGGTAGGCGTCGATGATGGCCTGGAGGGAGGCGTTGGGGCGCGGATCGGACTCGCCGAGGGCGCCGAGGACCTTCCGTACGTACGCCTCGTCGCTCCCGTTCAGCGTGCGCAGCTCGGTGACGTCCATGCCGCCCTCGGTCAGCGTGCCGGTCTTGTCCAGGCAGACGACGTCGACGCGGGCGAGGCCCTCGATGGCGGGCAGTTCCTGCACGAGGCACTGTTTGCGCCCGAGCCGGATCACGCCGATCGCGAAGGCGACGGAGGTGAGGAGGACGAGCCCCTCGGGGATCATCGGGACGATGCCGCCGACGGTCCGGGCGATGGAGTCCTTGAAGTTGGTGTCCTTGACGACGAGCTGGCTGATGACGAGGCCGGTCGCGGTCGGGACCATCATCCAGGTCACGTACTTGAGGATGGTGGAGATGCCGGAGCGCAGCTCGGAGTGGACGAGCGTGAAGCGGGAGGCCTCCTCGGCGAGCTGGGCGGCGTAGGCCTCGCGCCCGACCTTGGTGGCGGTGAACGCGCCGCCGCCCGCGACCACGAAGGAGCCCGACATCATCGGGTCGCCGGGCTTCTTGACCACCGGGTCGGCCTCGCCGGTCAGCAGTGACTCGTCGATCTCCAGGCTGTCGGCCTCGGCCACCTCGCCGTCGACGACGACCTTGTCGCCGGGGCCGAGTTCGATGAGGTCGCCGAGGACGATCTCGGAGGTGGAGACCTCGGCGGCGACCCCGTCGCGGCGGACGGTCGGTTTGGCCTCGCCGATGACGGCGAGTCCGTCGAGGGTCTTCTTGGCACGCAGCTCCTGGATGATGCCGATGCCGGTGTTGGCGATGATCACGAAGCCGAAGAGGCTGTCCTGGATCGGCGCGACGAAGAGCATGATCACCCAGAGCACGCCGATGATCGCGTTGAAGCGGGTGAAGACGTTGCCGCGGACGATGTCGGCGGTGGAGCGGCTGGAGCGGACGGGTACGTCGTTGACCTCGCCGCGGGCGACGCGCTCGGCGACCTCGGCGGAGGACAGTCCGGCGGTGCGGTGGACGACGCGGGGTCGGTCCGCCGCGATCTCACTGCCGTCCGTGTCGATCTTCGCCCGCTGAGTCATGTTCTCGACGTTACGACCGGAATGGGTCGTTCACCCGCCGAGAAAGCAGAACATCAGACCACGGGAGGACGGAAATGGTCCCCCGGTACTACGGGGGCCGCGGGGGGCCCACGGTGCCGAGGGGGCCCACGGTGCCGAGGGGGGCGAGGGTGCCGAGAGGGCCGCGGGCGGCTAGTGGTGGTCCCGCACGGGGACGTCCGGTGCGAAGTGGGTGACGGCGGCGAGCAGCCGGTCCTTGTCGAGGCGCCACCCGACGACCGCCCGGGACGCCTGCGCGACATCGGCGGAGACCGGCGTGAGGAACTCCAGGACGGCACGGTTCGCCGGCCCGCTCCCGGGCAGCGGCGGTGCGCCCTCGCGCCGGGCGACCCCTACATAGGGCACGGTGGTGCGGCCGGTGCGCTGGCGCCAGAGGACGACGCCCGTGATGTCGGCCCAGGGCACATGGGCGGTGGTGGCGCGGTACCTGGCGGCGTTCCCGCCGAGGAGCACCCCCGTCTCGTCCACCCGGAACGCGACCTTGCGGCTCATGGCGACGTACGCCAGGAAGAGCCCGCCCGCGCCGAACAGCGGCAGGCCCAGGATCCGCCCGAGCAGGGGCATGTCGGGGAGCAGCAGGACCACGGTGAAGAGGGCGGAGAGCGCCACGACACCCGTGGTCCTGCGGTCCCAGCCGTAGCGCGCCCGGTACACGGGCGTCGTCGTGTCAGCCATGGCTGGATCATGACAAGGCAGGGGGCCCTGGGGAAGGCCCCGGGCCTAGGAGTCCGACGCCTTCGCCGCTTCCGCCGCCCGCTTGATCGCCGCGTCGCGCTTGCGCACGTACCAGATGCCGATCAGGCCGAGGCCGGCGCCGGCCAGGCAGGTCCACACCCACCAGGTCAGGTCCCGGTCCTCGAACCAGCCGTAGAAGGGAACCTGCACCAGGAACAGGACGAACCACAGGATCGTGCCGCCGGTGATGGTGGCGACGACGGGCCCCTCCAGGGGCTCGGGTGCCTCGTGCTTGGGGGTCCACTTCGCCATGCGGTCAGTCTAGGCGGCCGGAAATCGTGTCTACGCGCGGAGATGGACGCTCACTCGCTCATGTGTTCATACTGAAACGGTTTGCCTCTGGCGGGTTTCTCTCGTATGAACCGCCACATTGGACGCCCGAAGAGGAACCCCATGAGCACCACGGCCACCTCCCCCGCAGCCGCAGGCGGCGCGGGCGGTACCCCCACGGCCATCACTCCCGAGCCCGCGAGCCCCCAGGGACCGGCCTCGGGACTCGACCGCTTCTTCAAGATCTCCGAGCGCGGCTCCACCGTCGCCCGCGAGGTCCGCGGCGGTTTCGCCACCTTCTTCGCGATGGCCTACATCATCGTGCTGAACCCGATCATCCTCGGCAGCGCCAAGGACATGTACGGGCACCAGCTCGACGGCGGCCAGCTGGTCACCGCGACCGTACTCACCGCGGCCTTCTCGACGCTCCTCATGGGTGTCATCGGCAACGTCCCGATCGCTCTCGCGGCCGGCCTCGGTGTCAACACCGTCGTCGCCCTCCAGCTCGCGCCGAAGATGTCCTGGCCGGACGCCATGGGCATGGTCGTCCTCGCCGGCCTCGTCGTGATGCTGCTCGTCGCGACCGGTCTGCGCGAGCGCGTGATGAACGCGGTCCCGGTCGGCCTGCGCAAGGGCATCGCGATCGGTATCGGCCTCTTCATCATGCTCATCGGCCTCGTCGACTCGGGCTTCGTCTCCCGTATCCCGGACGCCGCCCACACCACCGTCCCGCTCCAGCTCGGCGGCGGCGGTCACCTCACCGGCTGGCCGGTGCTCGTCTTCATCCTGGGCACGCTGCTCACGCTCGCGCTGATCATCCGCAAGGTGCCGGGCGCCATCCTCATCTCCATCGTCGTGATGACGATCGTGGCGATGGTGATCAACGCCGTGGCGGAGATCCCGTCCTGGGGCCTGACCACCCCGACCTGGCCCGGCAACCCGGTCGCCTCGCCCGACTTCGGCCTGGTCGGCGAGGTGAGCCTGTTCGGCGGGTTCGAGAAGGTCGGGATGCTGACCGGCGTCCTGTTCGTCTTCACCGTGCTGCTGTCCTGCTTCTTCGACGCGATGGGCACGATCCTCGGCGTCGGCGACGAGGCGAAGCTGATGGACAAGGACGGCAACCTCCCCGGCATCAACAAGGTCCTGCTCGTGGACGGCCTCGCCGTCGCCTCCGGCGGCGCGACCTCCTCCTCGGCCACCACCTGCTTCGTGGAGTCCGCGGCGGGCGTCGGCGAGGGAGCGCGCACCGGCCTCGCGTCGGTGGTCACCGGCGGTCTGTTCTCGGTGGCGCTGTTCCTCACGCCGCTCGCCACGATGGTGCCGTCCCAGGCCGCCACGCCCGCGCTGCTCGCGGTCGGCTTCCTGATCCTGGCCGGTTCGGTCAAGGACATCGACTGGAGCGACTTCACCATCGCCGTGCCGGCGTTCCTGGCGATGGTGATGATGCCGTTCACGTACTCGATCACGAACGGCATCGGCATCGGCTTCATCGCCTTCAGCGTGCTGCGCCTCGCGGCCGGCCGGGGCCGCGAGGTCCCGGTGGCGATGTACGTCGTGTCGGCGGTCTTCGTCTTCTCTTACGCGATGCCGGCGCTCGGCCTCACGTAGCGCTCGTGGGCTTGGCCCCGTAGAACTTCTCCGTCTCGTCGACGGCGGACTTGAACCGTTCGTCGAAGTCATCGCGGACGAGCGTCCGGACCACATAGTCCTGGACGCTCATTCCGCGTTTGGCGGCGTGCCCTCGGAGCCGGTCGAGCAGCTCACCGTCGATGCGCAGGCTGAGCACTGTCGATCCCATGTCCATGTCCGTCAGGGTCGTGGCACAGACGGCCCGCGTGCGTCACTTTCCGGAATCATCTCACTCGTTTGGGTGACACATTCGGTCATGCGCATTCCGAATGGTATTTAGACTGGGTAATGAGTTACGCTAACAAACATGCCTGACCTGTCCCACGGCACCGCCGACGACGCCGCCGCCGTGAACGCGCTCCGCTCCTCCGTCATGCGACTGAGCCGACGCCTCAAGCACCAGCGCGTCGACGAGTCGCTGAGCCCGACCGAGATGTCGGTGCTCGGCACCCTGGCCCGCTGCGGCACCGCCACCCCCGGCGAGCTGGCCCGCAAGGAGCACGTACAGCCGCCGTCGATGACCCGCATCGTCGCCCTGCTCGAAGCCAAGGGACTGGTCCGGCTCGAGCCGCACCCCGACGACCGACGGCAGAAGGTCGTCAGCCGGACCGAGCAGGCCGAGGCCATGCTCGAAGAGTCCCGCCGCAAGCGGAACGCCTGGCTGGCCTCCCTCGCCGAAGGCCTGGACGAGGACGAATGGGCCAAGCTGCGCGCGGCCGCCCCCGTCCTGGAGAAGCTCGCACACCTCTAGTCGAACGAGCCGAGGAGGCGACGCACTTTGAGTACGGGACCCGGAGCAGACTCCGCACCCGTCCACAAACCCGACACCGACACCCGCGGGCGGGGGGAAACCTTCTCCTCACTCCGCATACGCAACTACCGGCTGTTCTTCACCGGAGCGATCGTCTCCAACACCGGCACCTGGATGGCCCGGATCACCCAGGACTGGCTGGTGCTCAGCCTCACCGGCTCCGCCGCCGCCGTCGGCATCACCACGGCACTGCAGTTCCTGCCGATGCTGCTCTTCGGCCTGTACGGCGGTGTCATCGCCGACCGCTACCCGAAACGGCGCATCCTCCTGGTCAGCCAGGCCGCCCTCGGCCTCTGCGGACTCGCGCTCGCCGCCCTGACCCTCTCCGGCCACATCCAGGTCTGGCACGTCTACCTGGTCGCGTTCCTGCTCGGCATGGTCACCGTCGTCGACAACCCGACCCGGCAGTCCTTCGTCTCCGAGATGGTCGGCCCCGACCAGCTGCGCAACGCCGTCTCGCTGAACTCCGCGAACTTCCAGTCCGCCCGGCTCGTCGGCCCGGCCGTCGCCGGCCTGCTGATCGCCACCATCGGCAGCGGCTGGTCGTTCCTGCTCAACGGCCTGTTCTTCCTCGCCCCGCTCGCCGGCCTGCTGCTGATGCGCCCCGCCGAGTTCCACAAGGTGGAGCGCGCCCCGCGGGGCAAGGGCCAGCTGCGCGAGGGACTGCGGTACGTGGCCGGCCGGCCGGACCTGATCTGGCCGATCGTCCTCGTGGGCTTCGTCGGCACCTTCGGGTTCAACTTCCCGATCTGGCTCACGGCCTTCGCCGACGACATCTTCCACGTGGGCGCGGGCACGTACGGCTTCCTCAACACCCTGATGGCGGCCGGCTCGCTCGCGGGGGCGCTCTTCGCCGCCCGGCGCGGCAGCACGCGGCTGCGGATGCTGGTAGGCGCCGCGGCGGTCTTCGGCCTGCTGGAGATCGCGGCGGCCGTGTCCCCGTCGTTCTGGCTCTTCGCGCTGCTGCTCGTCCCGATCGGCATGTTCGGCCTCACGGTCAACATCACCGCCAACTCGGCCGTCCAGCTCGCGACCGACCCGGCCATGCGGGGCCGGGTGATGAGCCTCTACATGATGGTCTTCGCGGGCGGCACCCCGATCGGCGCGCCGCTCCTCGGCTGGATCACCGACACCTACGGGCCCCGCGTCGGCTTCGCCACGGGCGGCCTGGTCTCGCTGGCGGCGGCGGGCGTCGTCGCCCTGATCCTGGCGAAGGTCGGCGGCCTGAGGATGGCGGTGGGCTGGCACCACGGCCACCCCCAGGTCCGCTTCGTCGCCCGCGAACGCCTGGCGACGGCGGCGTAGCCGGTGACGTGGGCGGGCCCCGCCCGGGCCCCGCCCGGGCCCCGCGTTGTTCCGGCCCGGGCCCCGCCCCCTCACCCGTCAGACCCGCCGCTCCAGCACCTGGCCCGGCCAGTCGCCGACCTGGAAGGGCACCGTCCGCGTGAAGCCCTGGCGCTCGTAGTACGCCACGAGCCGCCCCTCGCTCCCCGCGAAACAGTCCACCCGCAGCAGCGACACGCCCTGCCGGCGGGTCTCCTCCGCCGCGTGGGCCAGGAGCGCCGCGCCCACGCCCCGCCCGTGGAACCGGGCGTCCGTCGCCAGGATGCGGACGTACAGCTCCGGCTCGTCCACCCGCGGCACGCCCGGCCCGGGATGCGGTGTCAGCGTCAGCGTCCCGGCCGGCACCCCGTCGATCTCGGCGATCCACGGCGTCCCCTCGGCGACGGTCTCCTCGACCCTCTTCACCGCCGCGGGCCGCGCGGACCACGGATCGGTGCCCCACTGATCCGTGATGCCCTGGCTGTTGAGCCACACCACGGCGCTGTCCAGCAGCGCGAGTATCGCGGGGACGTCCTCCGCCCCGCCCTTCCTGATGGCGATCTTCATCCGCCCGAGGTTAGTCGTACAACTCTTCGATGCGGTGGTGAGTCCCTCATGGCATATCCGTGTTGTTAGGGGAGGAACACGCCTTGCGTACTGCTTTGTCCCGAGGACGGCTCGCGGTTTCGGTCGGGATCGTGCTCGCCGCCGTGGCGGCCACCCCGCTCACCGCCCCGGCCGCGTCCGCCGCACCCGCGGCCTCTGCCCCGCTCACCTCCGCCGCCCTCACCTCCGCCGCCCGGACGCAGACGGCCGGCGACCCGATCCCGGTGCCGTTCCTGGCCGTAGGAGGCGACCTCGTCAGCGCGGGAACCACCGGCTTCCTCTCCACGGACCGTGACGGCACGTCACGCTGGACCCGGTACGCGGACGGGGTCTCGAAGGTCGTCGAGGTCCCGGAGTCCGGTGCCGTCCACGGCTCCCGCTCGGACATCGTGGTGGTCGCGAAGAACGCGTCCCAGCGCCACTACACCGAGTCCGTGACGCTGTACGACATGGCCACCGGCGCCGCGCCCGTCACCATCGACCTGCTGCAGCCCGCGGCCTCCGGCTACGTCATCGGTGCCGTGGGAGCGACCCTTCTCGTCGAGTCCGGCTCGACGCTGAAGCTCGTCAGCAAGGCCGGGGGCTCCGTGTCCGTCCGCACGGTGACCGGAATGCCCTCCACCGAAGGCTTCCATCTCTACGACAGCCTGCCCGGCGCCGCGCTCGTCACCTACCAGACCCTCGGCGAGCGGGACGAACAGGCCGTCGTCGACCTCGCCACCAGCCGCGTCGTCGAGACCTACCTGATGACCCCGAGCCTCTATCCGCGACGCGTCTCGGTCCTCTCGCCCGGCCGCGTCGCGTGGACGGAGCGGACCGACGGCAAGACCGTGCTCGCCACGGCGGCCCGGGGCTCGGGCGACGTCCAGCGGACCCCGCTCGGCCCCGACGACCAGGCGAACATCACCGGCGGCCTGCTCGGCGACTGGTTCGCGTTCGGAGCCGACACCACCCCCGGTCACACGCTCACGGCCCGCTCGCTGACGGACGGGACGACCGCCGAGCTTCTCGACATCGTCGAGGACGTCGTGCCGGGCCCCGACGGGAACCTGCTCGTCCTCGGCGGCACGTCCACCCAGGGCGAGGGCCTCTACCGGATCACGATCGGCGCGGACGGGAAGCCGGCCGCCGAACTGGTCGCGTCCACCGGCGAGCCCATCGGCGACGTCGCCCCCGTCACCTACAGCGGCAGCGGGATCCCGGCCGTGCTCGACCTCGACGGTGTCGCCCGGTCCAGCCTGACGTGGACGTTCTCCACGACCAGGGCGGACCTCTCCGTCGAACTCACGCACAAGGAGACAGGACGGACCTTCCGCAAGCTCGTCCGGCCCACCCCCGAGTCCGCCGGCACCGGCGTCCACCCGGACGGCCGACTCGGCCTCGACTGGGCGGGCGAGTTCAACGGGTACGGCTCGCAGGCGCAGGCCGCCTTCAACGGCGCCTACACCTGGAAGGTCACGGCGATGCCGTGGAACGGGACGCCCGACGTCACCGCCACCGGCGCCTTCACGGTGGTCCGTACTCCCCGGGCGCACGACTACAACGACAACGGCTCGCCCGACCTCTTCGCGCGGGACACCGCCGGTGACCTCTGGCGGATCGACACGCGCTTCGACGACGCCACGCGACGGCTCGTCGCCGCCGACAACGGGAGCTACGCCGGCGCGTTCGGCAGCGGATGGCACATCTACGACCGCCTCGGGAACGCCGGGGACATCGCCGGGTCGTCCGCGGCCGACACGATCGCCCGTGACAAGAGCGGCGTGCTCTGGCTCCACCAGGGCACCGGGAGCGACTCACGGGTCGGCTTCGAGTCGCGGGTGCGGATCGGCGGCGGCTGGCAGATCTACGACAAGCTCGCGGGCGGCAGCGATCTGACCGGCGACGGCCGGGCCGACCTCGTCGCCACCGACAGGGCCGGCGACCTGTGGCTCTACCAGGCGACGGGCTCCACCACGGCCCCGTACGCGCCCCGGAAGAAGATCGGTTTCGGCTGGGGCATCTACAACCGGCTGACGGCCGTGGGCAACGTCGCCGGAGCCCCCGCGGGTGACCTCGTCGCCCGCGACACCGCCGGAGTGCTGTGGCTGTACCTCGGCAAGGGCGACGGCACCTACGCACCCCGCGTCAGGGTCGGCGCCGGCTGGAACGCGTACACCGACCTCGTCGGCATCGGCGACGGCGACAAGGACGGCCGCCCCGACCTGTACGTGCGCGGTCCGGAGAACACCTCGTACTTCTACGCGGGTACGGGCGACTGGCGGGCCCCCTTCAAGCCCCGCAGCTCCACCTCGGTCGCGCAGGCGCCGTACAACCAGGTCTTCTGACCGAGGCCCGGTCCCGGCCAAGGGGTTCCGGCGGCTCACGGGCCGCCGGAACCCTGCCAGACTTCCCTCATGAGGCTTTTCGCTGCCGTGCTGCCACCCCAGAAGCAGCTCACCGAACTCGCTCATGCCGTGGACCGCCTGGCCCATCTCCCCGGCGCCAAGCGCTTGCGCTGGACCTCCCGGCCCGGATGGCACTTCACGCTCGCCTTCATGGGCGAGGTCGACGAGGACCTGCTCCCCGACCTCCACGCGCGGCTCGCCCGCGCCGCCCACCGCACGCGGCCGTTCGGCCTCCGCCTCCACGGCGGCGGCCACTTCGGGCGGGCGGTGCTGTGGACGGGGGCCGCCGGGGACCTCGACGAGATGCGCCTGCTCGCCGAGCGCGCCGACGCCGCGGCCCGCCGCGCGGGCGTCCCGATGGACGAGCACCGCGCCTACCACGCCCACCTCACGGTCGCCCGCTCGCGCGACGGCGTCGACCTGCGCCCCTTCGTCGACGCGCTCGCCCCCTTCGAGGGCACCCGCTGGCAGGTCCCCGAGCTGGCGCTCGTCCGCAGCAACCTCCCGGGGGGCGGCGCGCCGGGGGAGCAGCCGCGCTACGAGACGGTCGGCGCCTGGCCCCTGGGCGGGGCTCCCGAGGGGACCGGGTGACCTCCGGGTTAACCTCGAAGGTGTGGACCCGAAAACCCGTAACCGGATCATGGCCGGTGTGCTCGTGCTGATGTTCGCGATCGTCGCGCTGTCGTCGGTGCTCGGCCAGTAACCGCCGAGCCGGCCGGCAACCGCCGGGCGAGCCCGGCCAGTACCTCCTCCGAGCGCTCCGGCTCGACGACCGCCCGCGGCGCGCTCTCCAGCCGCGCGGCTCACGCCGTCACCCCTGCTCCGTTCGCGCCCTCGCCCGTACCCCCGGTCGGCTGCGCGGGCGGGGCCGGCGCGGGCTGCCGAGCGTCCGACGGGCCGGTCGTCCCGGCCTGCCTGATCTCCCTCAGGTAGTCCAGGGCCTGTTTCCTGGACACCTCGCCCAGGAGCCGGTTCTCGTGCAGCCCGCGGCGCGCTTCGTTGCGGGCGTTGACGAGCGCCTCGGCCCGCAGGACCAGCAGGCCGCCGAAGGCCAGGGCGCCGATCACCCACCAGGGCGCCTCGGCCATGACGCCGAGCCCGGCCGTCAGCAGGCCGCCGAGGGAGGCGAGAAGGCGGGAAACCGTCATGGGTGAACTCCTCGAAGGTGACGTGGCGCGTGCCTCGGACGGCGGGCGGGGCGCGGGCGGCTCCGGCGGATCCACCAACGAATGCCCCGAACCCCGCCGTTGGCCGTACAAGCGCCGCTCGGCTGGCCAAGATGGTGCTTCGGGCAGAGACGGCGGGCCCCGGCGACTCGGCCGGCGGCAACTCCCGCCGACCACGTTTCTACGCCCGCCGCACGGCGCCGACCAGGGACTTCCGGCAGCGGTGAATGAGTGAAAGCCAATGAACGGGCCACGAACGAGGAGAGCGAATGGCAGGACCTGGAGGCTTCCGACCGAAGGGCCCCCAGCGCCCCGACCCGGCGGCGGCCGCACCGGAGAAGCGGTCCTGGGCGGCGCTCATGCGCCTCGTGTACGACGAGCTCTACGAAGGGCTGGCCCCGGCCGAACGCCCCACGGTCACGGCCCTGGGCAGAGCGGCCCATCTCAGCACCTCCTACGTCTCGGAGTCGTTCTCCGGCAAGAGGCGTCCGGAGCTGACCGCGTTCCTCTCGATGGTCACGGTGCTGCGCGGGGATCCCCGCGAGTGGGAGCCGCGCTGGCACAGGGCCGCGGCGCAGCAGGAGCCGGCCGCCGACGTGGAGCCGCCGCCCCTGCCGCTTCCCGGGGTCGAGGAGGAGACCCCTGAGACCGGCGGGACGGAAGAACCCCTGTCGTCTCCCGGCACGGAACTCCGCCGCTACCCCCTCCGCAGGTTCGTGCGGGCCACCCTCGCGTGGGTGGCCGCCGTGTTCGCCTGGCCGGTCCGGGCCCGCAGGGACAAGGCCGCCGTGCGGATGCGGCGCAGGCTCGTCAAACAGGTCATGAACAGGGCGGCGGCCGACTTCGGGCGCGCCGAGACCCACCACTACCTCGAGCCGCGGTTCGTGATCCTCGCCGAGCCGGGGGAGGACGACTCCGGGAGCAGGCGTCGGGGCAGGAGACAGCGGCGGGCCGAGCCCGTGCCGGTGCCGACCTCGGTGAGCAGCGTCCGCGCGCTCTACGGAGCCATGGACGAACTCGTGGTCCTCGGCAGGCCGGGCATGGGCAAGACCACACAGCTCGCCCGGCTCGCCCACCGGCTGGCCGAGGAGGCCCTCGCGGGCGAGGACGAGAGCGAACCCCCGTACATTCCGGTGTACCTGCGCCTCGACGGCTACCGCGGCGAGCCGATCGAGGAATGGCTGGCCGCGGAGATGAACAACGCCTTCCGTGGGGTCTCGGCGGTGCTCGTGCGCAGTTGGCTGGACGAGCACCTGCTGCTCCCGGTGCTGGACGGCCTGGACGAGGTCCCGGAGGCGGATCGGCCCACCTGCGTCAGGGAGTTGCTGCGTCTGCGCGAGCTCTGCCCGGGCATGGCCGTCGGCTGCCGTACGGACGAGGGCGATCTGCGCCGTCTCGCCCGCAGCCTGTGCGCGCTGCGTTACGTGGAGATCCAGCCGCCCACCCGGCAGGACGTCCAGGCCTTCCTCAACGCCGACAAGGCGGCCCTCGCCGACGTGCACGCGGCGCTGGAGGAGGACCCGGACCTGTGGCCGCTGCTGCAGTCGCCGATGATGCTCAACGTCATCCGCATCACCTACGGCAACCGGTCGGCGGACGACCTGCGCCTGCGGGGCAGCCTCGCCGACCGCCGCAGCCGGATCTTCGACTCCTACATACGGGAGTGCCTGCGGCGTGGGCGCCCGCTGCCGGACACGGCTCCTGAGCGGACACTCGCCTGGCTGACCTGGCTGGCGCGGACGCTCACCGAACGCGGGGAGCACGTCCTGTACCTGGACCGGTTGGACCTGAGCTGGCTGTCGCGCAGGGAGCGGACGCTGCCGCGGGTCGTCCCGACCGTGGCCATGGCGTCCTTCGGCCTCGGGGTCCCCGTGCTGTGGGTGGCGGTGGCCGACCGGGCCGGGGTGCTGCACACCAGCGTGTCGAGCGCCGCGGTGGTGGCCCTGGCCATGGTGTGCAACACCGCGGCGCAGGCGTACAGGTCGGAGGAGCATTTTCTGCGGACCCCGGAGGGCGGGGGCAGGGCCGACAGGAGGGAGCGCGGTGCCCTGCTGGTCCCCATGAGGGACAACGGCCCGACGATGTTGGTCATCCTGTTCCTTCTGCTGCTGACGGGCGTCGACCTGGTCACCCCGGGAACCATCGTGGTGGGACTCGCCTACCTGTGGGTCATGGCCACACAGATCGAGGGCACCCTCACCGACGTGTTCTCACCCGTGGAGCAGATGCGGTGGACCTGGCGGCGGCGCGAGCGCGCGATCTCACCGGGCCGGTTCGACGTACAGCGTTTCGCGCTGTCCGTCTGCGTGTGGATCGCCGTCGAAAGCCTGGTGGGCTACGTCGTCCACCTGCTCTCCCCGGACCCGGAGTGGATCGCCCCGGTCGCGGCGCTCATGCTGGGCCTGGTCTACATCGTCGGCAACCAGTTCGAACCCTCGCTCCAGGACCGGCGCCCCCGTCCCAACGAGGGCATCCGTCGGACGGTCCGCTTCTCCCTGGTCCACGGGTTCGCGGGCCTGGTCGTGGCCGCCGTGTGCCTGACCACGCTCATCGGCCTGGCCTCACCCGACCGCGACCTGCGCGCCGCCGCCTTCGTCGCCGCCCTGCTGGGCATGCTGTTCGCCGTGGTGCGGGCCTTCCGCTACGGAGGCCTGGCGGTCGTACGCCACTGGACGATCCGCGCGGTCCTCGCCCACCGGGGGCGCACCCCGTTCCGCTACCGGCGCTTCCTGCACACCGCCGAGCAGCGCATCCTCCTCTTCCGCACGGACAGCGGATACTTCTTCCCGCATCGCCTGATCCAGCTGCACATGGACACCACCGCCGAGGCCCTGCTGCCGCGCGTGGTGTCCCGGGCAGGCGCCACGTCGGGCCCGGCCCCGGAGGCGTGACGCGATGGGAGGAGGTGGGCGGCTCTTGCCTGGAGTGGACTCGAAGCAGTTGGCTTGTGGTCCATGAAGTACACGCAGCTCGGACGCACCGGACTCAAGGTCAGCCGACTCGTCGTCGGCACGATGAACTTCGGTCCGCAGACAGACGAACCGACCAGTCACGGCATCCTGGACGCCGCGCTCGACGCGGGCCTGAACTTCGTGGACACCGCCAACGTCTACGGGTGGGGCGAGAACAAGGGCCGTACCGAAGAGATCATCGGCACCTGGTTCGCCCAGGGCGGCGGCCGGCGTGAGAAGACGGTCCTCGCGACCAAGGTCTACGGCTCCATGTCACGCCGGAGCGAGACCTGGCCCAACGAGGACCGGCTGTCGGCGCTGAACATCCGGCGGGCCGTCGACGCCTCCCTCAAGCGGCTGCGGACGGACTACATCGACCTGTACCAGTTCCACCACATCGACCGGCGGACCCCCTTCGAGGAGATCTGGCAGGCGGTCGACGTCCTGATCCAGCAGGGCAAGATCCTCTACGCCGGGTCCTCCAACTTCCCCGGCTACAAGATCGCCCAGGCCAACGAGACCGCCGCCCGGCGCGGGATGGTCGGGCTCGTCAGCGAGCAGTGCCTCTACAACCTCGCCGAGCGGCGCGCCGAGATGGAGGTCCTCCCGGCCGCGCAGGAGTACGGACTCGGGGTCATCCCCTGGTCCCCGCTGCACGGCGGGCTGCTGGGCGGGGTCATCAAGAAGGAGGCCCAGGGCGGACGGCGGGCATCCGGCCGGTCGGCCGACGCGCTGGCCAGCACGGCGGTGCGGGCGCAGGTCCAGGCGTACGAGGACCTGCTCGACAAGCACGGCCTGGAGCCGGGCGAGACGGCCCTGGCGTGGCTGCTGACCAGGCCCGGGGTCACCGGCCCGATCGTCGGTCCGCGCACGGTGGAGCAGCTGGACAGCGCCTTGCGCGCCCTGGAGCTGGAGCTGAGCGACGAGGTGCTGACCGCTCTGGACGAGATCTTCCCCGGCACGGGTCCGTCGCCGGAGGCCTTCGCCTGGTGATCACGTAGGGGGTCGCGAGCGGCGGTCACTCACGGGGGAACCCGTCGGTCTTGAGGACGAGGCCGAGGGGCGTGCGGGAGAGGTCCAGGTCCGCGCCGAAGTCGACGACGAGTTCGCTGACGTACTGCCCGTCCTTCGGCTCCGTATAGACGTGGCACCTGCCCTGGTAGGGGTCGGCGATCAGGTAGACGGGCACTTCGGCGGTCGCGTAGGCGGCCTTCTTGGGCTCGTAGTCGTTGCGGGCGGTGCCCTTGGAGATGACTTCGGCGACGAACTCGACATCGGCGTGGTCCCAGTGCCCCCGACTGTCCGGAACGGCTTCGTCGCTGAGCTTCGCCACGTCGGGGCAGAAGCCGTTCTCCCCGCCCGGGAAGTCGATGCGTACGTCGGAGAACACGCGGGCCCTGCGGCCGAACTTGTCTCCAAGCGCCCAGAGGATCTCCCGGATGATCTCCCAGTGAGTGCTCCGCTGCGGTGTCATGAAGACGTCCCCTTCGACGATCTCGACCCTGTATCCCTCGGGGACGGGCATACGCTCCAGAGCCTCGAACATCTCGTCCAAGGTCGGCCGCTCACCGCTGGTCTCGGCCATCTCGATCCTGTCGTCTACGGCAGTCATCGTGGCGCTCCTCCCCGGCTGCCGCTCGAGTGCGGGCAGCCGCGCACTCCAACGATACGCACGGCGGCGCCGACACGCGGGTGGCGACAACACGCCACCGGGGCGTGGAGGTCAAGGCTCAGGCGCTCGGCGTCGGCGTGTACGTGCCGCCCACGCCCCACGCCTGGTGCATCGCGTCGGCGAAGGCGCCCGCCAGCTTCTGTTCGCCGGTCGGGCCGGGGTGGGTGCCGTCGTAGGTGTCCGTATGGATGTCGTACGACTCCGGTGTCGTCGCGAGCAGCAGGGGCGACGCGGCCGTGTCCAGGTCCGCGACCGCCTTCGCGAGCAGCTCGTTGAAGCGCTCGCACTCATCGGCGAAGGGGGCGTCGTACTCGGCCCGGATGTTGGGGATGACCGGCATCAGGACGGCCTTGACGCGCGGGTTCGCCGCGCGGGCGGCGGCCGTGAAGGCGCGGACGTTCTCGGCGGTCTGGTCGCTGTTGGTGTAGAAGCCGAGATCGATCAGGCCGAGGGAGACCAGCAGGACGTCCGCCCCGGTGGCCGTCACCGCCTCGCCGATCAGCGGCGCCATGTGCAGCCAGCCCTCGCCCCAGCCGGCCAGATGGCGCCGGGCGGGTGCGGGGAAGTCCGGGTCGGCGTAGGCGTGCGACAGGGGCGCGTCGGCGGCGGTGTCGTACAGCTCGCTGCGCGGGCCGACGATCTCGTACCGGCCGCCGCCGAGGGTGGATTCCAGGTGCTGCCACATGCGGTAGCGCCAGGTGAAGTCGCCGGCGCGTCCGATGGTCATGCTGTCGCCGACGAACATAAAACGCATGACGCTCATCATCGCCGAGAGCGACGAGAGCGCCGAGGCCCGGCGACGTGATCCCGGACACGGCGACTCCATCCCTTCTTGACGCATTCATGACGCATTCATGACCACATGGGCGGCCCGGTACCGAAGATCACCTCATGTCACCTCTTTGCGGTCGCTCCTTCGCGATCCTTCCGTCCTTCTCGGCCAACTGACCGCCCTGGCTGATGAATTGGCGTGTGCGGCGAGGTGAACTCGTGCACTATTTCCCGCGTGCAACAGATCACCGAAGTGACACTGACCGCACGAGGAAGGGAAGCCGTGCAGAGATCCACGGGCAAGGGAAACCGCCGTCGGGCGGCGGGACTTGTGGCCTTCGCCAGCGCCATGGCGATAGGCGTCGGTGCCGGCGTGGCATGGGCCGCCGTCACCGACAACATCCATCCCACCGCGAACAACACCGGTACGTGCCACAACGACCCGGACGGCGGTGACGGCCGGGTCACCTGCCGCACGGACAACGCCACCGTGACGTACTACATGGACAGCAGCGGCGAGTACGAGCTGGAGACCCCCGACCGCGACGCGGTCCGGAGCACCATGACCAACGACTACGCGCCCACCGACCTGACCATCTCCTACGACTCGTCGCCCACGTTCAGCGGGTCGGCCGAGACCGACATCATCTACCAGGAGGGGTCCACCAACCTCTCCGACAGCTCGGACGGCGTCACCTGGTGCAACGACGCCGTCGACGGCAGCAGTTACGGGTGCGACCAGCAGTACGTCCGCATCCGGGGCAACGGCCACTACACGCGCGGTCTCTCCTGCCACGAGACAGGCCACGCCATCGGACTGCTGCACGGCGCCCAGGCGTCCCCGGCGCTCTCCAACACCAACACCGCCCTGGGCTGCATGGTGACCCCCGTCAGCTCCGGGACGGGGCTCGGCTCCAACAACCGGGACAACATCAACTCCGTCTTCTAAGGGGGAACCGTGAGACGCCGTACACGTATCGCAGCCGTCGGGGCGACGTCCCTGGCCGCGGCCCTGGTGACCGCGACCCTGCTCAGCGGGTCGAACGGAGCGGGCGCGCCGACGGAGCTCGGGGCGAAGAGCCAGGCCGGCTCCGTCCTCCTCGCCGAGGCCAGCGACCACCTGCCCAGCGAGACCGCCACCGACTGGGTCACCTACGCCGACCACGTCGTCGTGGTCTCCGCCGTCTCCGAGCGGCGCGTTCCGGCGAGCCGCGCCGAGGTCGAGCGGGGCGAGGGCGTCATCGGACGCCAGGTCACCCTGAAGATCGACAAGGTGCTCTGGTCCCGCGCCGGGGCCCCCAAGGCCGCGCCCAAGACCTGGGACTACAACGCCACGGGCTGGCAGTTCACCGACGGCAAGGTCGACGCGCCCCGGAAGATGGCCCTCCACGAGCGCCCCCGGGTGGAGCCCGGACACACCTACATCATGGCGATGGTGTGGGAGGAGGCCAGGTGCTCGCCGGGAGACACCCCGGAGCCCGCACGCTGGCGCGGCCTCGGCGCCGGTTCCGAGATCCCGTACGACGCGGGCATCATCGGCAACGGCGAGTTCGAGGGCGGTACGCAGAAGGTCGCCAAGGCCCAGAAGGCGCCGGCCCCGGTCTCGCCCCTCGGTCTGGACGCCACCGCCGCGGTCCTGGAGGAGCGGCTCGACGGCCAGGCCGCCGACGTGCTGGCCGCGGAGCTGAAGTCCGCGAAGCCGGGCGTGAAGCGGCAGTTCGCCGCCGCGGCGGGGACCACCTGCGGCTGACGTCCGTAGCGGAGGAGTCGTCCCCGGGCGCGATCAGCGTCCGGGGACGGCTTCACCGGCACCCATGGCAGGCTTGATCGCATGCGATCTGCTCTGTGCGTCTTCGGTGCGGCGGCTCTCGTCCTGCTCACGACGGGCGCCGGCACGGCGTCGGCCGCCGGACCGGCCGACGAGGACTTCACGATCAAGGACTCCCGGATCACCGAGTCCAGCGGTCTCGCGGCCAGCCACGCCCACCCCGGCGTCTACTGGACGCACAACGACCAGGACCAGCCGCTGATCTACGGCATCGACTCCCGCACCGGCGAGACCGTCGCCACCCTCACCATGAGCGGGGTCGGCACACCCCGCGACATGGAGGCCATCTCCGTCGGCCCGGACGGCGACATCTACGTCGGCGACATCGGCGACAACCGCGACGGCACCTGGGACCACGTCTGGATCTACCGCTTCCCCGAGCCGAAGCAGCTCAAGGACCAGACGGTCCGCGCGAAGCAGTACGTCGTGAAGTACGCCGACGGCCCGCGCAACGCCGAGGCCCTGATGGTCCATCCGAAGACCGGCCGCGTGTACATCGCCAGCAAGAACGAGGACACCGGCGGCCTGTACGCGGGCCCGGAGCGCCTCTCGTCCACGGGCACGAACGTCTTCCGGCGCGTCGACGACGTGCCGTGGGTGACGGACGGCGCCTTCTCGCCGGACGGCGGCACGCTCGTCCTGCGCGGCTACTTCAGCGCCAGGGCGTACGCGTGGAAGGACGGCCGCCTGGGGGACGACGGCGAGTCCGTGGGGGCGCCGTTCCAGGGGCAGGCCGAGTCGGTGACGTACACCGAGGACGGCTCGGCGCTGATGTTCGGCTCGGAGGGCAAGCAGAGCCGGGTCGTACGGGTGGAGGTCGACAAGGACCGGGCTTCGACGCCGCCGCCGTCGCAGGGCGGTGGCAGCAAGGCCCCGTCCGAGCCGTCCGGCGCCGCGCCCGCCGACGGCGACACCGGCGGCTTCGGCCTGGGGATCGTCGTCCTCGCCGTCGCCACCGCCCTCGTCATCGGCGGCAAGCGCCTCCTGCGCCGCCCGTGAGCCCGTGAGCGCGTGAGAACGAAAGGGCCCGGCATCGACCATGTCCGATGCCGGGCCCTTCGTACGTACAGCGGTTACAGCTTCTCGATCACGTAGTCGACGCAGGCCGTCAGCGCCTGCACGTCCGCCGGGTCGATCGCCGGGAACATCGCGATCCGGAGCTGGTTGCGGCCCAGCTTGCGGTACGGCTCGGTGTCCACGATGCCGTTGGCGCGCAGCACCTTGGCGACCGCCGCCGCGTCGACCTCGTCCGAGAAGTCGATCGTGCCGATGACCTGCGAGCGCTTGGCCGGGTCGGACACGAACGGCGTCGCGTACTTGGACTCCTCGGCCCAGCCGTACAGGTTCCGGGAGGACTCCTTCGTACGGGCCACGGCCCAGTCCAGACCGCCCTGGCCGTTGATCCACTTCAGCTGCTCGTTGAGCAGGAAGAGGGTCGACAGGGCCGGGGTGTTGTACGTCTGGTTCTTCAGCGAGTTGTCGATCGCCGTCGGCAGGGAGAAGAACTCCGGGATGTGGCGGCCCGACGCGTGGATGCGGGCGGCGCGCTCCAGGGCGGCCGGGGAGAAGGCCGCCAGCCACAGACCGCCCTCGGCGGCGAAGGACTTCTGCGGGGCGAAGTAGTAGACGTCCGACTCGGTGATGTCGACCGGCAGGCCGCCCGCGCCGGAGGTCGCGTCGACCAGGACCAGCGCGCCCTCGTCGGCGCCCGCGACCCGCTTGACCGGGGCCGCGACACCCGTGGAGGTCTCGTTGTGCGTGTACGCGTACACGTCGACGCCCGCCTCGGCCCGCGGCTCCGGGTGGGTGCCCGGGTCGGAGGAGATCACGGTCGGCTCGGCCAGCCAGGGGGCCAGCTTCGCGGCCTTCGCGAACTTGGAGGAGAACTCGCCGAAGGTGAGGTGCTGGGACTTCGACTCGATGAGCCCGTGGGTCGCGATGTCCCAGAAGGCGGTGGAGCCGCCGTTGCCCAGGATCACCTCGTAGCCCTCGGGCAGCGAGAAGAGGTCACGCACGCCGGCCCGTACCTCGCCGACCAGGTTCTTGACCGGAGCCTGGCGGTGGGACGTGCCGAGGAGGGAAGTGCCGGTGGCGGCCAGGGCGTCCAGCGCCTCCGTACGCACCTTGGAGGGGCCCGCGCCGAAACGGCCGTCGGCGGGCTTGATGTCAGCGGGAATCCGGATCTCAGCCACGAGGCGGAGCGTATCCGGTCGCAGGAGCCGCGGCGGACGATGTCCGCCGGATGAGACGACGGGTGAGACATCCTGACCTCGTGCGAAAACACCACGAACGGTCGGAGCTGGAGGCGGCGCTGCGCGCGGCCGTGGCAGGAGACGTCGACTTCGGCACCTCGGCGAGGGCCCTGATGACGATGGACGCGTCCAACTACCGGCGCGTGCCGGTGGGCGTGGTCGCCCCCCGGGACGCCACGGACGTGGCGGCGGCACTGTCGGTCTGCCGCTCGAACGGAGTACCGGTGGTGGCGCGGGGCGCCGGCACGTCGATCGCCGGGCAGGCGACCGGCACGGGCGTCGTGCTCGACTTCACCCGCCACATGCGCGCGATCGTGTCCGTCGACGCCGAGGCACGAACGGCCGTCGTCCAGCCGGGTGTGGTCCTGGACCGGCTGCGCGACGCGGTGCGCCCGTACGGACTGACCTTCGGCCCCGATCCGTCGACGCGCAGCCGCTGCACCCTCGGCGGCATGATCGGCAACAACGCGTGCGGGGCGCACTCCGTGGCCTGGGGCACGACCGCCGACAACGTGACCTCGCTCGACGTCCTGACGTACGGGGGCGAGCGGCTCCGCCTCGGGCAGGACTGGCAGGGCGCGCCGGCCGGGCTGCGGGAGCTGGTCGGGCGGAACCTGGCGGCGCTGCGCACCGGCTATCCGCCCGGCCTGCCGCGCCGGATCTCCGGCTACGCGCTCGACGCGTTGCTGCCCGAGCGGGACGCGGACGTGGCGCGCTCGTACTGCGGCAGCGAGAGCACGCTGGGGGTGCTGACGGAGGCGACCGTACGGCTGGTCCCGCTGCCCGCCGCGCCGGTCCTGGCCGTTCTCGGGTACGCGGACGAGAGCGCGGCGGCGGACGCGGCGGCGGGGCTGCTGGCGTACGGGCCGCTGACGGTGGAGGGGATGGCGTCCGACCTCGTGCGTGACAGCGCGCGGGAGCTGCTCCCGAGGGGCGGGGCGTGGCTCTTCGTCGAGACGGACGGGGAGGGCGCGGCGCGGTCCCTCATGCGGGGAGCGGACGCGCTGGACGCGACGGTCGTGACGGACCCGGCCGGGCAGCGGGCGCTGTGGCGGGTACGGGAGGACGCGGCGGGCACGGCGACGAGGATGCCCGACGGGGCGGAGGCCTGGCCGGGGTGGGAGGACTGCGCGGTGCCGCCGGCGCGGCTGGGTTCGTACCTGCGCGAGTTCCGCAGGCTGCTGAAGGAGTACGGGCTGCGAGGGTCGCCGTACGGCCACTTCGGCGACGGCTGCGTCCACGTCCGTATCGACTTCGACCTGTACACGCCGAAGGGGGTGGGGCACTTCCGGCGCTTCTCGGAGGCCGTGGCGGACCTGGTGGTGGCACACGGGGGCTCGCTGTCGGGGGAGCACGGGGACGGGCAGGCGCGGGCGGAGCTGCTGCCGAAGATGTACGGCACGGAGCTGGTTGGCCTCTTCGGGGAGGTCAAGGACGTGTGGGACCCGGAGCGGGGTCTGAACCCGGGGATGCTGGTGCGGCCGGGGAAGCTCGACAAGAACCTGCGGTTCAAGGGCCTGGGTTCGGTGCCGGAGGCGGCCCGGTGCGTGGGGGTCGCCAAGTGCCGGGTGGAGGGGCCGAGTACGGGTCCGGGGGTGATGTGCCCGTCGTACCGCGCGACCGGGGAGGAGAAGCACTCGACGCGGGGCAGGGCGCGGCTGCTCCACGAGATGGCGCTGGGCGAGGTGATCACGGACGGCTGGCGCTCGGAGGAGGTCATGGAGGCGCTCGACCTGTGCCTGTCGTGCAAGGGGTGCCGGAGCGACTGTCCCGTGGGCGTGGACATGGCCGCGTACAAGGCGGAGTTCCTCGACCGCCACTACGAGGGCAGGCGGCGGCCGTGGTCGCACGTGACGATGGGCCGGCTGCCGCAGTGGCTGCGCCTGTTCGGGCCGGCGCTGAACCTGGGCCGGGCGCTGCCCTCCCGTTTCGTGGGCGTGACCCCGGAGCGGGAGCTGCCGCGGGTCGCGTCCCGGACGTTCGTGTCGTGGTTCGGCACGCGCCTGGAGACGGTCTCCGACGTCCTGCTGTGGCCGGACACCTTCACCAACCATCTGGCGCCGCAGGTCGGCCGGTCGGCGGTCCGGGTCCTGGAGGCGGCCGGGGTGCGGGTGGGGCTGCCGCCGGGGCGGGTGTGCTGTGGGCTGACGTACGTCTCGACGGGCCAGCTCGACCGGGCGCGCACGATGATGCGCAGGACGCTGGACGTGATGGACGCGGTGCGGGAGCCGGGGCATCCGGTGGTGGTCCTGGAGCCCTCGTGCGCGGCGACGCTGAGGACGGACCTGCCGGAGCTGCTCGCGGACGACCCGCGGGCGGCGCGGCTTGCGTCCTCGGTACGGACGTTCGCGCAGGCCTTGGAGGAGTTCGCGCCGGAGTGGGAGCCGCCGCGTGTCGACCGCCCGGCCGTCGGCCAGACCCACTGCCACCAGCACGCGGTCCTGGGCGACGCGGCCGAGCGCCGGCTGCGGGAACGAGCGGGCCTGGCGGGCGAACTGAGCGGCGGCTGCTGCGGCCTGGCGGGCAACTTCGGGTTCGAGCCCGGCCACTACGAGGTGTCGGTGGCCTGCGCGGAGGACCAACTGCTTCCGGCGCTGCGGGACGCGGACCCGGAGGCGGTGGTGCTCGCGGACGGCTTCTCCTGCCGCACGCAGGTGGCGCACCTGACGGACCGGCGGGCGCGGCACCTGGTGGAGGTGCTGGCGGAGCGCCTCGCGGGCCACTGAGGCGGGCGGCCGGGAACGTTGCCGGGCGCGGGCAATGTGCGGGGCCGGCGGGCCGACGAGAGTGGGGCCCATGAGACGGAGCTTCCTCGTGCACGCCGGTATCGCGGGCGGTCTGGGCGCCTTGATGGTGCTGACCGCCGCCCTCACCCTCCTGCCGGGCCCCCTGCCGCTGCCCGGCGCGGGGGTGTTGATGGGGGTGGGCCTCGCCGCGACCTTTCCGCTCTTCGGCGTCGCGATCGTGCGCGGCTTCGTGGTGCCGAAGGAGGAGCAGTGGCCGGCCTTCCGCTGCCTGCCGGGCTGGGTGCAGCTGACGCTCGCGCTCCTGCTCGGCGCGGGAATCGCGGTGAACATGGTGCGCGGCGAGGAGGTCCGCGGCCAGGACGCACAGATCCGCGACGGCCGCTACCAGGTCTTCGTGACGGCGCAGGGCAAGCGGGGCTGGGCCGACGTGGGCCGGGACGAGTACCTGCGCGTCCGCGAGTCCGACCAGCGCTCGGCCCTGGCGATCCCGGGCACGCTCCTCGCCGGAGCCGCGACCCTCTCCCTCATCACCGGCGAGGCCCGCCGCGCCTGAGCGCGGCGGGCGGGGGAGGCGTGCACTCCTCCGGCCCGGTCCCTCACTCGTCCCGCGTGATCTCACGGGCCAGGGCCACCAGCAGGTCCGTCGCCGGGTGGGGGGAGGTGTCGCGCCAGGCGAGGACCACGTGGAGGGGTGGGGCGTCGGGGAGGGGGCGGTAGGTGACGCCCGGGTGGGGGTGCATCGCGGCCGTGGAGGCGGAGGAGACGCCGACGCCGCGGGCCGCCGCGATCGCCGTGAGCCAGTCGTCGGTGTTGGCGACCGTGAGCGTGGCGGACGGGCGGGTGTGCGGGGGCCAGAGGTCGAGGGTCGTCGTGCCGGAGACCGTGTTCAGGACGATCGTCTGCGTGGCCAGGTCCGCCAGCGTCAGGGACGCGCGGGCCGCGAGGTCGCTGTCCGCCGGGACCGCCGCCACCCGGGTCTCGGTCGTGAGCTCCGCCGTCGCGAGGCCCGGCGCGTCCACCGGCCCCCGCAGCAGCGCCGCGTCCACCTCGCCCCATACGAGACCGGCCGTGCGGTCGTCGACGCGCAGGAGCTCCAGCGGGGTCTCGGGGTGCTCGCGCTGCCAGCGCCGTAGCAGGGGAGTGGTGTACGGGCCGAACGCCGACCACGCGTGGCCGAGCCGCAGCGGCCGGTGGCGCAGCCGTTCCGGGTCCAGGGCCGCGTCGAAGGCGGCGACGGCCGCCACCGCCCGGTCGTGGAAGGCGCGGCCCTCGGGGGTGAGGGAGAGGTGGTGGGTGGTGCGGTCGACGAGCCGGACGCCGAGGTGTTTCTCCAGGGCGGCGAGCGTGCGGGAGGCGGCGGGCTGGGTGAGGTGGAGCCGGGCCGCGGCCCGGGTCACGTTGCCTTCCTCGGCGATGGCGAGGAAACAGCGGAGGTGGCGGAGCTCGATGCTCGTGCGACTCATGCGTCCGGAGCATAAGCGCAGCCCAATCGGCATTTCACGCGCCGCGCGGTGACTCGTAGCGTGAAGATGGGCGCCCATGGGCTGGGTGCATTATTCTGGACCTCAAGTCCAATGAATTGGACCATCGATCATGCAAGGGGAGTGAGCCGGTGGACACCCCGGTCAAGGACATCGCCGCCGTCTCCGTACCCGAGGCCGTCTCCGTGCCCGAGGCCGTCTCCGTGCCCGAGGCCGCCACTGTGCCCGAGGCCGCCACTGTGCCCCGCGTCCCCGCGAGGTCCACCCGCCTCGGGCCCGTCGCCCTCGTCGTCGCCGGCGGGCTGTCCGTGCAGTTCGGGTCCGCCGTCGCCGTACTGCTCATGCCCCGCGCCGGCGCCCTCGGCGTCGTCACCCTGCGGCTCGTCCTCGCCGCCGCCGTCCTGCTGATCGTCTGCCGCCCCAAGGTTCGCGGCTACGGCCGCGCCGACTGGGGCACCGTCCTCGCCTTCGGCGCCGCCATGGCGGGCATGAACATCCTCTTCTACCAGGCCGCCGACCGGATCCCGCTCGGCGCCGCCGTGACCCTGGAGGTCCTCGGCCCGCTGATCCTCTCGGTGATCGCCTCGCGCCGGCCGGCGAACCTGCTCTGGGCCGGGCTCGCCCTCGGCGGCGTCGTCCTGCTCAGCGGCGGCGGCTTCGACCGGCTCGACCCCGTCGGGGCCGCGTTCGCCCTCGCCGCGGGCGCGATGTGGGCCGCGTACATCGTCTTCAGTGCCCGCACCGGCCGCCGCTTCCCGCAGGCGGACGGCCTCGCGCTCGCGATGGCGTTCGGCGCCGTCCTCAGCCTGCCGCTCGGGATCGCGGAGGCGGGCGACACGCTCCTCGTCCCCTCGACGATCGGCCTCGGCCTCGCCGTCGCGCTGATGTCCTCCGTCCTCCCCTACACCCTCGAACTCCTCGCCCTGCGCCGCCTCCCCGCCCCCACCTTCGCCGTCCTCATGAGCCTCGAACCGGCCATCGCCGCGACCGCCGGCTTCCTCGTCCTGAGCCAGGCCCTGTCGATGACCGACGCGCTCGCGATCGTCCTCGTCATCGCGGCGAGCATGGGCGCCGTCCGCACCCAGACGCGCAGGATCCCGCCGCAAGGCTGAGGATCAGGCCCTGTCCCGATCCTGGCGATCTTCGGCCCGCGCGGGGGCTTTCCGCCGCCCCGCCCGCAGGCAGGATCGAGCCATGGCCCTGGACATGCGCACCCTGTGCGAACGCTGCGAGATCACGACCCTGCCCGTCGACGCCGCCGCCCGCATCTGTACGTACGAGTGCACCTTCTGCGTGCCGTGCGGCGAGGCGATGGACGACATCTGCCCCAACTGTGGCGGCGAGTTGGTGCCCCGCCCCCGTCGCGCCGTCCCGAACGAAGAGGCCGCGCATTAATCAAGCAAGCGTGCTTGATTGTTTCCTCTCCCGCTGCCATGCTCCTCGGCACACGCCCGTGTCCCACCCTGCCGAGGGGAGCGCACCGTGTCCGACCCTGCCGTCGTCCTCGACGACCTGCGCGGCGAGAGCGAGGAGGTCGACCGGCTCGTACGGGAGCTGGGCGACGAACAGTGGGCCGCGCCCACCCCCGCGCCCGGCTGGACGATCGCGCACCAGATCGCCCATCTCGCCTGGACCGACCGGGCGGCCCTGCTCGCCGTCACCGACCCCGAGGGCTTCGCCGCCGAGGCCGAGAAGGCCCTCGCCGCCCCCGAGCGCTTCGTCGACGACGGCGCCGAGGAGGGCGCGGCCCTGCCGCCCGGCGAGCTGCTCGGACGGTGGCGCGTGGGGCGCGAGCGGCTGCAGATGGCCCTGCGCACGGCCCCGCCCGGCGCACGTTTCCCCTGGTACGGGCCGCCCATGAGCGCCACCTCCATGGGGACCGCCCGGCTCATGGAGACCTGGGCGCACGGGCAGGACATCGCCGACGCCCTCGGAGCCGTACGCGAGCCGACCGCCCGGCTGCGGCACGTGGCCTGGATCGGCATCCGGGCCCGCGACTACGCCTATCTCGTACGGGGCCTCACCCCGCCCGCCGAACCCTTCCGGGTCGAACTGACCGCCCCCGACGGCGAGGAGTGGGTGTACGGGCCCCAGGACGCCGCCCAGAGGATCACCGGGCCCGCGCTCGACTTCTGCCTCCTCGTCACCCAGCGCGTCCACCGCGACGACACCGCCCTGCGGGCCCACGGCCCCGACGCCACGCACTGGCTCAGCGTCGCCCAGGCCTTCGCCGGGCCGGCCGGCACCGGCCGCCCCGCCCAGGGGCAGGCATGACCCTCCGCATCGGCAACGCCTCCGGCTTCTACGGCGACCGCTTCGACGCCGTCCGCGAGATGCTGACGGGCGGCGGACCCGGAGGCGAACTCGACGTCCTCACCGGCGACTACCTCGCCGAGCTGACCATGCTCATCCTCGGCCGGGACCGGCTGAAGGACCCGTCCGCCGGATACGCCAAGACCTTCCTCCGCCAGATGGAGGAAGGACTCGGCCTCGCCCACGAGCGGGGCGTCCGCATCGTCACCAACGCCGGCGGCCTCAACCCCGCCGGCCTCGCCGACGCGCTGCGCGAACTCGCGGACAGGCTCGGGATCCCGGTGCGGATCGGTCACGTCGAGGGAGACCGGCTCCCGCCCCGCGACGGAGTCCTCACCGCGAACGCCTACCTCGGCGGCGCCGGCATCGCCGCCTGCCTCGCCGAAGGCGCCGACGTCGTCGTGACCGGCCGGGTCACCGACGCCGCCCTCGTCACCGGCCCCGCGCAGTGGCATTTCGGCTGGCCGGCCGACGCGTACGACGAGCTGGCGGGCGCGGTCGTCGCCGGGCACGTCCTGGAGTGCGGCACCCAGGCCACCGGCGGCAACTACGCCTTCTTCCGCGACCACGACCCGCGCACACTGCGCCGCCCCGGCTTCCCGATCGCCGAACTCCACGCCGACGGCACGGCCGTCATCACCAAGCACCCCGGCACGGGCGGGGTCGTCGACCTCGGCACGGTCACCGCCCAGCTCCTGTACGAGACGTCGGGCGCGCGGTACGCGGGACCCGACGTGACCGCCCGGCTCGACACCGTACGGCTCACCCAGGACGGCCCGGACCGGGTCAGGATCGACGGCGTACGCGGGGAGGCCCCGCCGCCCACCCTCAAGGTCGGCCGGGGCCGGCTGGGCGGCTTCCGCAACGAGGTCGTCTTCGTCCTCACCGGCCTCGACATCGAGGCGAAGGCGCGGCTCGTACGCGACCAGATCGAGGACGCGTTCGCCCACGCCACATCGCGTCCCGCCGAGGTCCGCTGGGAACTCGCCCGCACCGACCACCCGGACGCCGCCACCGAGGAGACCGCGAGCGCGCTGCTCCGGCTCGTCGTCCGCGACCCCGCCCCCGAGCCCGTCGGCCGCGCCCTGACCGGCGCCGCGATCGAGCTCGCCCTCGCCAGCTACCCCGGCTTCCACGTCACCGCCCCACCCGGCAAAGGCGCGCCCTACGGCGTCTTCGAGGCCGCGTACGTACCGGCCGCCGACGTCCCGCATACGGCCGTGCTCCCGGACGGGACGCGCCGCACCCTGCCGCCCGTACACGTACCGCCGCACTCGCGGGAACCGGAGCCGGTCGCGGAACCCCCGCTGCCCGAGCCGCTGCCCGAGGGCCCGGTGCGGCGCGCCCCGCTCGGGCGGGTCGCCGGGGCCCGCAGCGGCGACAAGGGCGGCGACGCGAACATCGGCGTCTGGGTCCGTACGGACCGGGAATGGCGCTGGCTCGTCCACACCCTCACCGTGGACCGGCTCCGCGAACTCCTGCCGGAGACCGCCGGCTTGGACGTCGTACGCCACGTCCTGCCGAACCTGAGGGCGGTGAACTTCGTCGTCACCGGGCTCCTGGGCGAAGGCGTCGCCTCCCAGGCCCGCTTCGACCCCCAGGCCAAGGCCCTCGGCGAGTGGCTGCGCGCCCGCGAGCTCGACGTACCGGAGGAACTGCTGTGACCGTCCTCGCCTCCGCCCTCGACACGGGCGGACCCGACTACGCGGCCCACCGCGCCGCCATGCTCGACAAGCTCGCCGCCCTCGACGCCGAACACGCCAAGGCGCTCGCGGGCGGCGGCGAGAAGTACACCGAACGGCACCGCAGGCGCGGCAAGCTGCTCGCCCGCGAGCGGATCGAGCTGCTCCTCGACCCCGACACGCCCTTCCTGGAGCTGTCCCCGCTCGCCGCCTGGGGCAGCGACTACCCGGTGGGCGCCTCGATCATCACCGGCATCGGGGTCGTCGAGGGGGTCGAGTGCCTGATCACCGCCAACGACCCGACCGTGCGCGGCGGCGCCTCGAATCCGTGGACGCTGAAGAAGGCTCTGCGCGCCAACGAGATCGCGTACGCCAACCGGCTCCC
The DNA here is from genome assembly GCF_005517195.1 of Streptomyces vilmorinianum. Lineage (NCBI taxonomy): Bacteria > Bacillati > Actinomycetota > Actinomycetes > Kitasatosporales > Streptomycetaceae > Streptomyces > Streptomyces vilmorinianum. Next base: position 7,076,551 of record NZ_CP040244.1, on the reverse strand, counting down.
CGTCATCTCGCTCGTCGAGTCCGGCGGCGCCGATCTGCCGTCCCAGAAGGAGATCTTCATCCCCGGCGGGGCGCTGTTCCGCGATCTCACCCGGCTCTCGGCCGCCGGCATCCCCACCCTCGCCGTCGTCTTCGGCAACTCCACGGCCGGCGGCGCGTACGTCCCCGGCATGTCCGACCACACCGTGATGATCAAGGAGCGGTCGAAGGTCTTCCTCGGCGGGCCGCCGCTGGTGAAGATGGCGACGGGGGAGGAGAGCGACGACGAGTCGCTCGGCGGCGCCGAGATGCACGCCCGCGTCTCCGGTCTCGCCGACCACTACGCCGTCGACGAGACCGACGCGCTGCGCCAGGCGCGGCGGATCGTCGCCCGCCTCAACCACCGCAAGGCGCGGCCTGATCCGGTCTCCGTCGCCGAAGCGCCCACGTACGACGAGGACGAGCTGCTCGGGATCGTGCCGGGGGACCTGAAGACCCCGTTCGACCCGCGCGAGGTGATCGCACGGATCGTGGACGGCTCGGACTTCGACGAGTTCAAGCCGCTGTACGGGCCGAGCCTGGTGACGGGGTGGGCGTCCCTCCACGGCTACCCGGTGGGCATCCTCGCCAACGCCCAGGGCGTGCTGTTCTCCGCGGAGTCCCAGAAGGCGGCGCAGTTCATCCAGCTCGCCAACCAGCGCGACGTCCCGCTGGTCTTCCTGCACAACACAACCGGCTACATGGTCGGCAGGGAGTACGAGCAGGGCGGGATCATCAAGCACGGCGCGATGATGATCAACGCGGTGTCGAACAGCCGGGTCCCCCATCTGTCCGTCCTCATGGGCGCGTCGTACGGCGCCGGGCACTACGGCATGTGCGGCCGGGCCTACGACCCCCGCTTCCTCTTCGCCTGGCCGAGCGCCAAGTCGGCCGTCATGGGCCCGCAGCAGCTGGCGGGCGTCCTGTCGATCGTGGCGCGGGCTTCGGCGGCGGCCAAGGGGCAGCCGTACGACGAGGAGGCGGACGCGGGTCTGCGCGCGATGGTCGAGGCGCAGATCGAGTCGGAATCGCTGCCGATGTTCCTGTCGGGACGGCTGTACGACGACGGCGTCATCGACCCCCGCGACACCCGCACGGTCCTCGGACTGTGCCTGTCCGCGATCCACACGGCACCGGTCGAGGGCGCGCGCGGCGGCTTCGGCGTCTTCCGAATGTGAGGCTCCCGTGATCTCTTCTGTTCTTGTCGCGAACCGGGGCGAGATCGCCTGCCGGGTGTTCCGTACGTGCCGGGAGCTGGGCGTCGACACGGTCGCGGTGTACTCGGACGCGGACGCCGGCGCCCTGCACGTACGGGAGGCGGACGCGGCGGTACGGCTGCCGGGGGCGACGCCCGCGGAGACGTATCTGCGCGGCGATCTGGTGGTGAAGGCGGCGCTGGCGGCGGGCGCGGACGCGGTGCATCCGGGGTACGGCTTCCTGTCGGAGAACGCGGAGTTCGCGCGGGCGGTGCTCGACGCGGGTCTGGTGTGGATCGGCCCGCCGCCGGAGGCGATCGAGTCGATGGCGTCGAAGACCCGGGCGAAGGAACTCCTGGGCGTGGCTCCGCTCGTGGACGTCACGGAGTCGGACCTGCCGGTCCTGGTGAAGGCGGCGGCGGGCGGGGGCGGCCGGGGCATGCGGATCGTCCGCGACCTCGGGTCCCTGGCGGACGCGCTCGAGGCGGCGTCGGCGGAGGCGCTGGGCGCGTTCGGGGACGGCGAGGTGTTCGTCGAGCCGTACGTGGAGAACGGCCGCCATGTGGAGGTCCAGATCCTGGCGGACGCGCACGGCACGGTGTGGGCGCTCGGCACCCGCGACTGCTCGCTCCAGCGCCGCCACCAGAAGGTCGTCGAGGAGGCCCCGGCGCCGGGCCTGCCGGAGGAGCTGGAGTCCGCGCTCGTGGACATGGCCGTCCGGGCGGCGAAGGCGGTCGGCTATACGGGCGCGGGAACGGTCGAGTTCCTGGTCGCGGACGGCCGGGCCCACTTCCTGGAGATGAACACCCGCCTCCAGGTCGAACACCCGGTGACGGAGGAGGTCTACGGGGTCGACCTGGTGGCCCTCCAACTCGCGGTGGCCGAGGGCCGCGCCCTGCCGCCGGAACCCCCCGCGCCCCACGGCCACGCGATCGAGGCCCGCCTCTACGCGGAGGACCCGACCGCGTCCTGGACCCCACAGACGGGCGTCCTGCACGCCCTGGAGTTCCCCACCCACCCGCCCGTGCCTCTGGGGGACGGGGTCCCCCAGCCCCCCTACGGCCCGCAGCCTCGCGCGGGCGAGCGAGCCGCGGGCGAGCGGGCCGTGGGCGGCGGCGCGGCGCGTGGCGCGGGCCAGGCCTACGGTCTCGGCGGGAGTCGTCCGCACAGCGGCAGCCCCGCCGCTGCCGGCGCCCCGCGCCTGCGCGTCGACAGCGGGTACGCCTCCGGGGACGTCATCGGCGTCCACTACGACGCCATGCTCGCCAAGGTCGTCGTCCACGCGCCCAGCCGGGCCGCAGCCGTGCGGAAGCTCGCCCATGTCCTTGAGCGGGCCACCGTCCACGGGCCCGTCACCAACCGGGCGCTGCTCGTCGCGTCGCTGCGGCATCCCGACTTCCAGGACGAGGACCGGCTCGACACCGGCTTCTACGAGCGGAACCTCGACGCGCTGACGAAGTCGCCCGACGGGGAGGAGTACGCCGCCGTCGCCGCCGCGCTCGCGGAGGCCGAGGGGCGCCGGGGGCGGTTCGGCGGGGCGTGGCGGAATCTGCCGTCGCAGGACCAGACCAAGGCGTACGGGGACCACGAGGTCCGCTACCGGCCCACCCGCGACGGCTACACCGTCACCGCCCCCGACGGCGTCCGTGTCGTGAGCGCCGCACCCGACCGCGTGCGGCTCGAAGTCGACGGTGTCGTACGGCACTTCGACGTCGCCCGCCACGGCGGCGACGACACCGTCCACATCGGCCCCCACCGGCTCACCGCCCGCCCCCGCTTCCCCGACCCCCGGGCGCAGACCGCGCCCGGCTCGCTGCTCGCGCCCATGCCCGGCACCGTCGTCCGCCTCGCGGAAGGCGTCGAGGCCGGCGCGCGCGTCACCGCCGGGCAGCCGCTCCTCTGGCTGGAGGCCATGAAGATGGAACACCGCGTCGTCGCCCCCGCCTCCGGCACGCTCACCGCGCTCCACGCCGCCCCCGGCCGCCAGGTCGAGGTCGGTGCCCTGCTCGCCGTCGTACAGGAGGAACAGTCCGCATGAGCGTCATCGAATCCGCCGAGCACACCGCCCTCCGCGCCGCCGTCTCCGCCCTCGGCCACCGTCACGGCCCCGGCTTCGACCGGGCCGCCCTGTGGGCCGAGGCCGGCAAGCTCGGCTACCTGGGCGTGAACCTTCCCGAGGAGTACGGCGGCGGGGGCGGCGGCATGGCCGAACTCTCCATCGTCCTGGAGGAGGCGGGCGCGGCCGGGGCCCCGCTCCTCATGATGGTCGTCTCGCCCGCCATCTGCGGCACCGTCATCGCCCGCTTCGGCACGGAGGACCAGAAGCGCGCCTGGCTGCCCGGCCTCGCCGACGGCACCCGCACCATGGCCTTCGGCATCACCGAGCCCGACGCCGGTTCCAACTCCCACCGGATCACCACCACGGCCACGAAGACCGAGGAGGGCTGGGTCCTCAACGGCCGCAAGGTCTTCGTCTCCGGCGTCGACATCGCCGACGCCACCCTCATCGTGGGCCGCACCTCCGACGCCCGCACCGGCAGCCTCAAGCCCTGCCTCTTCATCGTCCCCAGGGACGCGCCCGGCTTCGGCCGCCGCCGGATCGACATGGAACTCGACGCCCACGAGAAGCAGTTCGAGCTCACCCTCGACGACGTCCACCTCCCCGCCGACGCCCTCGTCGGCGACGAGGACGCCGGTCTCCTCCAGCTCTTCGCGGGGCTCAACCCCGAGCGGATCATGACCGCCGCGTTCGCGATCGGCATGGGCCGCTACGCCCTCGACAAGGCCGTCTCGTACGCCAAGGAGCGCCAGGTCTGGAAGTCCCCGATCGGCGCCCACCAGGCCATCGCCCACCCCCTCGCCCAGGCCCACATCGAGCTGGAGCTCGCCCGGCTGATGATGCGGAAGGCCGCCCACCTCTACGACGCCGGTGACGACATCGGCGCGGGCGAGGCCGCCAACATGGCGAAGTACGCCGCCGGGGAGGCCTGCGTGAAGGCCGTCGACCAGTCCGTCCACACCCTCGGCGGCAACGGCCTCACCCGCGAGTTCGGCCTCGCGCGGCTCATCACCGCCTCCCGCGTGGCCCGGATCGCGCCCGTGAGCCGGGAAATGATCCTGAACTACGTATCGCACCAGTCCCTGGGTCTCCCCAAGTCGTACTGACACACGCGATCCTGGCGCCACCTTCCACCTCTCCAGGGGGCCACGCATGGTGTTCCACAGCGAGTACGAGCCCGTCCCGACCGTCTCCCTCCCCATCCACGACGCGGTCCTCGGACGGGCCGCCGAGTACGGCGACACCCCCGCCCTGATCGACGGGGCCGGTGCACTGTCCCTCACGTACGCGCAGGTCGACGCCTTCCACCGGCTCGTCGCCGCCGGGCTCGCCGAGGCCGGGGTCCGCAAGGGCGACGTGCTCGCCCTGCACAGCCCCAACACCGTGCTGTTCCCGATCGCCTTCTACGCCGCCACCCGCGCCGGGGCCTCCGTCACCACCGTCCACCCCCTGGCCACGCCCGAGGAGTTCGCGAAGCAGCTCCGGGACTCCGCCGCCCGCTGGATCGTCACCGTCTCACCGCTGCTCCCGGCGGCCCGGGCGGCGGCCGAACTCGCGGGCGGCATCGAGGAGATATTCCTCTGCGACCAGGCCCCCGAGGGGGAGGACGTCCGCTCGCTCCAGTCCTTCCTGGCGTCCACCGCCCCCGCACCGGCCGTGGAGTTCGACCCCGACGAGGACGTGGCGGCCCTCCCGTACTCCTCCGGCACCACGGGCATCCCCAAGGGCGTGATGCTCACCCACACCTCGATCGCCACCAACCTCGCGCAGCTGGAGCCCTTCATCCCCATGGGCCCGGGCGACCGGATCCTCGCCGTGCTGCCCTTCTTCCACATCTACGGGCTCACCGCCCTCATGAACGCGCCCCTCCGCCAGGGCGCCACCGTCGTCGTCCTGCCCCGCTTCGAGCTCGACCAGTTCCTCGCGGCGATCGAGAAGCACCGCATCAACGGCCTGTACGTGGCCCCGCCGATCGTCCTCGCGCTCGCCAAGCACCCGGCCGTCGCCGACTACGACCTCTCCTGCCTGGAGTACATCGTCAGCGCCGCCGCCCCGCTCGACGCCTCCCTCGCCGAGGCGTGCTCGGCCCGGCTCAAGCTGCCGCCGGTCCGCCAGGCGTACGGGATGACCGAGCTGTCCCCGGGCACGCACGTCGTCCCCCTCGACGCCGTCAACCCGCCGCCCGGAGCCGTCGGCAAGCTGCTCCCGTCCACCGAGATGCGGATCCTGTCCCTCGACGACCCGGCGCGCGACGCCGAGCCGGGCGCGGAGGGCGAGGTCGCCATCCGCGGCCCGCAGGTCATGAAGGGCTATCTGGGCCGCCCGGACGCCACCGCCGCCATGATCGACGCCGACGGCTGGGTGCACACCGGCGACATCGGGCGGGTCGACGAGGGCGGCTGGCTCTTCGTCGTCGACCGGGTCAAGGAACTCATCAAGTACAAGGGCTTCCAGGTCGCCCCGGCCGAGCTCGAAGCCCTGCTGCTCACCCACGAGGGGATCGCGGACGCCGCGGTGATCGGGGTGACGGACGAGGCCGGCAACGAGATACCGAAGGCGTACGTCGTCCGGCAGGCGAGCGCGGCGGACCTGAGCGGCGAGGACGTCATGGCGTACGTGGCCGAACGGGTCTCCCCGTACAAGAAGATCCGGCGGGTGGAGTTCGTCGACGGGGTGCCGCGGGCAGCGTCGGGGAAGATTCTGCGCCGAGAACTGAGGGATCGCGAATGAAGCTGGACCGTGGCATCGCCACTCTGACGCTGGACTCCCCGGAGACCCGCAACGCCCTCTCGGCGGCCCTGGTCGCCGAGCTGGCGGAGGCGCTCACGGAGTGCGGGCAGGACCCGGCGGTACGGGCGGTGGTCCTCACGCACACCGGCTCGACGTTCTGCGCGGGCGCCGACCTGAAGGCGCCGCCGAGCCCGTACGCCTTCGTGGACCTGCTCCGGCGGATCGTGGAGCTGCCGAAGCCGGTCGTGGGCGTCGTGCGGGGCCATGTGCGGGCGGGCGGCCTCGGGCTGCTGGGGGCGTGCGACATCGTGGTGGCCTCGGACGCGTCGGACTTCGCGCTGACGGAGGTACGGATCGGGGTCGCGCCCGCCGTCATCTCGCTGACGCTGCTGCCCAGGCTGGAGCCACGGGCGGCGGCCCGCCACTACCTGACGGGGGAGGGCTTCGGCGTGGCGGAGGCGGTACGGATGGGCCTGGTGACGGCCGAGGAGGAGGCCCTTCCCGGCATCCTCGACGGCCTGCGCCGGGCCTCCCCGCAGGGCCTGGCCGAGTCGAAGCGCCTGCTCACGGCTAAAGTCCTGGAGACCTTCGAGTGTGACGCGGAGGACCTGGTGCAGAGGTCGGCCTCCCTGTTCGCCTCCGCCGAGGCGCGCGAGGGGATGACGGCCTTCCTCGAACGACGGGACCCCGAATGGCGGTTGTGACCGGCCCCAAGCAGGGCCCGAAGCAGGGCCCGAAGCAGGACAGGAGCCGCGCCACCCGGCAGCGGCTCCTGGAGGCGGCGGTGGCCTGCCTGGCCGAACACGGCTGGGCGGGCTCCACCGTCTCCGCGGTGGCCGAGCGCGCCGGCGTCTCGCGCGGAGCCGCCCAGCACCACTTCCCGACCCGGGAGGACCTGTTCACGGCGGCCGTCGAGTACGTCGCCGAGGAACGCTCCCAGGCCCTGCGCACCCTCCCGGCCCGCGACCGCCACGAGGCCGTCGCGGCCCTGGTCGACCTCTTCACCGGCCCGCTCTTCCGCGCGGCTCTCCACCTCTGGGTGGCCGCGGCCCACGAGCCCCAGCTCCACGCCCGGGTCACCGAACTGGAGGCCCGCGTCGGCCGCGAGTCCCACCGCATCGCGGTGGAGCTCCTCGCCGCGGACGAGTCCGTCCCCGGCGTACGGGAGACGGTCCAGGGCCTGCTCGACATGGCCCGCGGCCTGGGCCTTGCCACCCTCCTGACCGACGACGCGGCGCGCCGCGAACGGGTCGTGGCCCAGTGGTCGAAGCTCCTGGACGAGGCCCTCGGCTGAGCGCCGCCGCCCACACTGCCCGGGGGCGTGACCGGCGCCACATACGTACCGCGCGCCCCGCAGTACGCTGGTCGCATGCTTTCGCTCGTACGCCGCCGCCACGTGGACTTCCTCCGCGTCGCGAGCATGGGCTGTCCGCGTCACCCCTGACCCAGACGCCCACCCCACCCCCCCAGGCCACACGCGGAGAACCCGCAGGCCAGGGGCCCGTACGGACACCCCGCGGACGCACACCATGACGCACAGCTCCTCGTACGCATCCCAGCTTCCGATCGTCGACCTCTCCGCCGCCGACCGCGGCCCCCAGGCCCGGCGTCTCCTCCACGCGCAGCTCCACAGCGCCGCCCACGACGTCGGCTTCTTCCAGCTCGTCGGGCACGGAGTGAGCCAGGCCGAGACCGACGCGCTCACCTCCGCCATGCGGGCCTTCTTCGCGCTTCCCGAGGCCGACCGGCTCGCCCTCGACAACATCAACTCGCCGCACTTCCGTGGCTACACCCGCATCGGCGACGAGCGCACCGGCGGCTCCCGCGACTGGCGCGACCAGCTCGACATCGGCGCCGAGCGCCCCGCGCGCGTCCCCGGCCCCGGCGAGGCCCCGTACTGGTGGCTCCAGGGCCCCAACCAGTGGCCCGCCGCCCTCCCCGAGCTGCGTCTGGCCGCCCTGAACTGGATCGAGCGGCTCAGCGGGGTCGCCGAGCGGCTGCTGCACGAGCTGCTCGCCTCGATCGGCGCGCCCGCCGGCTTCTACGACGACATCTTCGGCGACCGGGCCCACCCGCACCTCAAACTGGTGCGCTACCCGGGCAGCGCCGGCGACGGCGCCGACCAGGGCGTCGGCGCCCACAAGGACTACGGCTTCCTGACCCTGCTCCTGCAGGACCAGGTCGGCGGCCTCCAGGTCGAGCGCGAGGACGGCCTCTTCCACGACGTACCGCCGCTGCCGGGCGCGTTCGTCGTCAACCTCGGCGAGCTCCTCGAAGTGGCGACCAACGGCTATCTCCTCGCCACCAACCACCGGGTGGTCTCCCCGCCCGGAGCGACGGAACGCTTCTCCGTCCCGTTCTTCTACAACCCACGGCTCGACGCCCGGATCGCCCCGCTGCCCTTCCCGTACGCCTCCACGGCGCCCGGGGTCACGGCCGACCCGGCGAACCCGCTGTTCGCCGAGTACGGCCGCAACGAACTCAAGGGCAAGCTGCGCGCCCACCCGCTGGTCGCGGCCCGCCACCACGCGGACCTGCTCCTCGCGGAGAATCGGCCCGCAGTACCCGCATAGTCGTCGTTCGGTCGTTTCGGAGACGGCGGTGCACGGCGCGATCCGGCGTTACGTTTTCCTCATGACCGATTTCTTGATCGTGATGACGACGGTGGATTCCCAGGACGCCGCCCGCAAGCTTTCTCGCTCGGCAGTGGAGGCGAATCTGGCGGCTTCAGGCCAGGTGACCGGACCCATTGAGACGACGTATCGGCATCTCGGTGAGGTTTGTGAGGGCACGGAGTGGCAGGTGACGTTCCGTACGACCGCCGACCGCCGTGCGGCCCTGGAGGAGTGCCTGGTGGCCAAGCATCCTTACGACTCACCCGAGGTCATCGCCCTGGGAGTCGATTCGGGGCGGGCCGAGTACCTGGAGTGGGTCACCAGGGCCACCCGCTAGACCTCTGCGCGCTCCAGCAGCGCGCTCACGGGGGCGAGGGTCCTGTGGGCCCCCAGCCGCTTCATGATCAGCCGCGCCCGCCCCGCCGGACGAGTCGACGCCAGCCCTTGAGAGAGGTCCAGAACCCGACCGGTGATCGCCGCTGCCTGTTCGACCTCTCCCGCGTCCAGGTACGCCGAAGCCAGCCACGACAAATACAGAGCCTTGTCCCGGGCCCGAGTGTCGTCGTACCGGCTCAGCGCGTCTTCCAGCGCCGGGATGGCCCGGAGCGGCCGGTGCAGCTCCGCCCAGCAGCGTCCCGTCATGATCGCGATTTCGTCGTGGTCGACCCAGTACGCCCAGTCCGGCGTGGGGTGGTCGGAGTGCTCGTTGATCGCTTCCTCCGCGAGCTTGAGCGCGTAGTCCGCTTCGCGCTCGTGGCCCGACGTGGCGTGCTGCCAGGCAAGCCGGTCCGCCAGCAGCGCCCGCACGGCCGGAGCGAAGCCGGCGCGACCGATCACCTCCAACCCTGCTGTCGCGTACGCAATGCCTGCACCGCCGCCCACAGTCCACTCAAGGTAGGCAAGGAACGCGAGGGAGTTGCCTTCCAAGGCCGGGTCCTCCGCTGCCTTGGAGGCCGCCAGCGCGGTCATGTAGTGGCGGCGGGCCTCCTCGTACTGGCCGGCGTCGTACGCAGCCCACCCGGCGAGCTGAGCCTGCTCGGCGATGATCCCGCGCAGCGCCCTGCCTGTCTGCTCGGTATAGACGCCCTCGCCGGCGAGCCTGGTCGTGACCGACAACTCGTCGACGTACATGTGAAGGGTGTCGCCGCCACCGACGAAGTCGTCAAGGCGCCGCAGCCGGGCCGTGCGCGCGCTCAACTGCCGTGGCACGTCGGACCCGAGCCTCCGCCCTGAAGAGAGCAGCGAAGCGGGCTGTATGACGGCGATGCCGACGCCCGCCGAAGCGGCGATGAATTCGCGGCGGTCCACATCCGACTCCTGCTCGTTCCGGAGGGCGTCGTGCCGCTGGCGGCGAAGACGCCGGGCAAGTACAACCGCGCGTCTCAGCGTCTCCTCCGGCACGCCGAACTCGGCCGACAGCAGCTTGCGTGACACCGGGTCGGGAAGCCGATCCTCGTTCTCCCACCTCGACACCATCGCCTGCTCCAGCGGGTAACCCCGCCGTGCGGACAGGTGCGCCGCCAGCTCCTCCTGCGTCCGCCCGCTTGCGCGACGCAACCGTCGCAGAAGTGGGCCGACGGTCTCGACTCGGTCCTCGTGCCTACTCATCATCGCCGCCCCTCGGCCGTGCCCGGCGCCCGGAAACCAGCCTGGCCATATTTCCTGGCCATGTCACCGGAATGGCCATGCCTCCTGGCCCATCTGTCCAAACGCACATGGCGGTTGACTGGTCACACGCCACTCGGATGCTGAACGCCCCTCCGGGTGGCTCCCCGAAGCAGCGGGCCGCAACGCGTCCCGTCCGTCGCACTACGGCCTGCTGCACCAACCCCGCCGAGGAGAAGCCGATGACCACGCTCTTCCCTCGCTGTGCGCCGGACACCAGCACCAGCGACGAGCCGCAGCCGTACGGTGCGCCAAGCGCCGCCCTGATGGCCCGAGCCGAATCCGGCTTCGAGAAGTTCCTGGAACGGATCGGCGAGGGCGAGCAGGACGCCGAGGAGCCCGAACAGAGCAGCGCCAGCTCCTTCTTTCATGAGGACGTCCACCCGTGGCTGCACAAGAAGGTGCGCGATGTCGCGAGCAGGGGTGAGGGGGAGCTGACCGCCGTGGTCCATGAGAAGACCAATGGCCGCGTCGTTCGTGTCGCGTACATCAGGGCCACGAGCAACGTCGAGTGGACCACGGCGGCCGACAACATCCAGCTCGTCACGTAACCCGAGGACTTCCGCCCCGCACGCCGGATCAACGGCCCGGAGCGGATGCATCAACCAGGCAGCACTCGAAACACCGTCGAGAGGAGTACCACCCCATGACCACCACCATCACCGCCGAGCGCCGTGAGCTCGGCCGCTTCCTGGTCATCGCTGGCCAGCGGTTCGAGAACGGCGAGAACGCCCCCGAGATGTTCTCGCGGGCCGTCGATGCCGAGTGGCACCGGATGCTCGGCTCCCCCGAGTACGCGGCGTTCTGCACCGACAACGCCGGGGCCGTCCTGGGCCACCGCGAGATGAGCGGCACCGGTCCGATCGGCTGGGTGGCCGCGTACGAGGAGGCGTACGGGCCGCTGCCTGAGATCTGGTTCACCGACGACAAGGGCGTCCTCGACGAGGCCGCGTTCGCCCGCTACAAGGAGACCGGAACGGTCGTGGCGGAGTGGGACTGCGGCCCCACCACCGGGGACGGAGACGACGTCGTGCCGGGCACCACGTGACCGTCATGCGTATCGACGGAGCGTCCCGGCCGACCGCTGGGGCGCTCCGCCTCGTCGAGCCCCGCACCGGCGAACCGAAGTCCGTGGACGTGACCGACTACATCCAGCAGATGGCAGCCCACTGCCCCTACCTTGCCCCGTCCGTCGAGCGCGAACTCACCGGCTGGACGGTCTACCGGGCGGACGGCGACGCCGAGGCGGTGGAGGCGGAGCTGTTCCACGCCGGGACGCAGGCAGCCGAATGGATACGACCCCTTGCCGGCCGCCCCCACGGCGCCCTCGTGTGCGAGAACATCGTGCTCCTGGGTGACGTTACCGGGGCACGACATCGCGAACTGATGACGTGGCCGCATTGGGCGCTCAAGAACCTGTACGGGCCGGTCGGTGTCATGTTCGGCAAGTTCTATGAAGGCGATGAGGAGATCAGCCAGATAGGAGAGCGAATCCCGGCCGCTCCTTTCTCGTTCATCGCCGTGCGGGCAGCGGTCCGCCGACGCGATCCACGGTTTCTGCAAGCCACCCCGGACTTGGCCGCCGCGCTCGCTGTGGCCCAGGACGACGGTCGCGATGTGTTCGAGCACGTACCTTACGACTGGAAGGAAGTCCGGGCATGGGCCCAACAACTCCTCCTCCCGACGAGGCCGTCGACCTCCTCACCGAGCGGTTCGGCGTGCCCCTCACGGCCCGCCTCCTGAGCGACCGGCGCGGCTCGCGGGCCTGGAAGCTGAGGGGTGACGGCCTTGATCTGGCGCTCAAGGCCAACGTCCCCGACGCCGCCCGTGCGCGGGACAAGGCCGTCGAGCTGGAGCAGGAGAACGGCAACCTCGTCCGCCTCGTGAACGCCGGCGCGATCGACAGCTCGTATCGGATCGACGCAGGCCCATGGAAGGGCGGCCGGTGGCTCGCGGTGCGCTGGGTCGACGGGGTACCCCTGTGGCGTTCGCTGGCCCTGGCTCGTGGCCCGGAGGGAGACCGTCCCTCGGTCCGTCCGTGGCTCCTCGGCGTCGCCCGGACCTGGGCCCAGTGCCTCGTCGACATGCACGCCGCCGGTTGGGCACACGCCGACGTACAGCCCACCAACACCCTCGTGGACGCGGGCACCGTGCACATCATCGACTACGCCCTTGCCTGCGGCCCCGGCAACGACCCGCAGGTGCCCTACCGAGGAGCACTCACCCACACCACGGCCCCCGAGATCGCCGACACGATCCTGTCCACGGCAGACGACACCCACATCCACGCCCGGCCCCCAGCCGACATCTGGGGCCTGGGCGCCTCCCTGTTCTGGTGCTGGACCGGACAGCGACCCGTCGGGTACGAGGACGACACCCCTCGTGCCGACAAACTCCACGCGATCGCTCAGGCCCGTACGCTCCGCCTCGCCGAGGCGCGGCCGTGGCCGTTCCCCGCCTTCGAGGAAGCGATCAACGCCTGCCTGGCCCCGGAGCCGGACACGCGGCCCACCGCCGCCGAACTCGTGTCTGCCCTCACGACGGAGGCCCACCCGTGATCACCTTGCGCCCGCTGGTCCCGGACGACGCCCCAGCTCTCTGCCGCGTCTACAGCGGCGCCTCGGTCCGCTTCACCTCCGGCAAGTCCCTCACGGCGGACCAGGCGGAGGACAAGATCCGCGCCATCCTCGCCGCCGCCGAAGCGACGCCACGAGACCTGTGGACATGGGGAGTCGTCGTCGCGGGCGAGCTGATCGGATGTGTGGGTCTGCGACCAAGGTCCGCGACCATGGCCACCATCAGCTACATCCTCCGGGAAGACGCCTGGGGCCACGGCTACGCCACCAAGGCAGTCGCCAACCTGCTCGCCTTTTCCTGCACCCTGCCAGGTCTGGAGTCCGTTGAGGCCAAGCATCACCCTGAGAACCCCGCCTCGGGCAGAGTCCTCACGAAGAACGGGTTCGCCCGCATCGGTGACACGGACATCTTGTCGGAAGCGGGTGTTACCTGCTTTCCGACGTATGGGCTCCACCTGTATCAGCGCGGTAGTCCCTCGCGCGAATGTTCTTGTGCGTGGTGGTGATCGGACCGTACTACGGTGATCGTCATGCAGCTTCGGTGCAGCTTTCGCCTGTACCCGAACGGTCCTCAACCTGCTGCGCTGGCACGGGCATTCGGGTGTGCGCGGGTGGTCTACAATGACGCGCTTCGCGCTCGTGAGACCGCCCGTGCTGCGGGCGAGTCTTTCCCGAAGTCCGCTGAGCTGTCGAAGCTGCTGATCACGGAGGCGAGGAAGACGCCCGCCAGGGTCTGGCTGAGCGAAGTCTCTGCGGTCGTCCTGCAGCAGTCCCTGCGGGATCTGGATGCGGCGTATCGGAATTTCTTCGACGGCTTGAAAGGCAAGCGCCCGCGAATGGGGGCGCCTCGACTGAAGAGCCGGAAGGACAGCCGGGTCTGTGCGCTTCACCGCGAACGCCGGTTGGAAGATCACTTCCCGTGGAGACCTGTCGTTGCCGAAGGTTGGCAAGGTGCGGGTGAATGGTCCCGGTCTCTGCCTTCGGTGCCACCGTCGTTGACGGTGGTCAAGGATGCCGCTGGTCGGTACTTCGCCTCCTTCGTGGTGGAGACCGAACCCGAGACACCGCCCGACACGGATTCCGTGGTCGGCATCGACCTCGGGCTGGGGCACTTCGCCGTCCTGTCGGACGGCACGAATGTCGACGCTCCGCGTTTTCTTCGCCGGGCGGAGAAGAAGCTCAAACGCACGCAACGGGCTCTGAGCCGCAAGGCGAAGGGGTCGAAGATTTGGGACAAGGCCAGGGTCAAGGCAGCCCGCGCTCACGCGCGGGTGTCCGACGCGCGGCGCGAGTTCCACCACCAGCTCTCCACCAAGCTGATCCGCGAGAACCAAGCGGTCGCGGTGGAGGACCTGGGGTGAAGGGACTCGGCCGGACGCGCCTCGCGAGGTCCGTGTACGACGCCGGATCGGCGGCGTTCGTCGCGATGCTGGAGTACAAGGCCGCGAAGTACGGTCGGACCTTCCACCGCGTTGGACGCTTTGAGCCGACCTCGCGGGGGTCTGCTCGGCCTGCGGTGTGAAGGATGGTCCCAAGCCCCTCCACGTCCGCGTGTGGACGTGCGGGTGCTGCGGGGCCGTCCTCGACCGGGACATCAACGCGGCCGTCAACGTCGCCAAGGCCGCCGGACTGGCGGTGTCAGCCTGTGGAGCGCAGGTAAGACCGGTATCCGTACCGGCACAGCGCGGTGAAGCAGGAACCCACCGAGACGGTCGGCTGACCGCGGTAGGAATCCCCACCCGGTAGGGAATGGGGAGCGGAAGTCAAAACCCGCGGTTCGACACTCGGCCGACCCGGCGAACCCGCTGTTCGCCGAGTACGGCCGCAACGAACTCAAGGGCAAGCTGCGCGCCCACCCGCTGGTCGCGGCCCGCCACCACGCGGACCTGCTCCTCGCGGAGGAGCGGCAGCTCACCACCGCCGGCTAGAACCCGGCCGCCGGGCTCAGCCCGCGAAGTCGGCCAGGTCGGCGTAGCCCGCGATCTCCTGCGGGTTGCGCCGCGCCGGGCCGGTGTAGCGCGCCGACGGCCGCACCAGGCGCCCCGTGCGCTTCTGCTCCAGGATGTGCGCCGACCAGCCCGCCGTACGGGCGCAGGTGAACATCGACGTGAACATGTGCGCCGGTACCTCGGCGAAGTCGAGGACGATCGCCGCCCAGAACTCGACGTTCGTCGCGAGCACACGGTCCGGACGCCGGTTGTGCAGCTCCTCCAGAGCCGCCTTCTCCAGCGCCTCCGCGACCTCGAAGCGCGGCGCGGCGAGCTCCTTGGCCGTACGGCGCAGAACGCGGGCGCGCGGGTCCTCGGCGCGGTAGACGCGGTGGCCGAAGCCCATCAGCCGCTCGCCCTTGTCGAGCGCCTGCTTGACGTACGCCGTGGCGTCGCCGGTCCGCTCGATCTCCTCGATCATGCCGAGGACGCGGGACGGGGCGCCGCCGTGCAGCGGCCCGGACATGGCACCGACGGCGCCGGACAGGGCCGCGGCCACGTCCGCGCCCGTCGAGGCGATGACGCGCGCGGTGAACGTCGAGGCGTTCATGCCGTGCTCGGCGGCCGAGGTCCAGTACGCGTCGACGGCCTTGACGTGCTTCGGGTCCGGCTCGCCGCGCCAGCGGATCATGAACCGCTCGACGACCGACTGCGCCTTGTCGATCTCGCTCTGCGGCACCATCGGCAGGCCCTGACCGCGCGCCGACTGGGCGACGTACGACAGCGCCATGACGGCGGCCCGGGCGAGGTCGTCGCGGGCCTGCTCGGCGTCGATGTCGAGAAGCGGTTTGAGGCCCCAGACGGGGGCGAGCATGGCGAGCGCGGACTGGACGTCGACGCGGATGTCGCCGGAGTGCACCGGGATCGGGAACGGCTCGGCCGGCGGCAGACCGGGGGCGAACGCCCCGTCGACCAGCAGGCCCCACACGTTGCCGAACGAGACGTGACCGACCAGATCCTCGATGTCGACGCCGCGGTACCGAAGAGCGCCGCCCTCCTTGTCGGGTTCGGCGATCTCCGTTTCGAACGCGACGACTCCCTCGAGTCCGGGTACGAAGTCGGACATCAGGCGGCTCCTCTATCGATGATCAATCATCCGTGTTGGTCGGGAAGTAACAGTCATCCAGCGGAAGAGTCTGTACGGTTCCGATGATGCGGGGAAGCGTGACATCCGGCACACTCCGCCGATCCGGCGAGGAAGGATTAGCGGCACGCGATGCCGGGCAGACTGCGCCTCTGCGGCAGGATGGCCCCTGTGACTGACGCTCTCGATCCCGCCGACATGCGCGAGCAGTACCGCACCACGGAGCTGACCGTGGCCGACCTCGCCCCCGAACCGATCGAACAGTTCACGCGCTGGTTCAAGGACGCCGCCACGAACCCGGCGATCCACGAGCCGAACGCGATGGTCGTCTCGACCGCGACCCCCGACGGCCGCCCGTCCTCCCGCACGGTGCTGCTCAAGCACTTCGACGAGGCCGGCTTCGTCTTCTACACCAACTACGGCTCCCGCAAGGGCGGCGAACTGGCGGCCAATCCGTACATCTCGCTGCTCTTCCCCTGGCACCCGCTGGCCCGCCAGGTCATCGTCACCGGCCGCGCGGCCCGCACCGGCCGCGACGAGACCGTGGCGTACTTCCGCACCCGCCCCCACGGCTCCCAGCTGGGCGCGTGGGCGAGCCACCAGTCCACGGTGATCGAGTCCCGCGACGAGCTCCTCACCCGCTACGAGGAGCTGGCCGCGCGCTACCCGGACGACGAGCAGGTGCCGGTGCCGCCGGAGTGGGGCGGCTTCCGGATCGTGCCGGAGACGGTGGAGTTCTGGCAGGGCCACGAGAACCGGCTGCACGACCGGCTGCGGTACGTACGGATGGGGGACGGCGACGACTGGCGGGTGGAGCGCCTCTCACCCTGAGACCGGTGCCGCCTCGCCCTGAGGGTGCGTGTCTCCGCGTGTCTCACTGCGAGGGCGCGCGTCCCTGCGCGAGCGCCGTCTCGACGGCGTGCGGGATGTCCGTGACCGGGAACTGCTCATGCCGTACGGCCCGCTCCCGGTCCACGACGAGGACCGCGCGCTTGAGCCGCAGCGCCTGCCCGGCGCGGAAGGTCGGCAGCCGTAGCGCCGCCGCGAGCCGCGGTCGTCTTCCTCGCCCTGCTGGTCAACGGCGAGCGGCAGCGTGACGGTCGGCCCGAAGGACACGACACTCCCGAGCACGGCAAGCGAGAGCCCCCGCTCGCCGCCGGCGGGCCGGGTCGCGCCCGCGGCCCAGTACACATGCACGAGCGCGAGCACGGCGAGCAGTACGGCACCGACCCGGGCGGCACTGATCCCCACCATGGCTTCCCCCCTCCGTCACGACATCCGACACCCAGAGGAGGAGCGGGAGAGGGGAGACGTTCCCTGTGCCCTGCGTCACACCGGAAACGCAGACGACCCGTGGGCCTTGGTCCCGTCCGCTCGAGTTCGGACGAGAGCCGGCCGGACTTACCGGCGGCCCACGGGTCGGGTGACTGCTTGGGTTTCGGCAGATGACCTGCCGAGGTGCACAGAGTGCGACGGCAGGCCGTTAGCCCGCAGTCACCTCACGAGTCCGAAAAGAAACCATTTTTTCGGATCACCTCCTTTCAGCGTGTGCTCCACACCTTAGGAACCCTTCCGCGAAGCCTCAAGCGATTTATTCGATTCAGGCGGGGAGGGCGTCGACGGTGGGGACGACCGTGCCGAACAGGTCCGTGACGGCGGTCAGTGCGGCGGTCTGGAGGGCGGCGGCGGGCAGGAGTGTGCCGTCGGGGGCCGTGAGGGTGCGGGTCGCCGTGGTCTCGGCGACGACCGTGGGGCGATATCCGAGGTTGAAGGCTCCCTGGGCGGTGTGGTTGACGCACATGTGCGTCATGAAGCCCGCCAGTACGAGGTCCTTGCCGCTGCCGGTTTCGATGCCCAGGGTGGTCAGGGTCTTCTCCAGGTCGGTGGCGTGGAAGGCGTTGGGGACGCGCTTGACCACCACCGGCTCGCCGCCCGCCGGGGCGACCTCGTCGCTGATGGCGCCGATGTGGGCGCGGATGTCGTACGGGGTGTTCTCGCCGCCGTCGTTGACGATGTGGATCACGGGGGTGCCGGCGGCGCGGGCGCGCTGCAGGAGGCGGGCGGCGGCGGCGAGGGCTTCCTCGGCACCTTCCAGGGCCATGACGCCGGTGCGGTAGGTGTTCTGGAAGTCGATCATGATCAGGGCGGAGTCGCTCAGCCTGGGCGGCCGGTTGTCGAGGCCGATCACGTCGCGCAGGGTCGTGGAGGGCTGGTTCGTGGAGGGCTGGTTCGTGGTCATGGGGTTCCTCTCGTGGGGGAACGGGGCATGGCGAAGCCATGTCGCTCATGTCGCTCGGTCAGGTGGTGCGGAAGCGGCGGCGGTAGGCCGCCGGGGTGGTGGCGAGCTGGCGCCTGAACGCCCGGTGCAGGGTCTCGACCGAGCCGAGCCCGGCCGCGGCCGCGACCTGGTCGAGCGGGCGGTCGGTGGTCTCGAGGAGGCGCCGGGCCACCTCGACCCGGGCGGCTTCGACGTAGGCGCCGGGGCAGGCGCCCGTCTCCTGTCTGAAGACCCGGGCGAAGTGCCGCTCGCTCAGGCACATCCGGGTCGCCAGTGCCTCGACCGACAGGTCCTCGTCGAGGTGGTCGGCGATCCACAGCCGCAACGCGTCGATGTCGCGGCGGGAGGCGGCGGGCCGGCTGAGCGGTACGGAGAACTGGCTCTGCCCGCCCTGCCGCTTCAGGTACATCACCAGCTGCCGGGCCACGGCCAGGGCCACGTCCTCGCCGAGGTCCTCGGCCACGAGCGCGAGCGCGAGGTCCAGGCAGGCGCTGATCCCGGCGCCCGTCCACACCCGGCCGCGGTCGGTGCGGACGAAGATCGGGTCCGGGTCGACCGTGACGGCCGGATGGTCGGCGGCGAGCTGGGCGGCGGTCGACCAGTGCGTGGTCGCCGTCTTCCCGTCGAGCAGCCCGGCCGCCGCCAGCACGTGCGCGCCCACACACACCGACGCCACCCGCCGGGCGTGCGGGGCGGTCTCCTTCACCCACGCCACGACCTCGGCGTCGACGCGGGCGACGGGCCCGTCGCCGGTCATGTCGACCGCGCCGGGCACCAGCAGGGTGTCCACCTCCCCGCCGACCTCGCCGAAGCCCAGGTCGGCCACGACCCGCACTCCCGCCGACGTCCGTACCGCCCCGGCGACCGGCCCGGCGAGCCGGACCTGGTAGCCGGCGTGTCCGGCTCGGCCGGCGGTCTCCCGGTTGGCCAGTGCGAAGACCTCGGCCGGGCCGGTGACGTCGAGGAGATCGACATCGGGGAAGACCGCGATGACGACGCGGTGCGGAGTGGGGGTGGGCATGTACGAATCCTCGGCGCCGCCGCGGAGGGCCGCAATGACGGTTCCCTGTCACATCCGGACACGTGCCACGCGCCGTCCGTTCGTTTCCGGGACGCAACGATTTCATGGAACCGGGTGTGTCCTGCGTCACGTTCAAGTTGAATGATCGGGGCGTGCGGATGCACGCGCGTACACCGTCCTGCAGGGGGTGCCGGGATGAGTGCTGCCAGGAGCGAGACCACGTCCGTGCCAGGGGCCGATCTGTTGGCCGCGTTGCTCGACGGGATGGACGCGGCGCTCTGTGCCTTCGACGCCGACGGGACCGTCACGCACTGGAACCGTGAGGCCGAGCGGATTCTCGGCTGGTCGGCCGAAGAGGCCGTCGGGCGGCGGGGGTTCGACGGGTGGGCGGCGCGGCGGGCCGACGCGGCGGAGGCGTTGGCGCGGTTGATGGGGGCGATGCAGGCGCCGGGGCGGCTGGTGCACGAGTTCGCGCTGCTGCGGAAGGACGGCGGCCGGGTGCTCGTACGGACGCAGTCGGCGGGGGTGCGGGGCGCGGACGGCGCGCCGGCCGGGGTGTACTGCGCGTTCAGCGAGGTGCACGCGCAGATCGACCTGGAGCGGTCGATCGCGTTGAGCGAGGCGCTGTTCGAGGACGCGCCCTGGGGTCTCGTACTCGTCGACGTGGACCTGCGGCCGACGGTCGTCAACGGGCATGCGGCGCGGGCGATGGGCGCGGGCCGTACGACGCTGCTCGGGCGGCCGCTCGGTGAGCTGGTCGTGCAGGGTGTGGAGGAGCTGGAGGGCGCGCTCCAGCACGTGTTGGCGGAGGGCCCGCCGCGGGGCCCGGCCGAGGTGTGGGTGACGTTGCGGACCGCGGAGGGCGAGCGGCGGCGGTGCTGGCGCAGCGGGTTCGTGCGGCTGGCGTCGCCGCTGGCGGAGGAACCGGTGCCGCTGGGTGTGGGGTGGCTGTTCCAGGATGTCACCGAGGAGCGGCTGGCGGAGCAGGAGGCGGACCGGCTGCGGTTCCGGTACAGCCAGTTGCACCGGGCGGGTGCGGCGGCGGCCGAGTGCGAGGACCCGAGGGAGGCGGCGACGGTCCTGCTGGACTTCGCGCTGGCCGGTTTCGCCGACCACGCGCTGCTGGACGCGGCGGCGGGGGAGCGGCGGCTGGTCCGCGTGGCCGCCACTCCGACGGCCAGGCCCGGCCCGGTCGTCCCGGTGGCGGGCGGGGGCATTCCGCTGCGCTACCCGTCGGGCCATCCGGTGCTCCAGGCCCTCTCCCGTACGGGCCCGGTCCGGGCGTCGTCCGTCGCGTCGACCCCGCAGGCAGCCGAGGACTGGGCGGCGGAGCGCCACTGGCCGCGCGACGCGGTCCACGCGCTGTGCCTGCCGCTGCGCAGCCGCGGCCGTACCGTGGGCGCGGTGACCTTCCTCCGCGCGGCCTCGCGTACGGCCTTCGAGCGGCCGGACGCGGTGTACGCGGAGGCGGTGGCGGGCCGGGTGGCGGCCTACCTGGACCTGGCCGACTCCGTGAACGCGACGGGCTCGGCGGGATACCGCCCCGATGGACACGGGGACGGATGACGCGCACCGGTGGCCGGCCGGGGAGGGCGTCACGGAGGCCCGCGACGGCGCGTGTGGGTCGAAGCCGACCGCCCGGAGCGGCGGCTGACGGTGCTCGACGTCGCCCAGGACTGGGCGGGCGCGGTGTTCACCGATGAGCGTCTGGACGCGGCCGGGCAGGTGCGGCCGGCGTTCGCGCTCCTTGATCTGCTCGACGTGTACGGGCCGGGCTGCGCACGGTCCTGGCCGCCGGGCACCGCAACCACTACCGCGGCCCGCACGCGTGGGACGGGGCCCGGGGAGACGCCCCCGGGCCCCGCCGTCGAAGAGCTCACCGGGCTCCTCCCTACACCGCCCCCAGCGCCAGCGTCGGTGACAACCGCGACGCCCGGACCGCCGGGTACAGGCCCGCCACCGTGCCGATCACGAGCGTCGCGCCGAAGCCGCCGCCCACCGCCCACAGCGGCACCACCCACGGCAGCCCGCCCGTGGACGCGTACGCGCCCGTCGCCGCCGCGCCGAGGGCCACGCCCGCCAGGCCGCCGAGGCCGGAGAGCAGCAGGGACTCGGTGACGAACTGGATCCTGATCTGGCCCCTGGTCGCGCCCAGGGAGCGGCGCAGGCCGATCTCGTGGCGGCGTTCCAGGACCGAGATGATCATGGTGTTGGCGACGCCGACCCCGCCCACCAGGAGCGCGATCCCGCCGAGGCCGAGGAGCAGCGTCGAGAACGCGCCCTCCGTCGCCGCCTTCGCCTTGAGCGCCGATGACGGGTCGCCGACCGCCACGTTCTGCGGGTTCTGCGGGTCGATCGTCGGGGCGAGGAGCCGCTGGACGTCCCGTACGGACGCGTCCGTGGACCGCTCGTACACCGCCGTCGGGTGCCCGTCGAAGCCCAGCAGCCGCTCCGCGCCCTCCCAGCCCACCAGCGCCGAGCGTTCGATCTCGGGGGCGAGCGGCAGCGGGTCGAGGATGCCGATGACGGTGAAGTACCGGTCGTCGACCCAGACCTGCTGCCCCGGCCGGGTGATGCCGAGCCGCTCGGCCGCGACATGGCCCAACACCACCGACGGATAGCGGCCGTTGGCGGCGTTCAGCCACGTCCCGGACGCCGTCCCGCCGCGCAGCACGTCGAGGAGTCCCTCCGTGGCCGCCTTCACCGCGATCCCGCCGGTCTCGGCTTCGGGGATCTTCTCGGAGCGGCGTACCGAGTGGGTCAGGTCGCCGGTCGCGGCTGCCTCCTCCACGCCCTCGATACGGCCGACCATGCCCACAGCGTCCTTGGGCAGCTTGACCTCCTGCCCGCTGAACATGCCCTCGCCCGGCTTCGCGACCAGCATGTTCGTGCCGAGCGCGTCGAGCTGCCGGAGCAACTGGGCCTGGCTCGAGGCCGAGATGCCCACCACCGCGATCATCGTCGCGATGCCGATGGCGATCCCGAGCGCCGAAAGCACGACCCGTACGGGGCGGCTGCGCAGCCCCGCCGAGCCGACGTGGAGGACGTCCCGAGGGCCGAGCCGGGCCGCCTTCAAGGTGCGTGTAGGAGACGTGTGCGTACGAGACCTGCGTGTACGAGACGTACGTGTACGGGACATCAGACCGCGACCTTTCCGCGTGCCGTGTCCGCCACCACCCGGCCGTCCCGGATCCGGACCTGGCGCGGCAACCGCCCCGCGATCTCCGTGTCGTGCGTGATGACCGCGATCGTCGCGCCGTCCGCGTTCAGGTCGTGCAGCAGCTCCATCACCGCCTCGCCCGACGCCGAGTCGAGCGCGCCCGTCGGCTCGTCGGCGAGCAGCAGATCGGGTGCGCCGACCACCGCACGGGCGATGGCGACACGCTGCTTCTGCCCGCCGGACAGCTCGTGCGGCCGGTGCGTCATCCGGTCGGCGAGCCCGACCCGGGCCAGCGCCTCGGCGGCCATCGTCCGCCGCCGGGCCCGGGGCAGCCCCGAGTACAGCAGCCCCTCGGCGACGTTCTCCAACGCGCCGACCCCCGGCACCAGATGGAACGCCTGGAACACGAACCCGATGTGCCGGGCGCGCAGCGCCGACAGCCTGCGGTCCGTGAGCGAGGCGACGTCATGGCCGGCGAGCTCCACCGTCCCGGCGGTCGGCCGGTCCAGCGTGCCGACGATGTGCAGCAGGGTCGACTTCCCGGAGCCGGACGGGCCGACGATCCCCAGCAACTCCCCTTCCATGACCGTGAGATCGACGCCGTCGAGGGCGCGGACGCCGCCCGCGTACTCCTTGGTGACTCCGCAGAGCCGCACCACCGTGCCGCCCGCGCCGACCGTGCCGCCCGCGCCGACCGTGCCGCCCGCGCCAGCCGCGCCGACCGTGCCGCCCGCGCCGGCCGCGCCGCCCGCGCCGACCGTGCCGCCCGCGCCGGCCGTGCTGACCGCGCCGGCCGTGCTGACCGTGCCGCCCGTGTTCGCCGTGCTCATGCGGACGGCACCCCGACCTTCATGCCCTCGCGCAGCCCGTCCCCGCTGATCTCGACCCGGCCCTGCCCGAACATGCCGAGCTCGACCGCCACGTCCCGGGCCGTCCCGTTCTCGACGACCTGGACCCCGAAGCCGCCGCCGGGCAGGGCGAGCAGCGCGTTGACGGGTACGGACAGGACGTCCTTACGGGTCTCGCCGGTGAGGTCGACGGTGACCGGGGACTGGTCGATGCCCTTGACCTTCCGCGGGTCGTCGAAGGAGACCGTGATGTCGATCTTCGGGGTCCTGTCCTGAGGGTTCTGCGGGTCCTCGCCCGCCGACGCGTTCTTCCCGACCCCCGACACCTTCCCCGGCAGCTCGGTACCGTCCGGCAGCCGGACCTTCACCCGGGTGCCGGCCTTCGCCGACTCCGCGTCCGAGACCGGGATCCGGAAGCGCACGACCCGCTCGGAACCGGTCACGGTCAGCAGCGGACCGCCCGGCGCGACCTGGTCGCCGGGCGCGGCGCCCGCCTCCTTGACCCGTACCGCACTGCCCGCGAACGCGATCCGGTCCGGGCCGACGGTGCCGGTCTGCTTCAGGTCGTGGGACTTCTGCCAGCGCTTGACGGCCGCCGCCGTCTTCGCCGTGTACTCCTCGTCGACGTCGAAGCCGGTGTAGCCGAGCGCGGCGAGGTTCTCCTCCAGCTGCCGCACGTCCTTGCCCTTGTCGCCCGTCTTGAGCGTCCGGTACATGGGCTCGGCGCCGTACATCAGCCGGACCGGCTCGCCGTCGACCTCGTAGAGCCGCTCGTCCCGCTCGACGACCGACCCGGCCGGGGCGAGCCAGGTGAGGACCCCGGCCGTACCGGCGCCCGCGTTGATCTTCCGCTCGCCGAGATGGCCCAGGGTGCCGTCCTGCTGGGTGCTGTTGCCGAGGTCGCCGCGGGTGATGGGGGCGGTGGCGTACGGCAGCCCGGAGTCCTTCGTGACCGGCCGCGGTCCCGGCGCGGACAGGGCGGTGACGGCCGCGCCCCCGCCCGCGACCGCCAGGATCGCCACCAGGGCGACGACGAGCTTTCGCCTGCTCATCGGACGCTCGCTCATCGCGCCGCGCCTTCGCACGCCTTGTTCGCCTTCTCGAACTTCTGCCGCTCCGCGCCCTCCGGTACCGGCATGGCCTGCTGCGCGCCGCCGTCGAACTTCGGATCGGGCATGTTGAACCCGTTCTCGCGCATGCACTTCGCGTACGCCAGGGCCTTGTCTTTGTCGGCCTGCGTCGGCTCCTTCCCCATCCCGGCGCCGCCGCCCTTGCCCTGACAGGCCTTGAACGCCTTCTCCATCTTCTCCTTCGACATGCCGTCGCCGCCGATGGTGAGCCCGACGCCCTCCTCGCCCGGCTTGGGCTCGGGCACGTCAAGACCCTGCTCGCGCAGGCACTTGCGGTGCTCGAAGGCCTGGTCGGCCTTCTTGCCCTCCTCGCTGGTGCCTGTCGTCCCGGCCTTGTCGCCGGAGGCGGAGCAGGCGGCCGTGGTGAGGAGGGAGAGCGAGGCGAGCGCAGCAGCGGCGGCCAGCTTGATGTCGCGGCGAGTCGTCAGCCGAGTCGTCAGTCGAGTGGTCAGTCGAGTGGTCAGTCGAGTGGTCAGTCGAGTGGTCAGTCGAGTTGTCATGGGCGGGAGCGTGCCGCGAAGGGATGTTTCGCTTCTCTCAGCGGATTGGTTAACACCGGCGAAAGGTCCCTTTCGGATACACAGGGGCCATGCGCGTACTGCTGGTGGAGGACGAGGCGTTTCTCGCCGAGATGATCGCCGAGGGGCTGCGCCGCGACGCGCTCGCCGTGGACGTCGCGGCCGACGGCCTCGAAGCCCTGCGGAAACTGCGGCTCGGGGAGTACGACGTCCTCGTCCTGGACCGTGACCTGCCCGGGATGCACGGCGACGACGTGTGCCGCCACGTGGTCGAGCAGCGGCTGATGACCCGGGTGCTGATGCTGACGGCGGCGGGGACGGTACGGGACCGGGTCGAGGGCCTCGGCCTCGGCGCCGACGACTACCTGGCCAAGCCCTTCGCGTACGACGAGCTGCTCGCCCGGGTCCTGGCGCTCGGCCGGCGCGCCCGGCCCGCGCTGCCCCCCGTCCTGGAACAGGCTGGGATCGTCCTGGACACCGCCCGCCGCCAGGCCAGCCGCGACGGGCGCCACCTGCACCTGTCCCGGAAGGAGTTCGCGGTCCTGGAGGCGCTGCTGAGGGCCGAGGGGGCCGTGGTCAGCGGCGAGGACCTGATCGAGCAGGTCTGGGAGGAGCACACGAGCTACCGGACGAACGCGGTACGGGTGACGCTGAGCAAGCTGCGGGCCAAGCTGGGCGAGCCGCCGGTGGTGGAGACGGTGCCGGGCGCCGGCTACCGGATCGCGTCATGATCCCCTTCGTACGGAGTGAACGGGCCCGGCTGACGACCCTGTACGGAGGGCTGCTCGTCCTCGCGGGCGCGCTGCTCACGGGGGTCGTGTACGTGCTGGTGAAGGAGGGCCTGTACTCGTCGATCAGCATGGCCGTCACCACCGCCGTACCGGCGCAGCGGCTAGAGGACCTGCCGACGTCCTTCCCTACGGACCTCCCGAGCGCCGCGCCGGCCAGCCCCGGTCCGATCCCGCCCGGAGCCGTACCCCGCCAGGCGCTCGCGATCACGCGGACGGTCAGCGACGCGGCCGAGTCCGCCGCCCTGGAGCGGCTCCTGACGGTCTCGGTCACCGTCCTCGCCGTGTACGCGCTGCTCTCCGTCCTGGTCGCCTGGTGGGTGGCGGGCCGGGTGCTCCGCCCGGTCGCCGTGATCACCGAGACGGCGCGAAGGCTGTCGGGCGAGAACCTGCACGAGAGGATCGCGCTCGGCGGGCCGCCGGGCGAGCTGAAGCGGCTCGCCGACACCTTCGACGGGATGCTGGGCCGGATGGAACGGCTCGTCTCCGCCCAGCAGCGGTTCGCGGCGAACGCCGCGCACGAACTGCGCACCCCGGTCGCCGTCCAGCGGGCGGCGGCCGAGATCGGTCTCGCGGGGGAGCCGTCCCCGGAGCGGGTGGCCCGGATCCGGTCGAAGCTGATCGAGGTCGCCGACGACAGCGAACGGATCATCGAGGGGCTGCTGCTCCTCGCCGCCTCCGACCAAGGGCTGCGGGAGCGGCGGCCGGTGCCGGTCCACGAGGCCGCCCGGAAGGCGGTGGCCGCGCTGGCGGACGAGGCGGCGGAACGCCGGGTCACGGTCTCGGTACGGGCCCGGCCGCTGACCGTCGACGGGGACCCGGTGCTCCTGGACCGGCTGATCCACAACCTGCTCGCGAACGCCGTACGGCACAACGCACCCGAGGGCAGGGTGGAGGTCCGTACCGGCCCGGACGTCGGCATCGAGGTGACGAACACCGGGCCCGAGGTCCCGGCCGCCACGGTCCCGCTGCTCTTCGAACCCTTCCGCCGCCTGACCGAACGCGCCCACGCCCCCGGCGAGGGCGCGGGCCTCGGCCTGTCGATCGTGGACTCGGTCGCCCGCGCCCACGGCGCCACGGCGACGGCCTCGCCGAACGCGGAGGGCGGCGGCCTGACGGTCCGGGTGCGGTTCGGGGACGCCTGACGGCTCTCAGCTCAGCAGGTGACCGAGGACGGACCGCGCCGCCCGGTCGACGGCGTCGCGTGTCTGCTCGCTGTGGTCGATCGTCTCGAACCCGTGGTGGGCGAGCGGCACATCGATCACCTCGACATCGGCCCCGGTGTTCCCGGCGGCGGTCAGGAACTCCTCGACCGTCGTCGCGATCACGTCGTGCTCCAGACCCACCCGGGTCAGCACGATCGGCAGGGCCCCCGCCGAACCCACCGTGGACGCCGGCCGGAACCGGCTGTCCACGAGCGTCCAGCCGGGCGGCGGCGCGAGTACGGGATAGCTCATCGCCACACAGCGCAGCCACGGCGGGGGCGCCGCGAGCCAGTCCGAGGACAGCAGCCCGCCGGCGGAGAAGAACCACAGCGCGACGCGGTCTTCGTCGACGCGCGGGTCCGCCCGGACGAGTTCGACCGCTTCGGCGAGGTCCTCGGCGGCACGCGCGTAGTCCGCGAGGCCGTGCAGCCGGTGTTCCGGCATCACACCGATCGCTCCCATACTCGCCGCCAGCCGGCTGTAGCCGACGTACATGGGCCAGTCGCGCGGGCCGGGCCGCTGGTCGGGGGAGATCGGGCCGCCGTGGACGAACACCACGGCGGGACGCGGGTGATCTGCATCCGGCAGATCGGCCGGCAGATGGAGGTCGACCCGCCCGATGCGCTCGCGGGGCGCCTCCGCCACGTCCATGAGGAACGGCCCGAGATACTGCGGCCGTTCGTGCTCCGCCGGCGCGCTCACCCGGTGCCCCTCGCCCACGGCCGCCCGGAGCAGCACCCCCGCCAGCTCCTCCGGGGCGGACAGCATCGGCCAGTGGCCGGTGCCGAGTTCGAAGAAGGTCACTTCGGGCCCCGCGAGCACCCGGAACTGCGGCGGCCCCGAGGCGACCGCCATCTCGACCATGGCGAGGGAGGAACCGTTGGCGGTGCAGAGGACGCCCGTCACCGCCCGGTCGAAGGGGGAGCCGGAGAGCCGGAGCGGCTGGGTCAGCGTCTTCGACGGCTGGGGTACGGAGAGCCGGTCGAGCCGGTCGAGGGCATCGACCGGGATCCCGTCGGTGCTGCCCCAGTGCTCCCAGCCATCCCCCGACGGCGGAGGAACGGTCGGCCCGCCCTCCCCCGACGACAGCCGCTCGCGGACCTCCTGATCGGGTACGAACGCGAGGGCCGGGTCACCGTCCCGGGGCATCCCGGCGTCGAGGTAGACGATCCGGGCGATCCGCACCGGACGCCGGTCGGCGGCACCCAGGACCGGGTGGATCCCGTAGTCGTGCCCGACGAGCACCACGCCCGGAGCATCGATCCGGTCGATCAGCCGCACCAGGTCCTCGATGTGCGTCTCCAGGTCCGTGTCGGGTCCCGCCGGATCCCCCATGCCGGTGAGCGTCACCGGATACACCTCGGCCCCCGACTTCTGGAGCCGGGCGGTCACCTCGTCCCACACCCAACCGCCCGTGAAGGGGCCCGACACCAACACGAAAGTCGCCATGATCGTCTCCTCGCCGTCTGCTCTTTCGGCCTCGCCGGTACCGTAGGAACTCCCCCTGAGGGAGGTTCAAGTCGTGGCCGCCGAAGGCATATGGAGCATCGGAGAGCTCGCCGAGCGCGCGAGCGTCACCGTCAAGACCGTGCGCTTCTACTCCGACCGAGGTCTGCTGCCCGAGGCCGGCCGCAGCAGCGGCGGCCACCGCCGGTACGGGCCCGAGGCGCTCGACCGGCTCCGGCTGATCCGCTCGCTGCGCACCCTCGACCTGCCGGTCCCGACGGTGGGCCGGGTCCTCGACCAGGACGACACGCTGGAGGACGTCATCGCGGGGCGGCTGCGGGAGCTCGGCTCACGGCTGACCGCGCTGCGCTGGCAGGAGGCGTCCCTCCGGCTCCTCCAGGACTGCACCGCCGGGGAGCGCGCGGAGCGCCTGCGGCTGCTCGGGGCCGTACCCGCCCTGCCCGACACGGCGGCCCTGGTGCGTTTCTGGCGCCGTACGCTCCCCGTACGGCTTCCGGCGCGGGTCGCCGCCACGGTCGTCGACGCGGCGGTTCCGCAGCCACCGGAGGATCCGACGCCTGCCCAGGTGCTGGCCTTCGCCCGCCTGCACGCCCTCGTCTCCGACGCCATGGCCGACGGGCGTCGACTCGTCGTGCATCCCGACGACGGGGACGGCCGCCCGAGCGTGCTCTACGAGGGGCTCGGCGAGGCGTACGCACTGGCCGCGCCGGACCTGCGGGCCGGGCGGGCACCCCGCGCGGGCGAGGCGCTCGACTGCTTCGTCTCCGCCTACGCCCGCTCGCACGGCACGCGGGGCACGGCGGACACCCCCGCCTTCCGCCGCAGCCTCAAGGGCACGCTCGCGCAGGGTGCCCATCCGGTGATCGGCCGCTACTGGCAACTCGCCGCCGAACTGGCCACCCCCGCGTCCGGCCCGGCGGAACCCACCCCCGGCGCCGCGCACTACTGGCTCTGCGCCGCGCTGGGCGGGGACATAGCAGCAGACGTAACAAGGGACACCCCCTAACCAAGGGGGTGTCCCTTTCTATGTCCGTACGTGGCGTCCCGTACGTACCGTCAGTCGGTCCCGGACTCCATCGCCGCGTGGTCGAGCAGCTCGTCGTCCTCGTCCGTCTTCCCGCCGGACGCGATCGCCTCGGCGCCGCCCTCGTGCAGCGCGCCGATCAGGCTGGTCGTCCGGGCGGCACCGATCGGTGCCGGGGTCGGGGTGCCGATCATGCCGAGTCCGGCGTACAGCTCCAGCTTGGAGCGGGAGTCGGCGATGTCGAGGTTACGCATGGTCAGCTGACCGATGCGGTCGACCGGCCCGAAGGCGGCGTCCTCGGTCCGCTCCATGGAGAGCTTGTCCGGGTGGTAACTGAACGCGGGGCCCGTGGTGTTGAGGATGGTGTAGTCCTCGCCGCGACGCAGCCGGAGGGTCACCTCGCCGGTCACCGCCGTGCCGACCCAGCGCTGCAGCGACTCGCGCAGCATCATCGCCTGCGGGTCCAGCCAGCGGCCCTCGTACAGGAGCCTGCCGAGCCGCCGTCCCTCGCTGTAGTAGATCGAGAGGGTGTCCTCGTTGTGGATCGCGTTGACGAGCCGCTCGTACGCCGCGTGCAGCAGCGCCATGCCCGGCGCCTCGTAGATGCCCCGGCTCTTGGCCTCGATGACCCGGTTCTCGATCTGGTCGGACATGCCCATGCCGTGCCGGCCGCCGATGGCGTTGGCCTCCAGGACCAGGTCGACGTCGGAGGCGAACGTCTTGCCGTTGATCGTCACCGGCCGGCCCTGCTCGAAACCGATCGTGACGTCCTCGGCGGCGATCTGCGTGGCGTCGTCCCAGAACCGCACGCCCATGATCGGCTGGACGGTCTCCATGCTCGCGTCGAGGTGCTCCAGCGCCTTGGCCTCGTGGGTCGCGCCCCAGATGTTCGCGTCCGTGGAGTAGGCCTTCTCCGCGCTGTCCCGGTAGGGCAGGTCGCGCTCGAGCAGCCACTCGGACATCTCCTTGCGGCCACCGAGCTCGGTGACGAACTCGGCGTCCAGCCACGGCTTGTAGATCCGCAGGGAGGGGTTCGCCAGCAGGCCGTAGCGGTAGAACCGCTCGATGTCGTTGCCCTTGAAGGTGGAGCCGTCGCCCCAGACCTGCACGTCGTCCTCGAGCATCGCGCGCACCAGCAGGGTGCCCGTGACGGCCCGCGCCAGCGGCGTGGTGTTGAAGTACGCGCGGCCGCCGGACCGGATGTGGAACGCCCCGCACGTCAGGGCCGCGAGCCCCTCCTCCACGAGGGCGGCCCGGCAGTCGACCAGGCGGGCGATCTCGGCGCCGTACGCCTTGGCGCGACCGGGCACCGACGCGATGTCGGGCTCGTCGTACTGGCCGATGTCAGCGGTGTAGGTGCACGGCACGGCACCCTTCTCCCGCATCCAGGCGACCGCTACCGAGGTGTCGAGGCCCCCGGAGAAGGCGATTCCGACACGAGCGGCGACGGGCAGGGAGGTGAGCACTTTGGACATACGCAGAAGTATGCACTCCTTCGCATGAACATGCAACGCCCCCTGGTGGAGGGGGTGCGCCCCCGGCGCTCAGCGGCGGTAGAAGATCCGGTCGCGGTACTCGTCCATCACGCGTCCGTTCCACTCGTGCCCGCCGTCGACGTTCCCCGAGCGCAGCAGCGGCGGCTCGATGCCGAGGCGGACCATCTCCTCGGCCGCCGCCGCCATCGTGGCCTGCATCAGGGCGCTGGTGACGACCGTCGAGGCGGGGGCGAAGGGGGCCTCGATGCCCTCGTGGGTGAGTTCGGCGTCGCCGATGGCGATCTTCGAGTCGAGGACGATGTCGCAGTGGTCCTTCAGATACGTCCCCGAGACGTGCCGGGACTTCGTCTCCGTCGCGTACGCCACCGAGGTCACCCCGATGACGGTCAGGCCCAGGGCGCGGGCGTTCATCGCCATCTCGACGGGCAGGGCGTTGCGGCCGGAGAGGGAGACGATGATCAGGACGTCTCCGGACCGGGCGGGCGAGGAGTCGAGCACCGCGCCCGCGAGGCCGTCCACGCGTTCCAGGGCCGAGCCGAGCGTCGCCGGCATGACGTCGACGCCCACGACCCCCGGTACGGCCAGCAGGTTCATCAGGGCGAGGCCGCCCGCACGGTAGACGACGTCCTGGGCGGCGAGGGAGGAGTGTCCGGCACCGAAGGCGAAGAGGTGATGGCCCGAGGCGACGGCGGCGGCGATCGCGGCGCCGGCGGCGGCGATCTCCTCCGCGTCCTCGTCGCGTACCCGCTGCAGCAGACCGATCGCGGCGTCGAAGAACTGCCCGGCCAGCTTGCTCTCGCTCATCCCAGAGGCCCTTCTCGTCGTGTCACGTCGCCGTGTCGCGGATCACGTTGCGGTCTGGACCATTGCCCTGTCAATACCGCCCTTCGGTCAGCGCGGCACGGTTGTCGGTGGGATGCGTCAGAATTGGGGCAGGGCCAGCGCACGACTCATCGAGGGGCACGTATGTCCGGACTGATCGACACAACGGAGATGTATCTCCGCACCATCCTCGAGCTGGAAGAGGAAGGTGTGGTCCCCATGCGCGCCCGGATCGCGGAGCGGCTCGATCAGAGCGGCCCCACGGTGAGCCAGACGGTGGCCCGTATGGAGCGCGACGGTCTGGTGGCTGTCGCCTCCGACCGGCACCTGGAGCTGACGGACGAGGGCCGGCGGCTGGCCACGCGCGTCATGCGCAAGCACCGGCTCGCCGAGTGCCTGCTCGTCGACGTGATCGGCCTGGAGTGGGAGCAGGTCCACGCGGAGGCGTGCCGCTGGGAGCACGTGATGAGCGAGGCCGTGGAGCGGCGCGTGCTGGAGCTGCTGCGGCACCCGACGGAGTCGCCGTACGGCAACCCGATCCCGGGTCTGGAGGAGCTGGGCGAGAAGGCCGAGGCGGAGTCCTTCCTCGACGACTCGATGGTGTCGCTCGCGGACCTGGACGCGAGCGGCGAGGCCAAGACGGTGATCGTGCGCCGGATCGGCGAGCCCATCCAGACGGACGCCCAGCTGATGTACACGCTGCGGCGTGCGGGCGTGCAGCCCGGCTCCGTGGTGAGCGTGACGGAGTCGGCGGGCGGTGTCCTGGTCGGCAGCAGCGGCGAGGCGGCGGAGCTGGCCGCGGACGTCGCGGCGCACGTCTTCGTCGCCAAGCGGTAGGCCCCACCATCTACCGGCCCGGCCGGTTGCGAGGTGCTCTCAGGAGTCTCTCGCAACCGGCCGGGCCCGTTTTACGGCGGAATCGCCACGGCCGCATTCTCGGCGTGCCAGGCTGGGGTCAGGTCGTGCGAGGCCGGGTGCGAGGCCGGGGAGGGTCTGCGATGAGGGCGTCGGGGGCGGTGCGTCATCAGACAGAGGGCCCCGGCGCCCATGGGCGCCGGGGCCTGTCCTCCCCTGTGCTGACCCGGAGCCCCGAGCTCCCAGGGTCATCCCCTCGGACCGTTTTCCCCGAGCGGTCCGCCTCCCGCAGAAGATCTCCCCTCGGCAGCGCGCGCCAATCCTTGAGCGCTGTCACTCGAACGAGGGGTGTTGCGTGGCAGAAGCGCATTTTCGAATAAGGGTTCGATAGTCTGGCGGAGCTCGACACGCTCGATGGGAAGAGGGGGTGCCAGGGAACATGGTCCGACGTCATGACGTCACCGGAGCCGACGGCGTACGCCTGGCTGCCTGGGAGTTCGGGGAGAGCCGGGCGCCGGGGGGAGGTGAGGGCGCCGGTACGTCCGGAGGATCGGCGGCGTCCGGGGTCTTACTGCTCCATGGCCTGATGGGACGCGCTT
The DNA here is from genome assembly GCF_005517195.1 of Streptomyces vilmorinianum. Lineage (NCBI taxonomy): Bacteria > Bacillati > Actinomycetota > Actinomycetes > Kitasatosporales > Streptomycetaceae > Streptomyces > Streptomyces vilmorinianum. The sequence continues at coordinate 7,043,410 of NZ_CP040244.1, read as the reverse complement.
CCCACTGGGCCCCCACGGCGCGCTGGCTCGCGGGCGGCCACCGGGTCCTCGCCCTCGACCAACGCGGCCACGGCCACAGCGAGAAGCCGGCCGCCGGCCCCTTCACGCGCGAGGCGTACGTCGCGGACGCGGCCGCCGCCGTCGAACAGCTCGACCTCGGCCCCGTCACCCTCGTCGGCCACTCGATGGGCGCCCTCACGGCCTGGCAGCTCGCCGCCGAACGCCCCGACCTGGTACGGGCCCTGGTCATCTGCGACATGCGGGCCTCGGCCCTCGGAGCCAACTCGCAGCGCGAGTGGCAGGACTGGTTCCGCCGCTGGCCCGCCCCCTTCCCGACCCTCGACGCCGTACGGAAGTGGTTCGGCGAGGACGACCCGTGGCTCGAGCAACCCCACCCCGCGCGCGGCGAGTTCT